>CAZJTM010000093.1:0-21165 GCA_964548925.1 uncultured Verrucomicrobiota bacterium | reverse complement strand
CATGCCGACAGAGTAACGCTATCAGAGACTAGAGGGAAGGGGATATGCAGATCGTAACTCTTTGTCCCTGCCCGGCGTCTTGCATACCCAGCGGGCTTCGACGAGAGTCTGCCGTGAGCAAATGCACCGAAACGCGAATTCACCAGCGTCCATACGCGACTGGAAAACCTTCAGCCATAGGGCAAGCGCATGAATCCGTACCGCACCTCTCTCCGCAATGAACTGGAGCGCGACGCCGCGCGTCTCCTTTCCCGCTTGGGCAACCCTCCGTTCTCCCGCCGCGAAGCGCTCCGCCGCTGCCTCTTCGGCACCGCCGGCTTGTTTCTTGCCAACGGCTGGGGAGTGCGCTCGCACGCCGCCCCTCGCGCGGCAAAGGCCAAGTCGGTGATCCAAATCTGGATGTGGGGCGGCCCCTGCCACATTGACACGTTCGACCCAAAGCCAGACGCCGGGCGCGACTACTGCGGCTCGCTGGACAAACCAATCGCCACGAACGTGGACGGCATCCGCATCGGGCAGCTCTTGCCACAGCTCGCGAAGCAGGCGGACAAGTTTTCGATCATCCGCAGCATGACGCACGGCAACAACGGCCACGAGACCGCCGCTTACATGGTGCAGACGGGCCGTCCGTCCGGAGAGCGCGATGTCTATCCCTGCATCGGCGCGGTGACGTCGCTCTTCCGAGGCTACGACGCCGGCTACAAGGGGCTGATCCCGCCCTACATCGTGTTGACCAAGCCGCAAGGGCGGTTCTCGGAAGCGGGTTTCCTCGGCTCGAAATACAAACCCTTCGCCACGGGCGGCGATCCCAACCAACCACGTTTCAACGTCGAAGGCGTCGTGGCGGCGGGCCTTACGGACCAGCGGCAGCGGGATCGCCGGGCGCTGTTGGACAAGCTGAACACCCTCGGGCGCACCCTGCCCGGCGACGCAACGCTTCAAACGCTTTACCAGTCCGAGGAACAGGCTTACGAACTCATCCTCGGCGACGCCGGCAAGTTGTTTGATCTCTCCCAGGAGAAGAACGAACTGCGTGACAGCTACGGGCGGACGACGTTCGGGCAGTCGTGTTTGATGGCGCGGCGGTTGGTCGAGAAGGGCGTGCCCTACGTCACGATCAACTACGAAGGTTGGGACACGCACAAGCAGCATTTCCAAACGATGAACCGCAAGCTGCCGGAGTTCGACAAGGGGTTCGCCTCGTTGCTCCAAGACCTGTCCGACCGCGGCTTGCTGGAAAGCACGATCCTCTGGTGCTGTGGCGAATTCGGTCGCACCCCGAAGGTCCAATGGGAGGCGCCGTGGAACGGCGGGCGCAATCACTACGGCAAGGCGTTTTCGGCGGTGGTCGCGGGTGGCGGGTTCAAAGGCGGGCAGATCGTCGGCGCGACCGATGCCAAGGGCGAAGAGGTCAAGGATCGGCCTGTCTATCCGTGCGATTTGCTCGGCAGCATGTATGAGTTGATGGGCATTGACCTGGACGCGAAGCTGCCGCATCCGCAAGGCTCGCTGGCGCGGGTCACGCCCGCCGCCGGTGAAAACGTGAAGTCCGGCGGGCGGTTGAAGGAGATCGTGTGAGCCCAAACACCATCAAGTGCGAAGCCCGAAGTCCGAGGTCCGAAGCCGGAACCGGGCGGCCGGGTCAGGAAGGAGTTCTTGCGCGGCAACGCGGAGGACTCGGAGCTTTGTGTTCGCTTTCTCGGCGTACCGCCGGCGCGCTCTGCGCCTCAGCGTTCAGGCTGGTGTCCCCACGGGACAAGACCCGCCGTTGCGGTCAACTCCGGATTTCGAGCTTCGAGTTTCCTTTGGCCTTCGGATTTCGAGGTTCGGGTTTCGCCTTGAGTTCCGCCTGCCTGATCCTCTTCGCCGCTTCGGCTCTTTCCCAACCCACGCCCCGGATCGGTTACGTCTATCCTGCGGGCGGACAGGCGGGCAGCACCTTCCAGGTCGTCGTGGGCGGACAATTCCTGGAAGGCGCGACCTACGCTCTTCTGTCCGGCAGTGGCGCGGATGCCACAGTCGTCGGCCTCTACAAGCCGATGAACCAGGGCAAATTCAACCAACTTCGCGATGAGTTGCGGGCCTTGCAGGACCGCAAGCAAGCGGCGCTGCGCGACGAACGCCGCGGCGTGAGGAACTCCACCAATGTGTGGAGCGCGGCGGACGAGAAGAAGCTGGCCGACATTCGGGACCAAGTATTGAAGAATCCGCCCAACCGCCAGGCCACCCCGGCGATTGCCGAACTTGCCACCGTCCGCGTCACGCTCGCCACCAACGCCGAACCCGGCGCCCGCGAGATACGGCTCGCCACACCTGCGGGACTCTCCAATCCGCTGGTCTTCCATGTTGGGCAACTGCCCGAGATTTCCGAGCCCGCCGCCCGCGCGGCCAATCCGGACCTGGACCGTTTCCTGGAGCGCTTGGGCCGCACGGTGACCAATCCCCCGACGCGCAGCGAGATGCGCGTTCGTCTTCCCGCCACGGTGAACGGCCAGATCATGCCCGGCACGGTGGACTCCTTCCGGTTTGCCGCCCGCAAGGGGCAGCGGTTGGTCGTCGCGGTCCAGGCCCGCGCGCTCATTCCCTACATCGCCGACGCCGTGCCGGGCTGGTTTCAGGCGACGCTGGCCCTGCGCGACGCCAAGGGCAGAGAACTCGCCTACGCCGACGATTTCCGCTTCCACCCCGACCCGGTGCTCTACTACGAAATCCCGCGTGACGGCGACTACGTCATCGAGATCAAGGACGCGATCTATCGCGGGCGTGAGGATTTCGTTTATCGCCTGACCGTTGGCGAAGTGCCGTTCGTCACGAGCATTTTCCCGTTGGGCGGCCGGGCGGGCGAGCCAACGGAGGTCGAACTCAAGGGATGGAATTTATCCGCGACGAAACTGACCGTGGACAACCGTGCCCAACCGCCCGGCATCCGCAGCTTGGACCTCCGCACGGACGACCGGGTTTCCAACTTCGTGCCGTTCGCGGTGGACACCTTGCCGGAGGGCCTCGAACAGGAAGGCAACAACGAGCCGAAGCAAGCGCAACGGCTTGCCCTGCCAATCATTGTTAATGGCCGGATTGACCCCGCGGGCGACGCCGACGTGTTCCGCTTCGAGGGCAAGGCCGGCGACGAGATCGTGGCCGAAGTCTCCGCGCGCCGGCTGAACTCAGCGCTCGATTCGCAGCTCAAGCTCACCGATGCCTCGGGAAGACAGCTCGCCGCCAACGACGATTCCGAGGACAAGGGCGCCGGTTTGACGACGCATCACGCCGACTCCTACCTGCGCGCCACGCTGCCCACCGACGGCACTTACTACCTGCACCTCACCGACGCGCCACGCCAGGGCGGACCCGACTACGGCTACCGCCTGCGCGTCAGCCCGCCGCAACCGGACTTCGCCCTCCGCGTGGTGCCGTCGAGCCTGAGCGCCCGCGCCGGTGCGAGCGTACCCATCACCGTGTATGCGCTGCGCAAGGACGGCTTCACCAATGAGATCACACTGGCCCTGAAGGATGCGCCCGCCGGGTTCAGCCTGAGCGGCGGACGCGTGCCGGCGGGCCAGGACCAGGTGAAGCTTACGCTCACCGCGCCGTGGTTCGCGCCGGAGTCGCCGGTGGAGCTTCACATGGAAGGCCGGGCGAAGATCGCGGGCCGCGAGGTCACGCATGCCGCGGTGCCGGCCGAGGACATGATGCAGGCGTTTTTCTACCGGCATCTGGTGCCGGCCAACGAATTGCGGGTGGCGGTCACCCGCGGATTTGGCCGGGGCAACGTGAAGATTCTAAGCGCCACGCCGGTGAAGATTCCCGCGGGCGGCGCGGCTGTTGTGCGCATTGACGCGCCCGCGCGGGCGTTTGCGGAACAATTCAAGCTCGAACTCAGCGACGCTCCCGACGGCATCACGCTTGGCAAGATCACGCCGTCGAGAGACGGGACTGAACTCACGCTCAACGCCGATGCCGAGAAATCCAAGCCCGGGGACAAGGGCAACCTCATCGTAAGGGCGTTTGCCAATCGGCCCGGTCCCGCCGGCAAGGCCAAGGCGCAGGCCAACCGCTCTGTCGCGGCCACGCTGCCAGCCATCCCGTTCGAGATTGTGTCGCCGTAACCGCCGGCGGCATCATGCCGCGTCGGTCGGGCCAACAATTCTCATGATGACGGTGTTAATCTCCGCCGGGTGAGGGCTCCCGGCCTTCCTCCGCACAAAACCGCCCGGTTGTCGGCCGGGTGACCTCACCCGGCGATTCTATCTGGTGCATAGTGAGAATTGCTGCCGTCGGGCGGAGCGGACTTTCGCGCCGGGCGCGCTCCTGCTAGTTTCGTGGCCACGATGCTGACCCTGTTGCTTGCCACCCGCAACGCCCACAAAGTGGGCGAGATTCGCGCCATTCTCGGAGACGACCTCCGTTATCTCACGTTGAACGATTTTCCGGACGCGCCCCAAGTCATCGAGGACGCGGCGACATTTGCCGGGAACGCCAGTAAGAAGGCGGTCGAACTGGCCCGGTGGCAAGCGCAAGTTTGTTGCCCGCAGCCCACAGCGGGGGAGGAGGATTCCTTCCTTGTGCTGGCGGATGACTCCGGCTTGGAGGTGGACGCGCTGAACGGAGCGCCAGGGGTGCATTCGGCGCGATTTGCCGCCCTCGATTCGGGCCGGCCGGGGAACTCGACGGATGCCGAGAACAACGCCAAGCTGCTGCGCCTGCTGCAAGACGTGCCCGCCGAGCGACGCACCGCGCGGTTCCGCTGCGTCATCGCGGTGGCCGGGACAGCAGGCCCGGGGGCCGGAGCCGCGAGTCCGCGGTTGTTCGAGGGGACCTGCGAGGGACGCATCGCCTTCGAGCCGCGCGGACGGAATGGTTTTGGGTATGATCCACTGTTCATCCCCGCGGGTTTCACGGAGAGTTTTGCCGAGTTGGGCGACGACGTGAAGAACTCGTTGAGCCATCGCGCGCGGGCGCTCGCCCGGATGAAGGAGGGGTTGTGCCAGTGAAGGCGCTTCGAACTCTGACCTGCGCCGCCGCGCTCGGGCTCGCGCTGACGGCTCACGCGGATTGGCCGGATTACCGCGGCCCAACCGGGAACGGGCTCGCGCCTGACGACGTTCGCGCCGCGCAACTGCCCTTGCGCTGGAGCGAAACCGAGAACGTCCGCTGGAAGACGCCCATCTCGCATCGCGGCTGGTCCTCGCCCGTCGTCATGGACGGACGGGTTTGGCTCACGACGGCGACCACCAAAGGCACGGAATTCTTCGCGATCTGCGTGGAGGCCGCCACCGGCAAAGTGCTGCATTACCGGAGGCTCTTTCAGTGCGAAAACCCCGAACCGCTGGGCAATGACGTGAACAGCTACGCGTCGCCCTCGCCGGTCATCGAAGCGGGGCGGGTGTATCTCCACTTCGGCAGCTATGGCACGGCGTGCCTCGACGCGGAAACCGGCGAGGAGCTTTGGCGTCGCCATGGTTTGCCGTGCCGGCACTTTCGCGGGCCGGGCTCCTCGCCTGTGTTGGTCGGTGACCGGTTGATCCTCACCATGGATGGCGTGGACGTGCAGTATCTGGTGGCGTTGGACAAGCGGACCGGCAAGACCGTCTGGCACACGGAGCGGTCGGCGGATTGGAACGACTTGGATGCCAACGGCCAGCCAACCGATGGCGGGGACCTGCGCAAGGCGTTTTCGACACCGCTGCTCGTGACCGTGGCCGGCCAGGCACAACTGCTCAGCGCCGGGGCCAAGGCCGCTTACGGCTACGATCCCGCGACTGGTCAAGAGTTGTGGAAGATCCGGCACACGGGGTTCTCCGTGGCCTTGCGCCCCGTGTTCGGCCACGGACTGGCGTTTCTTTCGTCGGGTTTTGGCAAGACCGAGTTGTTCGCCATCCGCGCCGACGGTCGTGGCGACGTCACGCAATCGCATGTCGCGTGGAAAACTGGCCGCGGGGTTCCGCGGATGCCTTCGCCCCTGCTGAAGGATGACCTGCTGTTTCTCCTGGGCGACAGCGGCGTGATGACCTGTCTCGAGGCGCGGACCGGCAAAGAAGTTTGGCAGGAACGTCTTGGCGGCGAGCATGTGGCTTCGCCGGTGTGTGCCGGGGACCGAATCTACTGTTTCAGCCAGGACGGAAGAGCGGCGGTGGTGAAAGCCGATCGGAGCTTTGAAGTGCTTGCCCGGAACAAACTGGAGGACGGGCTTATGGCCTCACCCGCCATTTTGGACAAGGCGTTGATCCTGCGCACCAAGACGCATCTCTACCGGATTGAATCGGCCAAGACCCCGTGAAACGCGCCGGGTGACACGGGGGATTGAGCACGGCTGGCCTCACCGTTTCAATCGGAAGAAACCGCTGCCGGTGCTGTTGTTGGTCGCGACTTGTTCGTAGCCGACGAGCGCTGGGAGGTTTGTCACCGGAGTCCACGCCGCGGCATTGAGATTCGTGCTCGACTGGAGTTGGTACTCCGTGGCCCACGCCGGCCAGCGGAGAGTGCTCTGCGCGCCGACGTGGGTCTGGCTGAGATTGGGCGGCACGAACGCCGTGGCAACCACCGTGGTTTCCACTCCAAACCGGCTGCGGATTGTCACGTAAACCGGGTACGTCCCGGCGTTCGTGTAGGTGTGCGCGCCGCGCACCTCTTTGCGGCCGCTGGCGTTCGTCAGGATCACGCCGCTGTTGGTGGAGTTGTCGCCCCAGTTGATCAACGCGGTGAAATTCGTCACCGCGCTTCCGGCCACGCCGTTGGTGAAGGTGGCGAGCAGTTGGTTGGTGAACGCGACATTGGGTTGGGTGACGAAGTTGCTGGCCGTCGCGCCCATCGCGGTGTCCCCGAAAACAAAGGTGTAGGCTTGCAGGTCGTAGGGGAAGTAGCTCGGGAAGTACTCCCACAACGAACTGGAACTGACGATGCCATAAAATTTCACGGCGCCCGCGAAGTTCGAGTTCGGCACGAGGAACAACTGCAACTGGCCGTTCGCGAGAATATTGTAGGAGGAATTAGTCGCGTTGTAATAGTCCGCGTCGCTCGCGAATTGCGGAAACCAGTAATAGGCGTCGCCGTTGAGGTCCATCGCGGTGAAGTAGTTCGTCAGGCGTCCGTTCACAGGGGCGACCAGATTCGTCACCGTGTTCGGATAGAGCAGGGGCGGCGCGTTGTTGGTGTCCGTGACGGTCATGGCAGTGAACGTGTTCGTCGCGCGCCCGCCGGCGCCATCGTCGGCAATGACGCGGATCGTTCCCGAGACACCGGCGAGGTTGGTGCCGGCCAGGGTCAGCACCGTGTCCGTTGTGTTGGGCACGAGCGACGCCTTGGTGATGATAACCTCGGCGAGCGGATGGTCGCTGGTGTTCCGCGGCGTGTTGATGACGTTGGTGAGCACGTTGAATCCGCGGAGGAGCTGGCCGAAGAGCGTATAGCCAAAGTCCAGAGAACGCTGGGGGCCCTGCGTCACGAAGAACTGCGAGCCGCAGGTGTCTTTGCCGGAATTGGCCAGCGCCAGTTGGCCGTGGCCGCTGAAAATGGCTTGCGGATGAAACTCGTCCTCGTAGCGAAAGACGGGTCCGCCAGTGCCGTTGGTCTTGGGATCGCCGCCCTGAATCATGAAGTTGGGAATGACCCGGTGATAGACGGTGTTTGAATTGTAGAATCCCGACGCGGTCAGTCCGACAAAAACGTCCACCGTTCGCGGTGCCAGATCCTTGAACAACATGAATGTCATGTCGCCAAGGTTCGTGACCGTGATCACCGTACCACGAAACGGAATCTGGTAGGAGCCGGTCGCGCCGGGGGCGGCCTGCTGAACCACGGACATCTTCCAAAACAGATTGTTGGTGCGGACCTCGACGGTGATGCGATTCGTGCTGCTCACGGCCGTGAACGTGAGCGGACGACCATTGGGCGAGCTGGCGGTGACCGGGACGATCAGGGATTTGCCCGCGGGAATGTTCGCGGTGGGAATGGGATCAATGGTCGGCGCCGCCCCCAGCGGGAGGGCCAGGGCGAACGCGACGAAAGAAACAAGAGTGCAGTTGGTACGCATTTCAAAACAAGATCGAGGTTGGGCTGACCGGCGGAGGACTCAGCGTGGGCGTGGCAGTTGCGCGTCCAGAATCCCGTTGCTGGCCACCATGCTGTACGCTTCGTGGCCGCCGAGTTTGCGCGACCAGAACTTGCCGCCGGCGCACTCGACGAGGAGCGCTCCCGCGGCGATGTCCCAGAGTCGGACCTTGCGTTCCACGTAGGCGTCGAAACGTCCGCACGCCACGTAAGTCAGCCCCAGTCCGGCCGAGCCCATGATGCGCACCTTGCGCGCGCGCCGGCACAGCCAGGTGAAGTAGGGCATGGACTTCTCCAGGTTCGCCCGCGATTTGGAGAATCCAAAGGTGACCATGGCCTCGGCCAGTTTTGCCCGGCGACTCACGCGAATCACGCGGCCGTTCATGCGCGCTGGCTGCCCTTTGATCGCGGTCCACAATTCGTCGCAGAACGGGTCGTAGGTGACGCCGATGACGGTCTCGAATGAGGCGGGGAGACGGAGGGTGGAAGATGGCGTGCGCTTGTCGTTTCGGGCCGGTGGCTGCGGGCTTCGGATTTGCAGCGCAATGCAGGTGCAGGCGTGCGGGACGTTGTGCGCAAAGTTCACGGTGCCGTCTATCGGGTCCACGATCCAGCGGGCGTCCGCGTCTGCGGAACCCGAGACCCCTTCCTCACCCAATACGGCGAAACCGGGGAAGCGCTCGTGCAGCGTTCGCTCGATGAGCTTCTGGCAACGCACGTCCAACTCCAGCTTGATGTCGTGGTGGCATTCCGCGTTGACCGTCTTGGCGGCGTGGAGGTTCCGGCGGATGAGGCGGCCGGCCTGTCGGGCAGCATGCTCCGCGCAGGCCAGTGCTTGTTTCAGTTCTTTCAGGTTCATGGTCCAATCGGCTCGAAAGTCAAATTCAGCAGCCTCCAGCGACGCTGATTCCGGCATCGGAAGCAAGGACTTTCTGCGGGAGTGTCGTGGGTTCCGCCTCGAAGCCGCTCAGAGTTTGCACCAGGGATTCAAAGCGTCCATGGATGGCTTTGAGCGAATCCCGAAATACTCTGAACTCCCGCGAGATTTCGCCGGGCTCGTGGTTCCGAAGCGTGATTCTCCGGTCGTCGGGACTCCAATTGGTCCCTCGGCACGGTTCGGGAGATGCCTGCGCCCGCTGCTACTTCAACAGACTGATGCCGGTGACGCCAAACGCGTCGAGCGGCAGCCACAGTCCGCTCGCCGGGGTGGCGTCGGCGTGGCGGAGGTTGAAGTAGGAGCAGCCGGTCTTTGGGCCATCTCCCACTGGGCGCAACGTGGCCGGATCCGAAGGGTCGAAGACTCGCACGCGGATGTAGTCCAACTGCGCCGTGAGGAGGCCCGGGAATGCGACGAGATCGCTGGCCGGGATGGGCAGCGCCACCGACCCGAGCTTTGTGAAGCGTCCGGCGCTCGACAGTGTCCACGTCTCCAATACCGGTGGCATGGGGCTTTCCACGTCGAAATAGGCCGGCGCGCGTCCAAGGAACACGTTGGTACCACAGACCAACGCCGGGTGCGACCAGCTATTGGAAAGCGACAACGAATCCACGAGGTGGGCGGACACGCCGTCGTAAGCGCTGGCTTCAAGCGCCTCGGCACCCTCGTAGAAGTTTGTGGAAGTGCGATGGAAGCCGATCGTGTAGAGCAGTGCCCCACTGTGGGAAATACCTTGGAGCACGCCCGGCAGGCTCACCGGCGGACGCACCGTGGGATACAGCGCGTCGGCGTAATCCACCACGTCGAGAAACGCGCGTTGGTAGGGCGTCGGCCAGCAGACGATGTTGCCAAACGCGGGAGAGATTGGCTCGGTTGAACCCGTCGAACTGTTGGTCGTGAAATCCACGTAAGCCCGGTGGCTCAGATAGACCCGCCCATCTGCGGCGAACGGCCGGCTGAAGCCAAACCATCCGTTGGTGGTCAGGTTCACCTCGGATATCCATGCGGGCGCGACGCCGTCGCTGACGTCGAAGGCGAAGAGGCGTCCGCCACCGCCGGATGAGGTGTAGGATGAGGTGTAGGGCCAGAACGATCCGTCGCCTCCGAGTAAGCCGCCCCTCGGCGTCACATCCCACGCCCACCACCAATAATCGCCGGTCCCACCCCCTACCCAAACCAACAACCCGGGCTTCAACCAGAGCGGCACTGCCTCCGCATTCCAACCCAGCGGCGCCGTGACCACACCGGTCTGGCCGAGGACCGTCAGTGCCGGAAGATTCGACAAATCCACGACGGTCAGCCAAAGCGTGTTCGTGGGCGGGGGATTTGTTCCGTCAATTGGGACGACGAGGCCGCCGACGGAATCCCCTTGCAGGAGATAGAGGCGGTTGCTCAGGGTGGTGGCGCCTACGATCGGTGTGTTGGTCAGCGGGAGTATTGCGAGTACCATGTCCGGGTTGAGAACAGTGGCCACGCGCACCATGGGCTGCTCCTGGCCATACCAGCTCTCGCCGGTCGTGAGTTCGAGGAGGAAATCGCCGGCGAGCAGGACGCGATTGACGGACCAACCCAGATCAAGCTGGCCGGTGAGTTGAGGCCGGTCGCGATCCGTGGTATCCACACTGAGCAATTCCACGCCGGAAACGGAAACCACGCGGTTGCGGTGCAGGGTGGCCCGGCGCGGAGTCAACTTGTGTTCGATCCGCCCCCGAACCGTGAGGGCGTTTGCTCCCAAGTCAATCAATTGCACCCAGGATTCATAGCCGCTGGTCGTGTAGCCCTGCAGCGGCAACAGGATCAGACCGGCGTCCTCCAGCACGTTGAACGCTTTCTCGTCCTGATTCGCCTCACTGTAGGAATACTTGCTGCCGAGTTGGACGCGGCTCAACAGAGCCGGACGGCTCGGAGCGGTGACGTCGAACAACGAAACCGTGGTGCGATTGGTTTCGACGCCCACGGCCACGAGTTGGTTGCCGCGCGGTTGAATGTAACTGGACCAACCGGGCACTTGCAGTTCCCCTGACACCTTCGGTCGCGCCGGGTCGCTCAGGTCCACGACCCAAAGCGGGTCAATTTGCAGGAACGTGACCACGTAGGCGCGCGGATAATCGAAACGAGTGGCATAGAGCCGTTCGCCGTGGCCAAGCTCAACCTCGCCCAGTTTCAGGAATGCAAACGGCGGTGCGGTGCGCGGGTCCGGTAAGCGGAAGGTCTCCAGTTTCGTCACGCGCGGCGTGCCCGACACTTCGGAGATCACGGAGAACACGCCGTCGGTCCAGTCCAGTTTGAACTTGTCCGCCACGCTCCCGGCCGGGGTGAGCGTGGCGTAAGCCTGCATGGTTCCCTCGGGTGCCGTGATGTCCACGATCTGCACGATGGACTGTTGCCAATTCGCGGAATCCCGCGTGACGGCGAACAGGTAAGTGTCCGTCGCGTGAATGACGTGCCCATATCCCGCATACCACAGCGTCGAGCGGGTCACCGGCGCCTCTGGCACGGCGAGGTCGAAGGACGTGATCTGCGTGCCCCATTCCCAAGTAGTCGTCCCGCCGTTGTTCGTCGAGGTGCGCGCGGTCTGCGAGGCGACGTAAAGCGCGGTGCCGATCAGGCGGCTTTCGGCGATCATGCCGGCGACGGGGAGGTTCGTCACCACCGAGGGCACGCCGTTGCGGACCGCGACGATCAACACCTCGCCCCCATCGGAACCCGCTCCCTCGAGTCCATATCCGGCGCAGCGACCTTGAATGAGCAACGCGACGTAATTTGAAGGCAGCAAATACATCTGCTCGCCCGCCGCGGGAAGGTTCAAGGAGCCGCGGAGGGTGGCGGCGTCCGGATTCGCCACGTCAATCACTTGGAGGCCGCGGTATTGGTTGAAGAAGTAAAGCGTGTCGCCGTCGAGCCGCCAGATGTCCGATTCGGCGACTTCGCGCGTGGTCGAACCCGAGGGCGTGCCGCCCGACCCATCGCGGTAGTCCCCAAATAACGCGGCATTTGCGCTCCAATCGGCTTCGGCGATGAAGGCGTTGGTGCCGGCATAGAACGATGCCGGCAGCGGCTCGGTGGCATCCGCGCGCACGCGCAACACGGCGGCCGCGGCCGCGCGCCGGGTTTGGAAGTGAACCCTGCCACCGCGGCCATCCAGACGCTGCACGGCCACGGGCGTCCAGGCGCCCTCCCGCAACCGCTCGCGCGATTCCAGTGTCACGCGGACGGTGCCCTCCGGGACGTGCGCGGAGACGACCAGATTGGTGTCATGGACCTGAATGGATTCGATGACGGGCGATTCGGCTCCAGCGAGCGCGGCACTCAAGAGCACGCCCAAACAGCCGAAGAACCGCGACTTCCAGACAAAACGGGGAGATGTTTTCATCGCACGGTCGGAACTTGGACTCACAGTTATCAAACGCCCATTCGGCCATTTGGTCAAGGGGTCAATTACAGGGCCAAACGACGCGCGGCCGCGCAGCGGCGCATTGACTCAGGAGCAGCTTGCGCGCATCTTGCCGCCGCATGAAAAACCGAAATGACTTTCGTTGGAGCGGCTGGCTGCGGGGTAATTCCAGCGGTCTGAACTAGCACCGGCGAGTGGTTGGCCCGCGCCGTTCCTCAGCAACCTGATTCACCATGCACCGTGTTGTCTCCAAGTCCAGACTCAGCCCCAACGTCACCCGGTTGGACGTGATGGCCCAACGCATCGCCGAAATCCGCCAACCCGGTCAGTTCGTCATTGTGCAGCGGGGGGGTGACGCAGAACGTATCCCGCTGACGATTGCGGACGCCGATGCGCGGGCCGGCACGATTGCCCTGGTGATTCAAGCGGTGGGCAAGAGCACGCGGGAACTGGTGGCTTTGGAAGTGGGCGACTCGCTGGCCAACATCGCCGGTCCGCTCGGCCATCCCACGGAAATGATCGCGTCTGGCCGCGCGTTGTGCATCGGGGGTGGGGTGGGGACGGCGGTGGTGCATCCTATCGCCCAGGGCTTGCACCGGCGCGGGGTGGCGGTGTTGAGCATCATCGGCGGACGGTCGAAGGAATGGGTGATTTTCGAGGAGGAACTGCGGCGACTCGGTGAGGTGGAGGTCTGCACGGATGACGGCAGCTATGGCCGCAAGGGGTTCGTGACCGACGCGGCTAGGGCGGCCCTGAGCCAGGGGGGCATTGACATCGTATATGCCGTGGGACCGGTGCCGATGATGCGCGCGGTGGTCAATCTGACGAAGCCGCTGGGCGTGCGCACAATTGTCTCGCTGAATCCGGTGATGGTGGATGGCACGGGGATGTGCGGCGGATGCCGCGTGGATGTGGGCGGGCAAACCCAGTTCGCCTGCGTGGACGGCCCGGAGTTCGACGGACACCTCGTGGATTTTGATTTGCTGATGGACCGGCTCAGCACCTACCGCGAGTTCGAGCAGCAAGCCAACACGGCCTGTCAGGACGGCGCTTGCAAGATCGGCCTGGGCTAATTGCCGCAACTTGAAGCCGCCTATTTTTACCACCGACGCCATGACGCCCAAGCTCTCCACGAAACAACGCCTGCAAATTGACCGCCAGAAGATGGCCGAGCAGGCGCCGCTCGTCCGCAACGCCAACTTCGACGAAGTCAATTTGGGACTTCCCGAGCAGGTCGCCTTGCTCGAAGCCGAACGGTGCCTTCAATGCAAAGATCCCAAGTGTGTCAGCGGTTGCCCGGTGATGGTGAACATTCCGCGCTTTCTGGATTTTGTTTCGCAGGGCGACCTGAAGAGCGCCGCGCAGTCCCTGCTGAACGACAACGCGCTCCCTTCGGTGACCGGGCGTGTGTGTCCGCAGGAAACGCAGTGCGAGGTCGAGTGCGTTCGCGGCCACAAAGGGCTGCCCGTGGCGATTGGCTACCTGGAACGTTACGTCGGCGACTGGGCGCGGGGGCACAGCAACGGACAGGCGCTCGAATTGGCGCCGCCGAGCGGCAAAAAGGTCGCCGTGGTCGGTTCCGGCCCGGGCGGGCTCACGGCGGCGGGCGAATTGGCAAAACTTGGCCACGCGGTGACGGTTTTCGAGGCGCTTCACAAGCCGGGCGGGGTGCTAGTGTATGGCATCCCGGAATTCCGGCTGCCCAAGAAGATTGTCGAGGCCGAAGTGGCGCGACTGGAGCAGGCGGGTGTGAAGATCATCTGCAACACGGTGATTGGCCGCACGTACACCGTGCAGGAGTTGCGCGAGCGGTTTGACGCGGTTTTCATCGCCAACGGCGCCGGGCTGCCGGTCTTCATGAACGTGCCCGGCGAGAATCTCAAGGGCGTCTATTCCGCCAACGAATACCTGACGCGCGTCAACTTGATGGCGGCATATCAGTTTCCCCGATCGGATACGCCCGTCCTGCATGGCAAGCGAGTGGCCACCGTGGGCGGCGGCAACGTGGCGATGGATTCGGCGCGCACGGCCAAGCGGCTCGGCGCCGAGGCCTCCATCATCGTTTATCGCCGGACCCGCAAGGAGATGCCGGCGCGGGCCGAGGAGATTCACCACGCGGAAGAGGAAGGGTTGCAGTTCGAGTTTCTCGTGGCCCCGATCGAAGTGATCGGCAATGAAAAGCGCTGGGTGACAGGGCTGAAGTGTGTCCGCATGCAGTTGGGGGAACCCGACGCCTCGGGGCGGGCACGGCCGATGGTCATTCCCGGCTCGGAATTCGTCATCCCGTGTGACGTTGTGGTCGTCGCCATTGGCACGCGCGCCAATCCGTTGCTGACGGCCACCTGCCCGGAGTTGAAGCTGAACCAATGGGGCAACATCGTGGTGGATGACAATGGCATGACGAGCCTGCCGGGCGTCTTTGCCGGCGGCGACATCGTGCGCGGCGCGGCCACCGTCATCCTTGCCATGGGGGACGGCAAGCGGGCAGCCAAGGCGATGGATCGGTATCTCCGCAATCCCGCGGCCAAGCCGTGACGCGCTTGGGCTGATCAGCCCAAGATTCTTCCCGGCAGGGCCGAAAGAAGATTTGAACAAACCGGGAGGTGGTGCTATCTAATGGCCAGTATGAAGAAACTAGTATTGCTCCTCAGCGTTGTGGCGGTGTCCTTTGCCTTGCAGGCCGGAGACAGCGCCTGTCCGAAAGACAAAGCCGCTTGCGACAAGTCCAAGGCTGCGGCCTGTGACAAGGCCAAAACCGGGACCTGCGACAAGGCGAAAGCCGCCAACTGTGAGAAGGCCAAAGGCGAGGCCAAGGGCTGTTGCCCTGCCGCAAAGGAAGCGGCCAAGAAGCCCGCTCCGAGCCCGAAAGCCTGAAGCTCCTGACGAATTCAGCTTCGTATTCAGCAACGCCCCGCTTCGATTCAAGAGCGGGGCGCTTTGTTTTCAGAAGAAGGCCAGTCCGGGACGACATCACTGCGGCCGCAGCAATTCTCATTTTGACGGTGTCAATCTCTGCCGGGTGCTCTCACCCAGCGTCCCTGTCTGGTCCGTAATGTGAATTGCTGCTCGGCCCGGGATTGGTCCTTGCAGAAGCTGGTTGCGGCGGACTTGCCCTCCCATTCACCGGGTTGGAGAGATGAATCAATCGGGTGGCGAGGTTCATCCTTGGGCTTTCAGCGTTGCCCGGCAAAGCGCTCTTTCATACCTTCACCCTCGATATGGCTGAGCCGACACCTGTTTCTCCGACGACCCGTTCCGATGGGCGTCTGCCCAACCAGTTGCGCCCTGTCCACTTTCAGAATCACATCGCTCCTCACGCCACGGGCTCAACGCTGGTGGAGTGGGGGAACACCCGCGTCATCTGCGGCGTGACGATTGAGGAGTCCGTCCCGCGCTGGATGAAAGAGCAGGGGGTCACCGGCGGCTGGGTCACGGCGGAATACTCGATGCTTCCGTACTCCACGTTGCAGCGGAAGCCGCGGGACAGCACGAAAGGCAAGATTGAGGGGCGCACGCAGGAGATCCAGCGGCTGATTGGCCGCGCCATGCGGGCGACGGTGGATCTGGAGCGGCTGGGACAGCGGACCATTTGGGTGGATTGCGACGTGTTGCAGGCCGATGGCGGCACACGCACCGCAGCCATCACGGGTGGTTACGTGGCCTTGGTGCTGGCGCTCCGGCGTTTGGTTGCCGAGGGTAAACTGATCGGCAGTCCGCTCCTGCACGGGGTGGCGGCCGTCAGCATGGGCATCGTCAATGGCCGGGCGCTGCTCGATTTGTGCTACACGGAGGACGCGGCCGCGAGCGTGGACTTCAACCTGGTCATGAACTCGGCGGGTGAATTCATCGAGCTGCAAGGCACCGGCGAAGAGGCGACCTTTACGGAAAGCCAGCTTGCGGCGCTGCTAGACTTGGGCAAGACCGGTGTCCGCGAACTGCTGCGGGCGCAGCAGCGGGCGCTGCAGGTTTAACTGGAATGCGGAACTGAGTTCGGGCCAGGACAGCAGGGGTGGGGAGTCACGAGTTTTCCATGGGCATTACGCGTTTGTATTTGTTGCGTCACGCGGAAGTCGAGCCGCGCTATCAGAATCTCTTTGGCGGACGCATTGACATGAACTTGTCAGCGCGCGGCCATGAGCAGGCCCGGGCGCTGGCCGCGTTCCTCGGCCGTCTCCCGATGGACGCGCTGTACGCCAGCCCCATGAAGCGCGTCCAACAGACCCTCGCTCCCTGGCTCCATGAC
This sequence comes from uncultured Verrucomicrobiota bacterium, assembly GCA_964548925.1. Classification (GTDB taxonomy): domain Bacteria; phylum Verrucomicrobiota; class Verrucomicrobiia; order Limisphaerales; family MWDV01; genus MWDV01. The sequence goes on along the minus strand of CAZJTM010000093.1, from coordinate 4,545 downwards.
GGCGCCCCGACGCCGGTGGTGTTGCCCGGTTTGCGCGAAGTGGATTTCGGCGATTGGACGGACCTGGGTTGGGATGCCGTGAAGGAACGGTTTGGTCACAGCGCCTGGGACTGGTTGCATCACTTGGAACGCGGGGAAGTGCCCAACGGCGAAACCGGGACGAGCTTCCGGGCGCGCGTGGAACCGTGCGTGCGGCAGATTGTGCGCGAACAGCCGGGACGGAACGTGGCCATCGCGTGTCACGGCGGCGTGGTCCGCATGATTCTCGCCATCGTGTTGAACATGCCGCTGCCTCAAACCGCTTCCTTAGCGGTGGATTACGCCACGGTCACGCGCGTTGCGCTCGGACAACCTCGCGCGGAATTGGAACTGCTGAACTTCGCCCCTTGGCGGAAACTCCCGTGAAAGCCCGCCGGCTCTGGCAATTGTCGGTCGCCACCTCTTCGGAGGCGGAGGATGCCATCGCGGAGGTCCTCGCCGGAATCTTTGGCACGCTGGCGTCGGTCCATTTTGACGCACGGAAGAACACCACCGCCGTTTCGGTATTCCTGCCGAAGCTCCCCGTGAATCTGGCCCGAAAGCAGGAGGAACTGAAAGCAGCGATTCGGCGTATCAAGGAGGCGGGGCTTAGGCCAGGTTCGACGCGGGTTTCTTTGCGCCGATTGCCCCCAGAGAACTGGGCGGTTTCTTGGAAGCGGCATTTCCGGCCGATTGAAGTGGGCGGGGCGCTGCTCATCAAGCCGAGTTGGAGCCGGCGGAAGCCGAAGCGCGGTCAGGCCGTGGTGGTGCTTGATCCGGGGCTGAGCTTTGGCACCGGCCAGCATGCCACGACGGGCTTTTGCCTGCGCGAACTCGTCCGGCGGCGACGGTACGGCGCGCGGCAGTCATTCCTCGACGTGGGGACGGGTTCGGGCATTCTTGCCCTTGCGGCGGCCAAACTCGGCTTCGCGCCGGTTCACGCGTTCGACTTCGATCCGGAGGCCGTCCACGTGGCCACCGCGAATGCGCGGCGGAACCGCGTCCTCCCCTGGCTGCAGATCCGCCGTCAGGACGTGACGACGCTGCCAGTGAAGCCGGCGCTCCAGTACGATCTGGTGTGCGCCAATTTGGTTTCGACGCTCCTGATCGCGGAGCGGGCACGGTTGGCTGGGCTGGTGCGGCCCGATGGCGTGCTTGTGCTGGCTGGAATTCTGCGGAGGGAGTTTGCAGCGGTTCAGTCCGCTTACGAAACCATGGGAATGCGGCTGGTCGCCAGCCGAAGTGAGCGGGAATGGCGCTCCGGGGCGTTCGTCTTTTACGCCCCGGGCGATTCCGACTGAGGTTCGCCGCTCCAGCAGCGGATTCCGCTCAAGTTTTCCCGCCGCTGGCCGAACAACGGATCGGAGCGGATGCGCTCTGCGTCGGCTGTGACCGAGCAATCTCCAAACTGGAGGTTGTTTGGGCACAGCGAGGGCAGGGATCAGTCCGGCGCCGAGAAAGTTTTGAATGCCGGCCCGCGGAACTGGTCTATATTGGCAAGCGATGAAGAAGCCGATGCCAGTGCAAAAAGTCGGCGACCTGAGGAAGGCCGTCCGGCCGGCATCGTGCGCACTCCGCGACCGACAGAACGAAGGAGTTCACCATGAACAGAATCGCAGAACCAATCAGCGAAGTGGTTCGGGATCCCAAGCCCCCGTTCCGTAAGACTGAAAACCAACCGAAGAAAGCCCAGCGTCATCGCTACGAGCGCCGGAAGATCAAAGAGTATTTGCACTTGTCGGATTGGCTGATGGAAGAACCAGCCTGAATCCGGACCTCAATTTGAATTGCGAAGGCCATGCATCAGCATGGCCTTCGTGTTTTCCAAACCGGAGTCGTACAGAACAAAGCCCCGCCTGCGGGCGGGGCTTGGAGGAATGAAATGTCGGTCACTTCATGAGCAACATCTGACGGGCGCGCTTGATGGCGCGGTTGAGCCGGCGTTGGTAATGGGCCGGCAGCGCGGTGTATTTGCGGGGGAGGATTCGACCTTGGTCAGTGACAAACTGGCGGAGCAAGGTGATGTTCTTGTAGTCGAGCATGTCTGCGGTGAAGTCCACTTTGGGCTTCGGGCGCGGGGGGCGACGTTCGCGTGTGGCGGGGCGTCCGCGGCTCCCGCGTTTGTCTGAGTCAAGATTGGTTTTTCGTGGCATAGAGGGGTTACTTGATTTCCTTGTGCAGGGTACGGCGGCGCAGGGCGGGATTGTACTTCATCAATTCCAGCTTCTCCGTCTTGAGTTTCTTGTTGCGCGTGGTTACGTAGCGCGAGGGCGATTTGCCTTCCTTGCGCGCTTCGCTGCATTCCAACGTAATGATCTCCCTTGGCATAGGCTAGTCCTTCTCTTTCAGTTTATCTTCGCTTTCTTCTTCCTCGGTTTCGGTCTCCGGCGGGGCGATGGTGTCCACCGTGCCCAACGAACCCAGCCGACGCTGGCGCAGCGCGCCATCCCGCTCCAGTTGGGCTTGGGCTTCAACCGTGAATCGGGCCCAGGGAATGGCCTCAAGCCGGGCCTTCGGAATTGGTCTGCCGGTCAGTTCGCAAACGCCGTAGGTCTTTTTCTCAATGCGCTTCAAGGCGTCCTCAATCTCGTAGATGGCGTCTTGATCGGAAGAGAGCAGGCTCAGCGCGAAATCGCGGTCGAAGTTGTCCGTGCCGGAGTCGGCCATGTGCAAACTGTAGCCGGGCATTTCCTGGGCGGATTCTTTGGCCAGGCCGTTCATCTGCCGTAGCAACTGGTCGCGCAACTCCAGCAGGCGGCGATAATACTTCTCCCACTCCGGCTTGACCTTGGCGAGGCCCTCACGACCGGTCTTGGCAAATGAATGGCCCAAAATCGCCGCCGCCGTCACGGCGCCGTGCGGTTTGGCCTTTGATGCGGCCTTCTTCATTTCTTTCTTTTTCGCAATCACAATTCGAACGAACGCAAATCACTGTTGCCCGTTTGGTCGGGGCGGCTCAAAAAGATCCAATGCCATCCTTTTGAGAGTGGGCGAATGTAACAAAGGAAAGCCAATCCGCCACAAAAATCGTGAAAAATTTTCGCCCGATTCCGAACCGCCAACCGTCATTGATGCAGCGATCTTCCGCCCGGGATGGAAGGCCGGGACTAGTGGACCTCAAGCACCGTGCCGGCGATGTGGCGTGTGCCGTCAGCGAGGTTGAAGTAGTAAACCACCAGCACCCGGTTCTCCGGCAGCAGGGTTGCCCACGGATAGCCAAGGTCGGCGTTCCCGCCATCGGTTCGGAGGACGCTTTCCTCCGCGCTCTGGACGTCGGCGCCCTCCGCGTCCAGCACACGGGCGCGGATGCCGAAAGGCGCGTGCCGGTAGCCATACACGAGGAAGATACGGTGGTCGGGCAACCGCAACGCGTGATGCGGATGTCCCCGCCAACCGGTGTCCTGCCACGGTTGAAAAGTACTTCCCCCGTCCACGGAGCGTGCCACGACAGTGCGATCGTCGAAATTCGCCGTCCGCATGAACGCGAGCAAGTCCCCCTTCAGCGTTTCGTAGAGCGACGTTTCGTTGAAGGTGACCTTGGGATCGGTTGCCACCGGACACGCGTAGCTCCAGGACTGTGCCTGGTTGGTTGAGACGAGGAGGTGAGTTTCCGAGCGGCGCGGTTCGGTGCCGGTGCTGGCGGCCACGGCCCAAAACAAGCGGCCATCGCTGGCTTCACACATGGCCCCGCGATTATAGGCCGGAACCGGTTCGCCAAAGATGTCCCGCGTGGTGTCCGCGCCGACGTGGGGTGGCAGCAAGGGACCTTGCCATGAATGCCCAGCGTCCAGCGAACGCAAGAGGTAGCCGCCAAGGAAAACGTACGCGCCGTGCCGCAGCGAATTCGTCATGCGCGCGGCGTGGTTGGCGTTGAGCAAAGCCCAGCCGTAGCTCGAGCAGACCAAGGTGCCATCCCGCAACTGCGCCAGGCAGGGGTCTTGTGAGCCGCCGAACGGATGTGCATAGATCAGTTCCGGCGGTTGGCTCCACGTCTTGCCCGCATCGCGTGACCGCACGAGAACCAGTTGGCTGTTGGGATCGGTGTGTTGGTTGCCCGGTTCCCCCAAGAGTCGCCGGTTGGGGGCGCGCCGGAACGCGACCAGCAGTTCGCCGTCCGGCCGCCGGACAACGGAGGGAAAGGCGCTGTAGAACCGGTCGTCTTGGTAAATGACGAGGTCCGTAACCTTGCGGATCGTTGGCTTGCGAGTCTCTGCCGCGTTCGTTTCCCGCATCAGGAGAGCGGCGGCAACGCAAAGCAGTGGCACGGCAGCCGCGGCGTGGGAAGAGAGGCGGCGTTTCATCGGCATCCATGGAAGCCTGCGGGACGCTCCCCGGGCAAGAGCAATAATCCGTGACTCACCCAAAGTGAACCCACCGGCACGCTCGTGCCGCATGAACCGCACTGCTGGCGCATGCCTGGACAGCAATGTGCGTCCGCCTGCTGATCAAAACCGCATTCTCTCTGCTTTGGTCTGTCGTGGTGCGATCAAAACCGGACAGTCGTGTGCGATCAAAACCGGAATAATG
>CAZJTM010000092.1:0-21176 GCA_964548925.1 uncultured Verrucomicrobiota bacterium | reverse complement strand
CTGGTGGTCGTGGTCGGCAAGCGGATCGCGCGGGGGGCGCTGCGGGGGCAGGCGCGGCGACGGGCTTGGGATCGTGCTGGGCGGGCGTCGGCCCGACACGCCGATTGGCCGTCGGGATGTTGCGCTCGCGGGCGGCCACGGTGGTTTCTTCCCGGTGACGGAACTCGTGCGCCGGGACGGCACGCACTGGGCGTCCGCTCTCCCGCTCGATCACCTCGGGTTTGGGACCTTCGGCGATTACGATTTCGTTCACCACCTGAACGCGGGTGATGTTGACCGTCCGGTTGATGAGCGTGGGGTTGTTCACGACCACGGTCCTGGGCCGGATCGGCTCCAGCATCCGCCGGTGCTCGACGAAGACAAACGCGCGCGCCGCATGCGCCGGTTCGTAATCGAAGAAGCCAACGCTCACGCCGGTCCCGACCGACGGTCGCAACGGCGCCCAGCCGACGTAACCGCCGCCCTCGCGCCAGACCACCCACGCCGGCGCCCATTGGGTGTGCGGCACCCAGAACCAGCCGAAGTCCGCGCGCCAGTCCCAGCGTCCGTAATGGTAAGTGGCCCAGCCCCACGGCTCGTCGCTCATCCAGTACCAGCCGGCGTCGGTGCGTTGCCAATAGCCGTTGCAGTAGGGCCGCCAGCCGGCCTCGACGTGCGCCGGCACCCAGCAACGCCCGTGAGAGCCAATCACCACCCAGCGTCCGTGGACGCCGAGCGGTTCGAAGAAATCGCTTTCCGCCCGGATGACCACCACCGGCGCGGGGGGAGAGGCGACGACGATGGGTGGGGGAGGTTGAGGCGCCGGCGTCGGCGCCGGTGGAAGAGCGACGACGACGGGCGGAGGGGTCGCCACAACAACCGACGGCGGTGGCGGTTGGGGAGGTGGAGGCAGATGGACGACCTGGGGTGGCGGCACATACACCGGGCTGGTGTGGGTGTGAACGTAGCGGGTTCGGCAACCAGTGGCGACCACCGCCACCGCGCCGCACACAACCAATCCGATCCAGGCAACGGAAAGAGTTTTTGCATTCATAGTCTGTTCCATCGGTTAAGATTTCATCGTCTTGCGCATGGGACGGCGAGGGGTGGAACCGCATTCGTGGCCGCCCGCAAATTTTGCCGCAGATTGATTGAATAAAACCCGCGTCGGCGACTGCGGGCGCCACTGACCGCGACCCAAGACGGCTCACGGTTCAGCGGCGGCAGGACTTCAGCCGTGTCTCTTCAGACGGCATCCACGCTCACCCTCACCTTCTCCCCCAGGAAGAGGGAGCCGCAATGACCACACGGCGAGGAGTTGGTGACTGGTGAACTCTCTCCAGCGTTCCCAAGGATGCCTTCTCCTTGGAGCCTGTTTGAAAACTCGGGCGAAGCGCCGTGTGAGGGCACACGGCCTACAAGAATTGGCGGAAGTCGCTGTTGTTTGTAGGCCCGGTGCCCTCACCGGGCGAGTTTTCAAACAGGCTCTTGGGGGAAAGGGTAGGGGCGAGGGCGAGCCTCTTTCCAACTGCACGGATCCGGTTCAGGGAGCGCCAGCCGAGCGGGTCTCGATGAGCCGGAAGAACTTTTCCATGCCCGTGATGATTCGCGGGCCGTCAGCACAGGCGTCGTTGTGATCGCCGGTGACTTCGCAAAGGACCTTCGGTTCGTTGGCCGCGGCGAAGTTGGCCTCCGCGTGCGAGAAGCGGGCCAGCGTGTCGTCCCGGCTGTGCAAGACCAGCACCGGCACCCGGATTCGTGGCAGCTTCGCGCGCGTGTCGTATTTGATGGAACTCATCCAGCGAACGGGCAACCACGGAAACACCTCCGCGCCGATGTCCGGGATGCTGGTGAACGTGCTTTGCAGGACGAGGCCGCCGAGGGGCTCGCGCAACGCCAGTTCGCTGGCCACGCCGCCGCCCAGCGATTCCCCGAAGGCAATGATCCGCTCGCCGGCGAAACCCTTCTGCCGCAGCCAGGCGTGGGCGGCTTGGGCGTCGCGATACGTTCCCTCCTCGCCGGGGCGGCCTTCGCTGCGTCCGTAGCCGCGGTAATCGAACAGCAACACCGCGACGCCGGTGTGCAGCAACGCCTCGGTGAGTTCAAGCCGGTGGCTGATGTTGCCGCCGTTGCCGTGGCAAACCAACACCGCCCACGTGGCGCGCGGCGAATTCGTGTCCGCCGGGAAAAACCAACCGTGCAGCCGCACGCCGTCCCGCGCTTGGAATGCGACGTCTTCGATCACCCGGCCCAGTTCGCGCCCTGTGGCCTCCAACTCCCGGCTGGGATGATAGACTTGGTTGTGCTCAAACCGGCGGAGCATAACGGGCAGGAGCAGCAGCGCCGCGAGCCCGACGAGCCATTGTCGGCGGCGCGGGCTGAGCAGTTGGCGTTTCATCGGGACGCATTGCGTGGACTCTCGTTAACCGAGCGCACTTATTCTGGCAAGCGGCAAACCGACTGGAAACGCGGGGTCACCCTGGGCGATTCCAGCGTGGGTCCGCGCAGTCGCCCCACGCATCGAGTTCCCCGTCACTTCTGCCAGATCGCGCGGTGGCGTGGCCAACTCCCGTCTTATCGCCGCATTGCCGCTTCTATCTCGTCAGCCTCGATCGGGATGTCCGCCATCAAATCCAACTGGCCGGTTTCCGTGACGACGATGGTGTTCTCCAGCCGGATGCCGAAGCCTTCCTCACGGATATAGATGGCCGGCTCGCACGTGAGCACCCAGCCCGGCGCGATCTTCTGCCGGGCGTAGAGCACGTCATGCACGTCCAGCCCGATGGGGTGCGAGACGCCATGCATGAAGTATTTCTTCACTGCCGGATTGTCCGGGTCCTGCTTCCGCACCTGCGCCGCTTTCAACAGACCGAGGTCCACGCATTCCTTCGCAACGAGCGCCTCGGTTTCCTTGCGCAGGTCCAGGATCGTCTTGCCCGGCACCATGGCTTTGACCATCTGCCGGAGCACGCGCAGAACAGCGTCGTAAACCTGCCGCTGCCGGCGCGTGAAGCGGCCGCTCACCGGGATCGTGCGCGTGAGATCGGACATGTAGTTGCCGTAGCCCGCCGCCACGTCGAGCAGCACGAGCTCGCCTTTGCGGCAGACCTGGTCGTTTTGGTTATAGTGGAGGATGCAATTGTTCGCGCCGCTGGCGATGATCGGCGGATAGGCGAAGCATCCCAGATTGCGGATGAACTCGTGGGCGAACACGGCCTCGAGTTCCGCCTCGTTCACGCCCGGCTTCGTCATCCGGAGCACACGCCGGAAACCCTTGCCCGTGATGCGCGAGGCGTGCTGGATCAACTCGATCTCGTGCTTCGATTTCACCACGCGCAACTCGTGCATCAGCGGCGCGAGCCGGCGATAGGTGTGCAGTGGGTAGCGTCGTTGACAGTCGCGGATGAACCGGGCGTCGCGCGTCTCGACTTCCGGCAGGGCGCGGTAATGCTCGTTGCTGTTGAGGAAAATCTGGTCCGATTCGCACATCAACTGGCGAAACACCGTGGGAAACTCGGACAACCACTTGATCTGCTGAATGCCGGAAATCTTCGTGGCCTGTTCCTTGGTCAGCTTGTGGCCTTCCCAGATGGCGAGGTGTTCGTTGGGCTCGCGCAGAAACAGGACTTCGCGTTGTTTCTCGTCGAAGGCGTCGGGCGCGAGCACGAGGAGGGTTTCCTCCTGGTGGATGCCGGTGAGATAGAACAGGTCGGAGTTCTGCAAATGGCCCATGGTACCGTCGGCATTGGTGGGCATCACGTCGTTGGCGTTGAGGATGGCGAGTGAGTTTTTCGGCAGCAGCTTCCGCAAGCGGTCGCGGTTGAGTGTGAACAGGTCGGATTTCGTCGGCACAGGTTTCATAAGTCACGGTCCGCCGGTTTGGGCGGAAGGCTGACGGGATTAGACAGGTGAAGCCCAGCCGGGGTCAAGCGCGCACCCGCCGCCCGCCGCTGTTGGGGCGCACTTCAATGTCCTGCATGTAATCCGGATCTCGGAGCGCCGACATTCTTGTCGGCCTGTGCGCGGTTCTCCCGCATCCGGGCGGACAAGCATATCCGCGCTCCTCGCAGGAAACTGGGTTGCCCCGAGCCGGGGCACAACCGTTCGGATGAGATTTCGCTCGCCAGATGGCTGCATTCGCGGAGAATGGCGGCGCATTTTGAATCGAATGATTATGAACACATCACGCCGCCAGTTCTTCGCCCTCACCACGATTGCCGCCGCTGCCGCCACGCTGCCACGCCGCGCCACCGCCGTCACCCTGCCCGATCCGGCTCAACCCGCGCGCCTGCGCTTGTCCTGCCAGGAGGGCGTCGCCCCGGGCAAGTCGCTCGCCGAAAAGCTGGACTTCATGGAGGCGAATGGGTTCGAGGGCCTCGAGCCGTGGGGCGGCGGGTTGGGCAAACGCGTCGAGGAACTTCAGAAGGCGCTTCAGGGCCGTAAGATCAAGGTCAGCGCCATCTGCGCCGGGTTCGACGGCGTGCTGATTTCCGAACAGGAGGAAGTCCGCGCCAAAGCGATGAATTCGATGAAGGAAATCCTGACCGCCGCGGGCGCGCTGGGGTCCACCGGCATGATCATGGTGCCGGCGTTCAACGGCCAAACCAAGCTGGGCCACCAGGAATCGCGCGAGTTGCTCGTGAAGCTGCTGCCAGAACTCGGCGAGCATGCCCAGAAAGCCGGCACGAAGATCATTCTCGAACCGCTCAACCGCAAGGAATGTCATTTCCTGCGCCAGGTGGCCGACGGCGCGGCGATCTGCCGCGACGTGAATCATCCGGGCGTGACCGTCATGGGCGATTTCTGGCACATGACGTGGGAGGAAACGAGCGACTTCGCCGCGTTTGTGGCGGCCGGCAAATATCTCCAACACGTCCACGTCGCCAGCCGCAAAACCCGCAACGTGCCGGGTGAAGATGCCGGCGACAATTACGTGGACGGGTTCAAGGGGCTGAAGCTCATCGGCTACCAGAACTACGTCAGCCTCGAATGCGGTTGCAAAGGGGATCGGCCCAAGATGGTCGCCGCCGCCGCGCAACTGCTCCGCGACCAGTGGCAGCAGGCGTGAGCCTGGCGCCGCGCGCCGCCCCGCGCTGGTGATGGGTGACGGCAGCAGTTCTCATTTTGACGATGTCAATCTTCGCCGGGTGAGGGCACGCGGCCTGCACCCGCACAAAACTGCCCAGTTGCAGGCCGGGCGTCCTCGCCCGGCGACCCGATCTGCTCCGTGATGAGAATTGCTGGGGTGACGGGGAAAGCTGTTGCGCCACGCGGGGATTTGCCGTAATTAAGCGGGCATGCGGATTTCAAAAACTCTCTCCTTGGGCTGCGCGGTGGCGGTTTGCGCCGGTGGGCTGACCTTGCGCGCGGTGGACACCGAAGCACAGGCAAGAGCGCGTGCCGCCTTGCGCCAGAAGATAGAGCAGTTGAACGCATCGCGGTGTGCTTGTGCCGGCGAGTGCGGTCGCTGTGGCGCCCCCAGTGTGGAGGACTCCGAAACCATCGCCAAGGCCCGCGCCGCCTTGCGCCAGAAGATAATGGAATTGGACCAACACGGCCAGATGGGGCCCGTGGTCCCGCTTCCGGCCCCGGACACCGAGACGGTCGCCAAAGCCCGCGTCGCCTTGCGGGCGAAAATGAACGAGTTGGCCACTCAGCCCTCCGCCGAACAGGTCCGCGCTCAAGCCGCCCGAGCGGAGGCCGCCCGAGCCAAAGCGGAGGCGGAACAAGTCCGCGCCGAAGCCGCCCGAGCTAGGCAGGCCGAAGCCGCGCGGGCCCGTGCGGAAGCGGAGGCGGCGAAGGCTGAAGCGGCCAGGGCGAAAGAAGAAGCCGCCCGCGCGAAGGAAGCCGAGGCTGCCCGCGTGAAGGCCGAGGCGGAAGCGGCCAAGGCCGCCGCCAAAGCCGAGGCCGCCAAGGCACGGGCGGAGACCGAAAAGCAGGCGAGCAAACCGGCGGAGAAAAAGCAGGCCAAGGCTTCGGACGCATTTACCCCCTTGGAGTCGCCACCGTCCTCGCTGTCCGGCAGCAAGGAAGCCCGGTTGGCCGAGTTATTGCAGCTTTACAAGGCCGACAAGATCACGCCGCGAGAGTATCACATCGAGCGGGCCAAGATCATTGCCGGGCCGTGAACTCCGGTTTCCGCCAGCGCCCGCCGGATGGAATTCTGGCGGGCTTTTTGTTGGATCCAGTCTCCGAGCCGAGTGTTTTGACCTATGCACTATTTTCGATACGTGGCGGACCAGTTGTTTTGTGAGGGCGTCTCCGTCGCGGCGCTGGCCCGCAAATTTGGCACGCCGCTCTATGTTTATTCGCACCGGACGCTCAGCGAGCATTTCGCGCGGCTGGACATGGCGATGGCCGACGTCGCGCACTTGATTTGTTTCGCCGTCAAGTCCAACTCCAATCAATCCGTGCTCCGCACCGTCGCGAACCTGGGCGGCGGCTTTGACATCGTCAGCGACGGCGAGTTGCGGCGCGTGCTCGCGGCGGGTGGCGACGCGCGGCAATGCGTCTTTGCCGGCGTGGGCAAGACGGAGGCGGAGATCGAACTGGCGATCCGGCGCGGGGTCTATTGTTTCAATGTGGAAAGCGAACCGGAGTTGCACCGGATTGACCGCGTCGCCGCGCGGCTGCGGAAGATCGCGCCGGTTGCCGTGCGCGTGAACCCGAACGTGGAGGCGCACACGCACGCCAAGATCACCACCGGCACCTATGAGAACAAATTCGGCATCGCGCTGGAACAGGTGGAAGGGGTGTATGCGCGGGCGGCAAAGCTGAAACACCTGCGGTTGCGCGGCGTGCAGATGCACATTGGCTCGCAGCTCACCCAGGTCCAGCCCTTCGAGCAGGCGGTCCGCAAGATTGCCCCTCTAGCCGAACGCCTGAAGGCGCGGCACGGCATCGAGTTCTTCAGCGTGGGCGGTGGCTTGGGCATTGTTTACCAGCCGGCGCTCGCCAGCGGAGAGGCGGCGTGGTGGCGGTCAAAGGCCGCGCGGGGTCTGCTCACGCCCGAGCGCTATGCCCAACGCCTCCTGCCTCTGCTGAAGCCGCTGGGGTTGCGCGTCCTCATGGAGCCGGGCCGGTTCATTTCTGGCAGCGCGGGCATCCTCGTGACGCGGGTCGAATACGTGAAGCGCACGGGGACGAAAAACTTTGTGATCGTGGACGCGGCCATGAACGACCTGATCCGCCCGGCGTTCTACGAAGCCTACCACGAAATCGTGCCGCTCCAGCGGACCGACGGAAAGCTGATCAGCTCCGACGTCGTCGGGCCGATTTGCGAGTCCGGGGATTTCTTCTGCAAGGACCGTCCGTTGCCGAAGGTCGGCGAGGGCGACCACCTGGCGTTGTTGAGCGCGGGCGCGTACGGCTTTGTGATGGCGTCGAATTACAACACGCGGCCGCTGGCGGCCGAGGTCATGGTGCATGGACGGCAGGCCGCGTTGGTGCGGGAACGTCAGCCGGTGACCGAGGTGTGGGCAGGCGAGAGCGTGGCGCCCTGGTTGCGATAGTTGACTCCGGTGCGCGACGACCTCGAACCACGCCGACACGAGTTGCAGGTCCTGCTCGCCGGCCTCCCTGGCGGCATAACCTCGCCAGAGTGGCGGTCGTCCGCAGGCACGCATTGTCGGGCGATGCTGCGAATCATCCTCGCCACCTTGGTTGTGGCGACGTATGGAGGGAGGACCTGCCAAGCAGCCACCGGAGATCGCCAACCCGCCGCCGGTTCCACAGCCGTCAAGAACAGCGCGATTTGCCCCGCGACCGGCGACCCGGCGGCGACCAACCTGTTGGTCGCCATTCGGCAGAAGCACGACGTGCCCGCCATCGCCGCAGCGCTCGTCACGAGCCGGGACATCCGCGTCGTTGGTGTGGCCGGGGTGCGGAAACGCGGGACGGATGTTCCAGCGACGCTCAACGACCTCTGGCATCTCGGCTCGGAAACAAAAGCCATGACGGCGACGTTGGTGGCGCGGCTGGTTGAGCAGAAGCGTTTGAAGTGGGAGACGACCGTGGCCGAGGTATTTCCCGAACTGGCGGACAAGTTCCATCCCGACCGGCGCGGCATCACTTTGCTCCACCTGCTCTCCCATCGCTCGGGTTTGCGGCCGAACCTGGACCTGGGGCGCTTCCTGGGCGACGACGTGAAGCAACTGCGGCTGCGTGCCGTCCGTGAAGAACTGGCCAAAGCGCCGACGCACGCACCCGGCAGCCACTACGAATACTCGAACCTTGGCTATATCATTGCGGGGGCGATGGTCGAGCGGGTCACGGGCAAGACTTGGGAGGAAGCCATGCGCGAGGAAGTCTTCACCCCACTGAAGATGACCCGCGCGGGCTTCGGCGGCACGGGCACGCGCGGCCAGATTGACCAACCGTGGCCGCACCACGCCGACGGCAAACCGCTGCCCGAAAACGGCCCGGCGATGGACAATCCACCCGTGATGGGACCGGCGGGACGCGTGCATGGCACGATTCAGGATTGGGCGAAGTTCATCCAGGACCAACTGCGCGGCGCCCGGGGCGAGCCGGCGTTGCTCAGCGCCGCGAGCTATCAGAAACTTCACACGCCTCCCTTCGACGGCGAGTACGCGCTGGGCTGGCTGGTGGTAAAGCGGGATTGGGCGGGCGGCGCGGCCCTGAATCACACCGGCGACAACACGATGAACTTCGCCAACGCGTGGGTCGCACCCCAGCGGGACTTCGCCATTTTGGTCTGTGTCAACCAAAGCGGTAACCGGGGTTTCAAAGCCAGCGACGAGGCGGTCAGCGCGTTGATCGCGTTGCACGCCGGGCGTAACGAACGGCCAAGCCAGTAACGGCGCGTCGTCTGACCAGCGTGAGGACTTGCGCACGGAGAGTGCGCGGGGACACCGTGCGACGAATGCGCCGACGCCTCCGCCACCGTCGGTGCGCCGAACTCCATACCAAAACCCCGTGGAGGTTTGTCGTCCGGGCAGAGAAACGGAAAGACGCCGAGGACGCGAAGTTGCGCAGAACTCAGGCTTCTCCGCGTTTCTCTGCGTCTCTGCGTTCGGTCTGCCCTCCCGTGTTGCGGCTTCGTCGCAGTGGGATTCTCGCCAACCCGCGCCGGGGGTTGACACCCTCGGACAGGAAGGCTCCGATGATCCGCATGCTGAACCTGACCAAACGCTCCTTCCCGTTCGTGAAGTCGCGTCGCCCCTTCACCCTCCCGCTGGTGACCGGCTTGTTCGCGGCGGACCTGGCTTGCGCCGCCGTGCCTTGCCGCATCGAGGTGGTCGAGAAGGGCAGCGGTTGGCCCGTGCCGCTCGTCGAGTTGCGCACAACCCACCACGTCCGGCTGGTGACTGACAACGCCGGGGTCATCGCCTTCGACCTGCCGGAGTTGATGGGCCGCGAGACGTGGTTTGACGTCATCGGGCACGGTTACGAGGTGCCGAAGGACGGCTTCGGCTACCAAGGCGTGCGGTTGAAACCGGAGCCCGGCCAGACGCTGCGGATCGAGGTCCATCGCACCATCATCGCCAAACGCCTGGGGCGGCTGACGGGCGGCGGCCTGTTCGCCGAAAGCCAGAAGCTGGGCCGCGAGTTGACCTGGCGCGAGTCCGGCGTGCTGGGTTGCGACAGCGTGCAAAACGCCGTCCACAATGGGAAGCTCTTCTGGCTTTGGGGCGATACCACGCTCGCGCGGTATCCCCTCGGCATTTTTGACAGCACGAGCGCCACGACGCCGGTTCAACCGCTACCCAGGTTCGAGCTGCCGCTGCGATTGACGCTCGACTACTTCACGGATGCCAACGGCGCGCCTCGCGGCGTTGCGAAGATGCCCGGCGACGGTCCGACGTGGCTCACCGGTTACGTCAGCCTGCCGGACAAGCAGGGCCAGCCGCGTTTGGTCGCGGCCTATGCCAAAATCAAACCGCTGCTGGAAGCCTATGAGTGGGGGCTCTGCGTCTGGAACGAGGCCACGTCGAGCTTCGAGCGGTTACGCGTCCTCTGGACCAAGACCGCCGCGGCACCGAAACCCCCGCCCGTGCCGGAAGGGCATCCCGTCTTTTGGAAGGACGCCGCCGGCAAGGAATGGGTGCTCCTCGGCAATCCGCTGCCCACGCTGCGCTTCCCCGCCTCGTTCGAAGCCTGGCAGGACGCCACAACTTGGGAAGTGCTCAAGCCGCAGGAATTCCTGCCCTCCGCCACCGACGGCAAGCCCGTCAAACCTCACAGCGGTTCGATGGCGTGGAATCCATGGCGCAAACGCTGGGTCACGGTCTTCATGGAGTCGTTTGGCAAGCCCTCCGTGTTTGGCGAGCTGTGGTACGCCGAAGCCGACACCCCGACCGGCCCGTGGGGCAAAGCCGTGAAAGTGCTGAGCCATGCCAACTACACCTTCTACAACCCACGCCTCCACCCCGAATTCACGCCGGCGGACTCGCCCCTCCTCCTCTTCGAGGGCACTTACACAATGCAGTTTGCCGACAAGCCGCATCCCACGCCTCGCTATGATTACAACCAAATCCTCTACCGCCTCGACCTTGACGATCCGGCGCTCAAGCCAGCGCAGGGCGGTGGACTTTGAACCTGATCGCGAGACCACTGCGCCGGGAAAAGGCGGCACGCAGTCACAGTCTTTCCCGGCGAGAGCGCTGGTGGCATCGAATGCCGTCTTCGCGACCGTAAAGTCGAGGGGCCTCGCTGCGGCCATTGCGGGGTTGCTTTCCCACGGGCACTGCGATCCGTTCCGCTGGGCCTGTGGCCCTTGCCACCCGCCAAGAAACCGAGATGCGCCGCCGCGTGACCCCTGTGCCATGCCCGGCTTGTCATGCGGAGCAATCAGGACCACACTTGCGCCCAAGCTATGAAGTCTCTGCGCCGGTTGTTTGATCGTTCGGCCTTCCCGGGTCTGGTGCTGCTGTGGGTCTGTCTCAGACCGGCTTCGGCCGCGGAGATTCTGCCCGCGGGATTTCGTCCGCTGCCGCACGGCGCCCACGCGCTCAAAGGAGGAAGAGTGTTCACCAAACCCGGCGAGGTCATCGAGGGCGCCACCCTCATTCTCCGCGACGGTTACATCCAGGCCGTCGGCAAGAACCTCCCGCCGCCGGCGGATGCGCGCGTTTGGGACATGACCGGGCTCACAATCTATGCCGGCTTTATTGATGCGTATCTGCCGCTGGCCACCACCAACGCGCCGGTTTCAACCACCGAGAGCGAACCGGTGACGGCGGACAGCTTCACGGCCGGCGGCGTGAACTTCTACGGCACCGCCGGCCAGCGCGTTGACCGCGGCGGTGCGGGCGCCGGTTATGAGAACGCCCGCGTCACCCCGGAGCGCCGCGCCCTGCAATCCTACTCGCCCCGGGAAAAGACCCTGGCGCCGCTGCGCGAACTGGGCTTCACGGCGGGCGTGATCGCGCCGGGCGGCGGCATCATTCGCGGCACGAGCGCGCTGGTCAACCTGGTCGAAGACAACCCCAACTCCGTGGTTCTCAAGCCCGACGTGTTCCAGCACATCGCCTTTGAAACGCGGAGCGATGAAGAACGCGCCTATCCCAGTTCGCTCATGGGCGTCATCGCCACCGTGCGGCAAAGTTTCTTCGACGCGGCACATTACGCCGTGGACCACGCCGACTTCGCCCAGCGCCCCAACGGCCGGGCGCGGCCCGAGTTCAACCCCGCGCTCGAAGCCCTCGCGCCCGCCGCCGCTGGCCGGATGCGCGTGCTCTTTGAGCCGGGCAGCGCGCTCATGGTGGACCGCGCGGCCCGCGTGGCCCGCGAGCTGGCGGTGGACTTCGCCATCATCGCCTCCGGCCAGGAGTGGCGGCGACCGGACTTGGTCAGCAACGTGAACGCGACGTTTGTCGTGCCCCTGAACTTCCCAAGCCTGCCCAAGCTGCCCGGGGAATCCGATTGGGAGCAGGTGTCGCTCGATCAACTCCGCGCCTGGGATTGGGCGGCGGAGAATCCGGCGCTGCTCCGCCAACACGACCGGCCCATCGCCCTCACAACCTACGGGCTGAGCGACAAGAAGAGTTTTCGCAAAAACCTGCGGCTCGCCCTGGACCGGGGCTTGGGCGAAATGGACGCGCTCGCTGCACTGACAACCGTGCCAGCGAGATTGTGCGGCGTGGAAGGCCGGCTCGGCACCATCGAGGCCGGCAAGATCGCGAACCTCACAGTCGTGGAGGGCACGAGCTATTTCGAGCCGGAGGCGAAAGTCCGCCAGGTCTGGATTGACGGACGCGTGTATCGCACGCCGGCTGATGAGCCGAGACCCGCGCCCACCGCCAGCGAGTCAACCAGTGCCGAAGGTTCGCCCGCCGGCCCGGAGAAGGACAAGCCGGCCAGGGAGAAGCAGCGCGCCGAGTTGAAAGAGCTCCAGCAGAAACGCGTGGCGCGGTCGCCGCTCGAAGGCCGCGGGCCGATCGTCGAACCCAAGGCGGTACTGATCCAGAACGCCACCGTCTGGACGTGCGGCGAGCAGGGCGTCCTCACCAACGCCCAGGTCCTCATCCAGAACGGCAAGATCGAGGCCGTGGGCGCGTTCAGCACGGCGGCGGGGCCGGACCTCGTCCGCTTCGACGCCCAGGGCAAGCACCTCACGCCGGGCTTGATTGACCCCCACAGCCACACGGCCATCCTCGGCGCGGTGAACGAATCAAGCATTCCGTCGTCCGCCATGTGCCGCATCGCGGACGTGGTGAACTCGGAGACGAAAAACCTGTTTGAGCAACTCGGCGGCGGCTTGACGCTGTGCAACCTCTACCACGGCTCGGCGAACCCCATCGGGGGACAGGATTGTCTCATCAAGCTGCGCGACGGCGCCAGCCCGGAGGGACTCAAGTTCGACGCCGCGCCGCCCGGGCTTAAAATGGCCCTCGGCGAAAACGTGAAGCAGTCAAACTGGGGCGAGCGGATGACCACCCGCTTCCCGCAATCGCGCATGGGCGTGCGGACCTTCATCGCCAATCGGCTGGCCGCCGCGCGCGAATACCTGAAGGCGATGGAGCGCGGCGAGCAAGCTGGTGGCGTGCGACCGCGCCGCGATCTGGAATTGGAGGCCCTGGCCGAAGTCCTGCAGGGCAAACGGTGGGTTCATTGCCATGCCTACCGGCAGGACGAGATTCTGGCATTTCTCCGGCTGATGGAAAACTTCGGCGTCAAGGTGGCCTCGCTGGAGCACGTCCTCGAAGGCTACAAAGTCGCCGACGAAATGGCCGCGCATGGCGTGGGCGCGGCCACCTTTGCGGATTGGTGGGCCTACAAGTTCGAGGTCTATGACGCCATCCCGTTCGCCGGCGCGCTCATGCGCGAGCGCGGCGTGCTGGTGGCGTTCAAGTCCGATTCCTCCGATCTCGCGCGGCGGTTGTATTTGGAGGCGGCCAAGGCGGTGAAGTTCGGCGGCACGCCCGAAGTCGAGGCGCTCAAGTTCGTCACGATCAATCCCGCGAAGCAACTGAAGATTGACGCCCGCGTCGGCTCGCTCGAACCGGGCAAGGACGCCGACTTTGTGATCTGGTCCAAGTCCCCGCTCGATTCCGGCACGGTCTGCCTGCAAACGTGGATTGACGGCAAGAAGTACTTTGACCGCGACCAGGCGGCCACGCGGGCCGCGGCCTTGGAGAAAGAACGCGCGGACCTCATCGCCAAGGCAAAGAAGGTCGCCAAACTTGGCGGCGGGGGCGGCGGAGGCGATGGCGGCGCGAAAGACGATGGCTCGTTTTTCCGCGTCGCGCTGGAGCAACAATACGAAAACGTGGACCGCGAAGCGGAAGCAGAGGGGCTATGAAACTGGCGATTGGCGATTGGCGATTGACGATTCCGCGGAGCATCGCGGGCACAACCATTGCGGGCCTGGTCTGGCTGCTTGCCACGGGACTGTCGGCCGAGACGGTGTTGCTCAAGGGCGCGGCGGTTCACACGGTTGCCGGCGAGACGATTCCCAACGGCGAGGTTCTGGTGCGCGATGGCAAGATCGCGGCTGTCGGCAAGGCTGTTGGCGTCACCAATGCCACGGTGGTTGACCTCACCGGCCTGCATCTGTTCCCGGGCATGATTGCGCTCGACACCGCGTTGGGCTTGAGGGAAATCGGCGCGGTCCGGGCCACGGTGGACGAGCGCGAGGTGGGCGAGTTCACGCCGGACGTGCAATCGTGGATCGCGGTCAACCCGGACTCGGAGCTCCTGCCCGTGGCGCGTGCAAACGGCGTGGCCTATTTCGAGCCCGCGCCGCAAGGCGGCGTGGTCGCCGGCCAGTCAGCGCTCGTCGCGTTGGACGGTTGGACCACCGAGGAGATGGCCGTGCGGAAGCCGCTTGCGCTGCACGTGTATTGGCCGGCGATGGAGTTGAACACCACGCCCCGCGATCAGGCGCGCGACCGATCAAGATGGAAATCGCTCGACGAACAGGCCAAGGAACGCGCCGCGCAGATCCGCGCGCTGGACGACTTCTTCAAGGAAGCCCAAGCCTACGCGAAGGCAAAGGAGGCCGCCGGCCAGGGGGCGGCGGAAGCTCCCACGCCCGATCCGTCGTGGGAAGCCATGCTTCCGTTCGTGCGCGGCGAACGCCCGCTCGTCATCCACGCCAACGAAGTCCGCCAGATCCAAGCCGCGGTGGCTTGGGCGGCCACGAATCATTGGAAGATCATCCTCGCCGGCGGACGCGATGCCTGGCGCGTGGCCGATCTGCTAGCCACGAATCGTGTCCCCGTCATCTTCGGCCACGTCTTCACCCAGCCGGCCCGCGACACGGATGCCTACGACGCGCACTTCCGCGCGCCAGAGGTTCTGCGCCGGGCGGGGGTCAAGGTCGCTTTCACGGTGGGGGGCGAGTTTGCCGCGTCGCTGGCGAAGAACCTGCCTTACGAAGCGGCCCAGGCGGCGGCGTTTGGTCTGCCGGCGGAGGAAGCGGTGAAGGGTATTACGCTTTACCCGGCGCAAATCGCCGGCGTGGCGGATCGGTTCGGTTCGATTGAAGTCAACAAGGTTGCGACGCTCATTGCGTTGGACGGCGACCTCCTGGACCTCCGTGCGAACGTGAAGCGGATGTGGATTGCTGGCAAGGAAGTCAGCCTCGAAAGCCGGCACACACGGCTTTACGAGAAATACAAGAGCCGGCCGAAACCAGGGGGGGTCCCGGCAGGCCGTTAGCCAGAATGACCGGCGCCCTCCTCCGTCGCGCGTTCGACCGGGAGTCGCAGCGGACGCGACGACGCGGTTACTGCAACCGACCAAACTTCTTTTCCAGCTCGCGGTAGCTGAGTTCGATGAGCGTCGGTCGGCCGTGTGGGCAGGTGTAGGGCATGGCACAGCGGCGCAAAGCTTCGACCAGCTTCAACAACTCCGCGCCCGCCAGTGGATCGTTTGCCTTCACCGCGTGGCGGCAAACGGTCTTGGCCACGGTGTGCTCGCCCGGCCGCAGCGCGTTCACTTCCTGGCCGGCGGATTTCAACTCGTCCACCAGATCAAGCACGAACCGGCGCGCGTCACTGACCTTCACGAACGGCGGCAGGGCGTCGAGCAGAAACGTCCGTTCGCCGAATTCGCTCAGGCCCACGCCCAAGCGGACGAGCGCGGGCAGTTGCTCGCGCAGGAAGGCGGAGTCGCGCACCGACAACTCGACCGTCTCCGGCAGCAGCAGTTTTTGCGCGGGGGATTGATCGCCCCGCTCCATGCGTTCCAGCACCTGCTCGAACAACACGCGTTCGTGTGCCGCGTGTTGGTCCATCAGCACCAGCCCGCGATCCGACTCGAACAGCACATAGAGCCGCCCCACCACGCCGATGAGGCGAAGCGGAACGTCGAGGAGCGGCTTTGGCGCTGTGCTGGGAGGCGAGGATGGAGGATGGAGAACGGAGGATGGAGCGGGGGGCGTGATGCGTAATGCGTGATGCGCAAGATCGGGCGCAGGCCGCTTGGACGGCACTGCACTCGCAGGTGGTGGCACTTGCGGCTGGCAACTGGCGATTGGCGATTCCGCAGCGTTCGCGGGCATGGCGCCCGGCGCGAAGCCCATCTTAAGCGGTGGTTGCTGTGCGGGGCGCGGCGCCGGTTCGACGACAGACGCAGGCGACAGTTTCGCCTGGAAGTTTGGCAAGGCAGCCTGTGCGCTTTCGTCTAGTGCTGCTTCCGACCTCGGACTTCGGACTTCGGACTTCGGACTTACCCCGCCCGTGTGAAACGCCAGCAACGTCTGGCGCACCGCCTGGGTCACGAGCCGGCGCACCTCGAATTCGCGGTGGAACTTCACCTCGCGCTTGGCGGGATGGATGTTCACGTCCACGGCGGCGGGGTCCAACTCGAGAAACAGGCAGCAGACCGGGTAGCGGCCTTTCATCAACGCGGTGTGATAACCCTCAAGCAGCGCCCAGTTGAGCCCCCGGTTTTCCACCGGACGGCGGTTGACGAAGAGATGCTGGTCTTCCCGTGTGGCGCGGGAGACGCCCGGCGCGCCGATGTAGCCCCAGACACGGAAAAAAGGAGCCAACGTGTCGGACTGGTCAGACCGGTCAGATTGGTCGGACGCGTCAGACGATGGGCTCATGGAGGCGGAGAAATCCACCGCAAGAAAACGGCGCTCATCGCCGTAGAGGGCGCGGAGACGTTCGCGGAGGGCGGCAAGGCGCAACGAGGCATCGCCTTGACCGGCTGGCGACGAGGCGTCGCAGCCACGGGTGGCGGGGAGTTGCCAGATGAGGCGGCCGTCCTTGTGAAAGGTGAACGCCACCTCGGGAAAGGCCAGCGCGGCGAGCGTGAGGTAATGCTGAATGTGCGCGGCCTCGGTTTCCTCACTGCGCAAGAACTTCCGGCGCGCGGGCAGGTTGAAGAACAATTGGCGCACCTCAACGCTCGTTCCCGGAGCGCAACCGGCGGCCTTAACTTCCAGAATCTTGCCCCCGGCGATGACGACCCGCGTGCCCTCAACCAACGCGCCGCCACGCGTCCCGGCGGCAGAACCATTGGCTGGCGTTGAAGAGGGATCTGCCGGCGGGACGCACGGCGGCATGTTGAGCGGCGCGGGCTCGCGTTCACGCGTGGTGAGGGTGAATCGGCTGACACTGGCGATGCTGGGCAAGGCTTCGCCGCGGAACCCCATCGTGGCGATGGCGGCCAAATCCTCGGCGCGTTGAATCTTGCTCGTGGCGTGGCGTTCGAGGCACAGCAACGCGTCGTCGCGGTTCATGCCGATGCCGTCGTCGGTCACGCGGATGAGGCTGCGCCCACCGGCTTGGATTTCGACCGTAATCCGTCGGGCTTGCGCATCCAGCGCGTTCTCGACCAATTCCTTCACGACACTGGCCGGGCGCTCGACCACTTCGCCGGCGGCGATCTGGTTGGCGACCTGTTCGGGCAGAAGGCGGATGCGGTTCATGTGGGCGGGGGCGCGGCAACTGGTCGTGGCGGCGTCCCGGCAGAGCGCCGCAATTCTTCCCCAAGCCAGACGATTCCGGCGGCGCGCTGCCGAGAGGCCGCCGCGCTTGGGATGCTCAAATCGTCTCCGGCGTGGTCCACGGCTTGCGGCGCTCGCGGTCCAGATACTTGTTGGCGTCCGCGTCGCCGATGAACTCTTCCTTTACCGGATCCCACCTCAGCCGGCGGCCGGTCCAGCGCGCGATGTTGCACAGGTGGCACACCGTCGCGGAGCGATGACCGGTTTCGACATCGGCAATGGGTTTGGCGCGCGACTTGATGCACTCGAGCCAGTTCTTCTGGTGGTTGTCGTTGTACCCGGCGGGGCGCTTGCGCAACGCCTCAATGGCCAGTTCGTCGGGATCGGATTCGCACTTGCCGCGGGCAATCGCCACGCGCCCCTTCTCGCCGTAGAACACCGCGCCGCCCATCGTCGCCTCGGCGCCCGTCTCCACCGTCACGCCGTTCGCATAACGGAAGAAGTACCGGGGCACGACGCAAATCTTGTCCCCGCGGTCCTTGCTCTCGGATTGGGTGTAGGTCGGCGGATTAAACTTGCCGCCCTCGGTCCAAATCTCCACCGGCCCGGTGTCATCCATGCCGAGGGCGCATTGGATTTGATCGAAGCCATGCGCGCCCCAGCCGGTGACTTCGCCGCCGCTGTAGGGCCGGAAGGAAAGCCAGCCTGGATTGGCGCGCGGCAGGTAAAGGTCCTGGTTGAAGGGCACGACCGGATTGGGGCCGCACCACATGTCCCAATCCAGTTCGTCCGGCACCGGTTGGGCGGGCAGGTTGCCTTCCCAGGGGCTGGGATAGTTGTAACAGACCACCTTCGAGATTTTGCCGAGGCCGCCCGTGCGGATGAGCTCGCAGCCGGTGTAATTCTGCCATTGCGAACGCTGCTGGCTGCCGACCTGCACGACCCGGTTGTATTTGCGCGCCGCCTGGACGATCAAGCGCCCTTCGCGGATCGTCAGCGTCATCGGTTTCTCAACGTAGAGGTCCTTGCCCGCCTGGAGGGAATGCACGCAGATGTGCAAGCGCCAGTGCTCCGGGGTGGCGGTGACGATGGCATCCACGTCCTTGCGTTCGAGCAGTCGCCGATAGTCTTGGAACGCCACCGCGTTGTGTTTCGTGGCCGACTCGCGCGCACGTTTCATGTTCACGTCGGCCACGGCGACGTAGCGGGCCGCGGGCAGCCGCAGCAACTCCGCCAGCAGTCCCCCCGCCTGCCGGCCAATGCCGATAAAACCCAGGCCGATGCGGTCGTTCGCGCCGGGCTGGCCGTTGGCGGCGAGGACACGGGTGGTCAGGATCTGCGGCAGGGCCGCCCCGGCCGCCAACACGGCGCCGGTGCGAAGGAAGTCGCGGCGGGACACCTGCGCGGAACTCATCGGAATGTTCGTGGTTGTTTTCATGTGTAGCGGTGCGTTGCGGAGGCAGTTTTCCGCAAATGGACACCCTTTGGCGAGAGGAAATTCGTGGCGGCGTGGCGGCGTTTGTGGACAGTGACCTTCCCCGCCGCCGGGGGACCGCGACTCCATCGCGGCGAACGCGGAGTCCCACCGCCTGTGCAGCCGCATTCGTGAGAACGCGGGTCAACTGTGCGCCCCGGACGCCAAGCGCTCTCACAGGCGGCTTGCCAGGCGCCGCCAGATGGCCACAAAGGCGGTGGCAAATTCCCGGGGGCGCTCCTCCATCCAACGCGTGATGGCGTCGGGTGAGAACCAATCGCCGCACTCGATCTCTTCCGGCGGCAGCGTGAATGGCCCTTCGTGCCGCGCGCGATAGACCCAGACGAACTCCTGGTCGGTCGCCTCGCAGGCGTCGAACTTGAACAATCGTTCCGGCGGCTCGGCCAACGTCACGCCAAGTTCCTCGCGCACCTCGCGCACGGCACAACGGTCGTAGTCTTCGCCGCTGTCCACGTGGCCCGACGCCGAGGAATCCCAGACGCCCGGCTGGCGGTCCTTCAGCATCGAACGTTTCTGGAGAAACAGCTCGCCGCGCGCGTTGAACACCAGCACATGCACGGCGCGGTGCCGCCAGCCCCGGGCGTGGACCTCACTCCGCGCCGCGCGCCCGATCACCTCGTCGCGCTCGTTGACGATGTCGAAGAATTCGTCGTGCATTTGCTTATCCCCTGTCTTTGTTGGCTCGCCAGCAGAATGAATGGGTTGTTGCCGGCTCTGGCAGCCGGCCGCGCGTGTGATTCAAGGCGATTTCCACAGCGTCATCGGTCTGGGAATCGTACGAGCGCCGGGTCGCCACGTCCACCTCGTTGTTCCGGCCCTCGGCGGCTGCGGCGGAGGTCCCGCCCCGGCGCGAAACCGATCCATTGGCAAACCGCCACCCTCGCGTGAAAAGGAGAATCCGAACCGCAGGCGTGGAACAGCAGATGAATTTCAGGTGCGATCATGGCCGCCGGGTGCTTCAGTGTTGCTCCAAACAAGCATCCACTCCCAAGTCATCCGCGAGCCGGGTGAAACCGGTGAGATTCATTCCCGTGGGCGGAGCCAGTGGCCGGGGCTTGATGACAGACTTCATGGTTGTGAACCGCGCGATCTTTCCACCAGGCCGGTTCGCAATGTGGGGTTGTGGCTGATGCTGGCTGGCGGCTTCACGTCCATCTCGCTCTCGACGAGGATGGTTTGAATGTTCCCGCCTTTGACGCCGATGGCGATGGCGATCTCGTCGAGGCAGACGCCGGGGTCGCGGGTGGAGTGTTTCGAGAGGAAGGACAAGACGCGGTGGCTGCCGGTGATGCCGTCGGTGATCGCGCGCCGCCAGTCGTCACCGCACTCGATCTCGTGCTTGTCGAACCACACTTCGTGCCCGCGCTTCTCCAGGTCAGTCTTGATCCGGCGGACCAGTTCCTCGTTCGCGTCGTGGCCGTAGCTGAAGAAGATGCGGAGAGGCGCGACGGTTTCCTCGTTCAAAACATGGCCGCAATCTTCGCAGACAAAAGCGCCGCGTTTCTTGCTGAAAATGACGTTTGCCGAAGGGCAGTTGGGGCAGTGGAGTTCCGGAGTCATGTCGGTATTCCTTCATGGGTTTCAGGGGTGAAGCCTGCCTGCATGAAGCCGGCATCCCGCCGCTTCACGAGCGGCGACTCGTGGCCACGGCGGGGGAGGGAAAAACGTGGGTTGAGGTGGCTTGGTTCGATCGTTTCTGCGGTTGGCTGATGGCACAACATTTCGTGGCTTGGTTTTCACGGATGGCGAACTCAACCCCGGTGGTCGCGCCGGCACACCTTCAGTCCCATCCCCCCGAGCAGGCGCGGGATCAGGCGCACGAACTCGCGGTCATATTCTTGGGTTCTTTGACGTTTTCGGTGGGTAAGGGAGTTGGCAGGCTGCGGGGACATGACGCCGGAGAAGTTGTTTACTGAACTGTTGGGGCTTGGGCTGAAGTGGCGCGTGACCGAATGCGTATTCCACAAAGACCGGGGCCGGGTTGACCTGCAGTTCGAACCCCCCGACGAGGTGTGGAAGCTGGAGCGTTGTCCCAAGTGTGGCGCGCAAGCCAAAGGGTACGACCGCCTCGAACCGTTGCGCTGGCGACATCTCAACGTCATTCAATAGCGCTGTGAGCACGTAGCGCGGTTGCCGCGCGGTCGCTGCCCCCAGTGTGACCATATCTGGCGGGGGCTTCCGCCGTGGGAAGGCAAAGCGGGCGGCTTTAGCAAGGAGTGTGAAGCCTTCGCCCTGCTGCTCTTGCGGGCTAATCATTGCGCACATCTTTTTATGAGGAAGCGTTCATAATCATTGGGGAAACCCCCGGCTTTGCCGGGGGACTCCCGGAGTTTGACA
>CAZJTM010000091.1:8560-21403 GCA_964548925.1 uncultured Verrucomicrobiota bacterium | reverse complement strand
CGCACCCCAGCGACGGCAGCCGGCTGATCGTGGCCGAGGCGAAGCGCGCCTCGCCGGAGAAGCCGCTGCTGGTCATTTCCGGCGGTCCGCTGACCACGGTGGCCAACGCGCTCGTGACAAACCCGGAGATCGCGCCAAACCTCGTCGTGTTCAACCTCACCGTCAGCGACTACGGCTACAACGGCAAGGACGGCTGGGCGGCTTACATCGTGGCCAAACGCACGCGCTATGTGGACTGGGGCGGCGGCCAGTTCTGGGACCGGGACTCGGTCTTCACGGCGCAGGACTTCGAGCCGTTGCCCGACAACCCTTTCACGCTGGACATGAAGCGGTTCATCAAGACGGACCTTGGCCGAGCCAACCAACTTGGCGACGGCGCGCCGCTGGTGTGGCTGTTCCAGCCGAAGTGCTGGACGGGTGCGGAGGTGCGGCGGGCCGACTTCCAAGGCCGGGCGCTGGTTTTCCGGCCAGCGCCGTCGGGCGATAAGGGCGATGTGCTGGTGATTCCTAAGTCGGCCACGGATTTGAAAGCCTGCCGAGACGAGTTCTTTCGCGTCCTCGTCAATCCGGTGGTCTATGGCGGCACAGCGGAGCCGTTGAAAATGATCTCGGGTCTGTCCGTGCAGGCGTTGGGCAAGGAGTTCCGTCCCGATCCCGCGCGCGTGGTGGTTCAGCAGACGGAGATTGATCGCGTGGGGAACACGAGCGTGCGCAACACGGATCGGGCGCATCTGGAGTGGAAGACGAAGGGCTACTTCCAACGTAATCGCGACCTGGGCCAGGTGTTCACCGCGCCGCGCGATTTTCAATTGGCGGCGATCGTGTTGCGCACCGGCCCGGCGGACGCGGCGGTGCTGGCGGGCACTCCGGGCGCGAAGGTGTTCGCGCAGTTCTTCGAGGTCGCTGGCGAGCCGCGCATCCACGACAACGGTACCCCGCCCGGCACGGAGGCAACCCACGGCTTCTCCAAAAACCACCGGTGTGACGACTACCTGACCGGCGTGAACTATCGTCCGCTGGTGGTTGTTCAGGGAGGGGTGTTTCCTCAAGTCCCGCCCACGCGCGATGATCGAGGCAAGGCTCTGGCGCATGACGCCGGACGTTTGGTCTATCTGCGCTGGGCGTTCGCGCCGGAAGCGCGCCTGCGCTGTCAGGCAGGCCGGCGGTACGCCTTCATGGTGGGCTGCACCGAGCCGGGGACGGAACGCGGCTCCACCCTGGCCAACGCGAACCTCGCGTCGGCCACCTCGCCGCCGAGTCTCACCGACCGCCACGACCCTTACCACGGCGGTTGGGGACTGCGGCGTGAAGGGGACGGCACGTTGCCACCCACGATGCTTCCCGGTGCGCAGCCGCCGGCGGATGCTGCCCTGCTCGAACGGCTCTTTCGGGAAGCTTTGTTCGCTGATGGTTCCGCGCGCTACTTGCTGTCGCCGACGACCGACGGGTTTCCGGATGTGGATACATATCGCGACCTGGAGTTTTATCTCGAAGCCGCTTCGACGCCTTGAGCACGCTCAACCGCGAGCTCTTGAAACAGGGACGCGCAGGCAAAGGAAACCGCTTGAGGCTGGGACACCGGCAACGAGGCTCTTGCGGGATGGCGGCAGGCGAAGGCAAGCTTACGGCGGCGGGGCTGTTCCTTTGCTTGGCCCCGTGCGCCCGGACGCGCAATCTCCAGACATGAAGAATCAAATCTTGCTGGCCTTCTTGGCCGCCTGCGCAACGCAGGCCCAGCCCTCCGCCACCGGATTTTTCGTCGCCCCTGACGGTCGCGACGATGCCTCCGGCACTCGCGCGCAGCCCTTCGCAACGCCCGGACGCGCCCAGGCCGCCGTTCGCGAGAAGGTCGCCGCCGGCCTGACCGCGCCCGTGCGCGTCACCTTCCGCGCCGGCGTTTACGAACTGGCCGCGCCACTGGTCTTCACGCCCGCCGACTCCGGCACGGCGGCGCACGGGATCACCTACGCCGCCGCTCCGGGCGAATCCGTCGTCTGGAGCGGCGGGCGCCGGATCACCGGCTGGCAAGCGGCGGCGGACGAGGCGTGGACGGTCGAGTTGCCCGAGGTCAAGGCGGGCAAGTGGTTCTTCCGCGAACTCACGATCAACGATACCCACGCCACGCGCGCCCGCTGGCCAAACGAAGACGGCGTCCTGCGCCTGGCCACGGTGAGCAAGGACGTTCGCGAGTTCACGCTGGACCGCGAGCCGCCCGCTGGCGTTCTCACCGACGCGGAGACCGAACTCGTCGTGTACGAAAACTGGTCGGTGACTCGCGGCCTGCTCACCCGCGCCGCGGGGAAAGAACTGGCCACCGCCACACCGATGGGCTGGATCGGCCACGGCGACATGACCACCGCCAGTCCCGGCAAGCCGGCCTTTCTCGAACATGCCCGCGCCTTCCTTGACCAACCGGGCGAGTGGTTCCTCGACCGCGCGAACGGCACGCTCACCTACCGGCCGCGTCCCGGTGAAACCCTCGCCGGCCTGCACGCCGTCGCGCCCCGGCTTACTCACTTGATCAAAGTGACCGGCACGCGCGAGCGGCCGGTTCGCAACCTCCGCTTCGAAGGAATCCGCTTCGAGCATACCACCTTCCCCCTGCCGTCCATTGGTTACTCGGAGATTCAGGCCGCGCACTACGGCACGCGCACCGACGCGCCCACGTTCGTCCAACCGGTGGCGGTCGAACTCGTGGACGCCGTGAACTGCCGCTTTGAGAACTGCCGCTTCGCGCATCTCGGCGCGTCGGGCCTAGGCCTCGGCCCCGGCTGCCGGAGCAACGTCGTGGCCGGCTGCATGATCGAGGACATTGGCGGCACCGGCATCATGATCGGCTGGCGCGGCGCGGGCCGCCTCAAAGCTGGCGCGGAGGGCACACTCGACGCGGATTGGAACGACCCCGCCGACGCGCCCACGGGCAATCAGGTGACCGACTGCCTCGTCCGCCATTGCGGCCAGGACAGCCGCGGCGCGGTGGGCATCTTCGTGGCCTTTTCCGCCGACACGCGCATCGCCCACAACACCGTTCACGACCTGCCCTACACCGGCATCTCGGTCGGCTACCGCTGGAACACCACGCCCACGTCGCAGGCCCGCTGCGTCGTCGAGTTCAACCACATTTATGACGTGATGAAGGTGCTGGCCGACGGCGGCGGCATCTACACGCTGGGTTTCCAGCCGGGGACCGTCCTGCGCGGCAATTACATCCACGACGTGCATCGCAGCCGCTTTGCCCACGGCGGCGCGCCGAACAATGGCTTCTTCGTGGACGAGGGCAGCAAGGGCTTTCTCTTCGAGTCCAACGTGGTCCACAACACTTCGGGCGAACCGGTCCGCTTCAATCAAAACCAGCGGGAGGGGCACGAGTGGAAGGACAACCGCTTCGGCCCCGACGCGACGCCCGAAGTCATCACCGCAGCCGCGCGGATCGCCGGGCACCGGACCCAGCCATGAAACAAACCGGTGAGCGATATGAGCCCATTCTCTCTCCGAACCTTTACGCTGACGGCGGTCGTCTTGCTGAGCGCCGAGCTGCCCGCAATCCCCGCCGTGCGTGAGTCGCTGCCTTCCGAAGCGATGTTCTCCAGCGTTGTGTTTCCAAAGGATACGAGTGTGCTGGACCTCAAGGCAGATATGCACGCCAAAGGCGACGGGGTGGCGGATGACACCGGCGCGCTGCAAAACGGGCTGGCGGCCAGTTGGGGCAGCGGCGGTTCGACGCGGGTGCTGTTCATCCCCAATGGCACGTATCGCGTCACCAGCAACGTGGTGGTCCACGCGGCCGTCGGCCCGTGGGTCTATGGCGAGTCGCGCGACGGGGTCATCATCCGGCTGACCGACGGCGCGCCCACGAACCTCACCGCCGTGCTGCGCACGCATCCGAACGAGGCCAAGGAAACCTCGGCGGATTTCTTCATGCGCAATTTTCGGAATTTCACGATAGACGTCGGGCGCAATCCCCACGTGGACGGCGTGCGCTGGTACGGCAACAACAGCGGCCTCCTCAAGAACGTCCGCGTCGTTGGCACCGGCAGTGTCGGCATCAACGCCGGTTGGCTGGGGCAGAACGGACCGAGCCTCATTCAGGACGCGCTGGTGGAGGGTTCTTTCGAGACAGGTGTGCGCTGCGCGTGGAGTTGGGGACAAACGCTGTCGCGCGTGACCGTGCGCAAAGCCCGCGCGGTCGGCGTGTATGTGAACTCCACCGCCGTTGGCATCGAGAATCTGGTGGTGGAAGACACGCCCGTGGCGTTGCTGAACGAGTATCCTAACGACTGGACCTGGTGGGGCGGCGTGGTGGCGCTGGAGGGCGGGCGCTTCACCGGCACCGACAACACTCGCCCCGCCATCACCAACACCAGTGTGCTCTACGCGCGGGACGTGACGGCCCGCGGCTTCAAGCAGGTGCTCCACAGCACCACGCCGGGCGGCAGCGTTGAGGGCGCTGAGCTGAAGGAGTACCTTTCGCATCCGGCCAAGAAGTTGTTCCCGGACGCTCCGGATGCTTCTCTGCAACTGCCGATCAAGCGCGAACCCGATGTGCCGTGGGAGACGAATCCTGCCAACTGGGTGTGCGCGAACGACCACGGCGCGAAGTTCGGCGACAACCAGGACGACACCGCCGCGCTGCAAGCGGCGATTGATGCCGCGGCGGCCGCGGGCAAAACCGTCGTGTATTTGCGCGGCATCGGCGGGAGTGATCCAAACTGGTACAGCCTGGAAGGTGAAGTGCGGGTGCATGGCAGCGTGCGGTTCATCATTGGACTCGGGTTTGGCCGCGTTATCGGCGGCGAAAAGGGCCGGTTCATCGTGGACGATCGTTCCGCGCCGGTCGTGAAGTTCCTGCACCTCCAAGCCTTCGGCGGCCGGCCGCCGATTGCCGAAAATCGTTCCCGCACCAACGCGCTCGTCGTCGAGAGCTGCGACCTGAGAGTGCTGGGCACGGGCGGCGGCGACATCTTCGTCACGGATTGCCCGAGCGGCATCGAACTGCGCTCGCCCGGCCAGCGGCTTTGGGCGCGGCAGCTCAATCCCGAGGGCGACAGTGACGTCGGGTTGGTGCAAAACCACGGCGGCGCGCTGTGGGCGCTGGGAGTGAAGCACGAGGGCCGCGGCGTGCGCTTTCTCACGGACAGAGGCGGGCAAACGGAAATCCTCGGCCTGTTCAACTACGCACCCGACATCGCGACCAACGACTTTCGGCCCGCCTTCGACATTCGTGACGCCGCGTTTTCGGCGGCGGGCGTTCGCGAGATTTCTTTTGGCAAAACTTATCCGGTGAAGGTGCGCGAGCAGCGCGGCGAGGACGTCCGCACCCAGAAAGACGACGGCTGGATTGGCTGGGCGCTGTATCGCAGCGGCCCTGCCAGCGCGGCCGGTGCACATCTCTTGCCCCGGTTCAAGGTGAGCGAGAACCGCCGTTTCCTCGTGAGCGCCGAGGGCAAACCGTTCTTCTGGCTGGGCGACACGGCGTGGGAATTGTTTCACCGGCTCGATCGCGCGGAGGCGGAAGTCTATTTGCGCGACCGGGCGGCCAAGGGCTTCAACGTCATCCAAGCCGTCGCGTTGGCGGAGTTGGACGGCCTGACCGAGCCCAACCGCTACGGTCATCTGCCATTGCAAGACAAGGACCCAGCGCGGCCTGCCGTTAAGGACGGGCCGGCCAACGACTACTGGGATTTCGTGGATGAAGTGCTCGATCTCGCGGAGGCCAACGGGCTCTACATTGGCTTTCTGCCGACGTGGGGCAAATACGCCACTTCGAGCGCGTTCGACGGCAGGGTGGACGGCATCTTCAACGTGACCAACGTGCTGAGTTACGGACGATTTCTCGGTGAGCGATACCGCAGTCGCTCCAACCTGATCTGGATTCTGGGCGGGGACAAAGCGCCATCCACACCCGAAGCCGTCGCCGTATGGCGCGCCATGGCGAAGGGCATCGCCATCGGCGTGACGGGCCGGGAGGATTACGACGCGGTCTTGATGACGTATCACACCTCTGGTCCGGGGCATGTCTCGGATTACATTCACGACGAGGCGTGGCTGGACTTCACCTCTGCCCAATCGAGTCACGGCGATTTGGTGGAGAGCTGGCGGTTCATTGAGAAGCACTGGAATCGCCAGCCCATCAAGCCAGTCATTGACCTGGAATCCAGCTACCCGGGCGCGTTGATTCCCGCCGCGTGGCTGCCGGCGCACATGCGCGCGGCGCATCCTTCGACGAAGTCAGCCAACGATGATCACGCCCGGCGGGCGGCGTATTGGGCGGTGTTCGCTGGGGCCTTTGGCCACACGTACGGCCACAACTCGATCTGGCAGATGTATGCGCCGCCGCGCAAACCAACCCTCGATCCCAAGCAAACTTGGCGTGAAGCCCTCGACGCGCCCAGCGCAAGACAGATGGGTTACCTGCGCCAGCTCATCGAGTCGCATCCATTCCTTTCGCAGAAGCCTGACCAGTCGTTGATCATCGGCGATCCCGGGGCCGGCACCGATCACCTTCGCGCGCTGCACGGCGACGCCTTCGCGCTCATCTACACACCCACTGGCAAACCCTTCCGCGTGCGGCTGGACAGGCTCTCCGGCAAGCAGGTGAATGCCTCGTGGTTCGATCCGCGCACGGGAGAGTATCGCGCATTGGATTCATTCAACGCGCAAGGTGAACGTGACTTCACGCCGCCCGG
The DNA here is from genome assembly GCA_964548925.1 of uncultured Verrucomicrobiota bacterium. Taxonomy (GTDB): domain Bacteria; phylum Verrucomicrobiota; class Verrucomicrobiia; order Limisphaerales; family MWDV01; genus MWDV01. The sequence goes on along the minus strand of CAZJTM010000091.1, from coordinate 14,717 downwards.
AACGCCGGCTGTGGGCAATGATTGGGTGCTCGTGCTTGAAGCCAGATAACCGGCCTTGGAACTGCGCGCCATGTGGAAGACTCCTGCTGCGCTGTTTCTCAAACCGCTTGCTGCCCTGGCGGCGGGGCTGAGAGCCTGTCTGAAAACCCGCCCGGTGAGGGCACACGGCCTGCCTCCGCACAAAACCACCCCGCTGTAGGCCGGTGACCTCACCCGGCGGCCCTACCTGGTCCATAGTGAGAATTGCTGTCCCGCGCTTGTCGCGCCGGCCTTCTTCCGGCTATTCTCCCCGCGTCCGAGCAAAAAAACACGACGACCAGAATACCCATTTAACCAAAATCATTTCGCGTAGCTTCGGCTGCTGTCCGACACGAAACTGGCACTTTCAATCGAAGGACGGCGCTTCGAGGCACGCCCCACGCGGGCGTGCCCGAAAGCGTTCCTTCGAGGGCATGCCAGTGCCTGTGTCGGGGCGTGAGTAGGTCACGCCCCTTCGCTTTTTCAGGCACGAGCATCCCTCCCGGAACGCAAGCCATCCCGACAGGGCTGAACGCACACGCGAGCGTTTCAGCCCATGTCCACAGGCTCAATCAAGTCGCGCGGCATCGTGTCGTGGCCGGAAGAGGAACGGCCACGGGAACGGTTGCTTTCGCGCGGTCCGCAGGCGCTCACGGATGCGGAACTGATCGCCATCCTGATTCGCGTCGGCTTTCGCGGGACGAGCGCGGTTGAACTGGGCCGGCAGATTCTCAAACGGTTCGGCTCGCTGCGGGCGATGGTAGAAGCGCCCGTCCTCGCGCTGCTGGACATCAAGGGTCTCAAGGGCGCAAAGGCTTCCCAACTGGTCGCGGCGATGGAGATCGCCCGGCGAGTCGCCGTGCCGCGTGACCGCAAGCAGCTTCAAATCAAAAGCACCCGCGCTGCGGCGGACTATCTGCGCGAGCGGCTGCGCGGGCTGGCCGGCGAACAGTTCCGCGTCCTTTACCTGAACCGCCGGGGCGCGCTGCTGGATGACGCGCTCATCGCCGAGGGCGTGGTGGATTCGGTGCGCCCGTCCCTGCGCGGCATCATCGCCCGCGCGTTGCAGGCCAACGCCAGCGCGCTCATCGCGGCGCACAACCATCCTTCCGGCGCGGCCGAGCCGAGCGAATCCGACCGCCTGCTGACCCAGGACCTCATCGCCGCCGCGCGGCCCGTGGGGCTGAAGGTGCTGGATCACGTCATCGTGGCGGAGGACGCCGTCTTCAGCTTTGCCGACAGCGGGCTGCTGGACGAACTGGAACTGGCCTGCCTCGCGCCCGGCGACGGTTCGCGCGCGGGCAAACTGGCAAGGAGGCCCGACTGACATGACCCCGGAGCAACGCGAGGAACTCATCCGGCTGCTGCAACAGGGCGAGGACATCTCGCCCGAATGGGCGCGCATCCTGTTCCCGCCGGAGAAGCGCGAGTATGAACTCGTCTATCACGGCAAGGAGCGCGAGGAGGACATCCTGGCCAACACGCTGGCCGTGCCGCTGCAACCGGTCCGCACCTTCGGCAAGAACGGCGACGGCTGGCACAACATGCTCATCTTCGGCGACAACCTGCAGGCGATGAAAGCCCACTAAGGCAGCGAGTGGAAGAGGATTCTCGCGCTTGTAGCGAATGGTTATTTGGCGTAGCCTTGGCGTTCAAATGGCCGCCAACGATGCACAAAAACTAAAGCGGGTCTTCGAGAGCGCAGTAAAGGCCGGGCGCTTCAGCGAGCCGAGTCTTCATGCGCAGTTAGAGCATCTGCGTTCGTTGCCCAACGCGTCGAAGCTGGCGACAAAGCTGGCAGTGTTCCTGACTCCGGCAGAAGTTGAGACGGTTCAGCGCCGTCTTGTGCGTGCCTCCTTCCTCATTGAACCAGTGAATGAAGACGTCACCTCGACGAAATACGACGTGCGATGGAGCAACCGGCTCGGCGGCGATCCAAGAGGGGCGTCGTTTGACGTTTGCCTCGCAATTCACGAAGCCCTCTGCCACGCGGTCGCGGAGGCAGTCGCCGACGCCGTGTTTTGCGAGGAACTGAAACTCGTCTTGGCGTGGGATTTGTCGCCGCATGAATTCCCCGTGGATTACGAGTCGAAAGCGGCGTTGCCGATTCACACGGTCGCCAATCTGCGGATTCTGCGGGACGCCGACTACCTCCGTTTGCTCAAGATTCGCCGCTCACTGCTTGATCCGAAACTCAACCCCGACCGCAAGCTGTTTCAAAACCTGTTCGGCAAAATTCTGGTCAAGAGCTACCTCACCGATCGCGCCCAGACAGGTGATTTCAAAACCAACCGAGAAAAGCGTTGGGAAGCGCATCCGCAGTCGCCGCAGTTTGCGCTGCGGCGCGATTGTTTCGCGGTGGAACTGGAGTTGGTTGACCAATTGTTTCGCTTCCAGCACTTCCCGCCGGGCGTCGTTCATTACTTGCGGGGCACGGGCGTTCCCATCGTAGCGGGCAAAGTGGCGCGTTGTCCCGTGACGCTCGACCCGCTGGATTTCGAGGTGCTAGCTCAGGAAGTCGCTGACCCGGTTCACGGCAAGGCGGCGTATCAAGTTGGCCATCTGAATCCTCTCAAGGCGGGTGCGGGTGCGGAGTTTCGTCACCACAGGCAGAACATCTCGTGGATCACCGCCGACGGCAATCGTATTCAAGGCCACCTGACGCTGAAGGAAACCCGAAAGCTCCTGCTGCGCATTTCCGCGAATTACGAAGCCTTGCTCAAGACAGGAGAGATCAGCCCGCCATGATTTCTTCAGTGGCTTTGCGAGCCAGTTCACGCGCTTCAATCCGGTCGCGGATCACTTTTTCCACCAGGCTCGCAATGCGCCGACGGGATTCTTTTGACTTCGGCAAGGCTAGACGCACCTGATGAATCTTGTCGCCGAGCGAATCAATGATGTCTTGGCTAACGCAGAAACTCTTGATTTGCCGCTGGACAAATTCCGAGTTGAGCGCGGCGAGTAATAGAAACGGGTTAACTCGCGCCGTGTCTTCGACGCGGATCTTGTAAATGTGGCTCTGGTAAAGCATCGGCAGGTCGTATTCAGTGATGATGGCGCACGTGCCGATCAGATAAGTGCCATCGCGAACCATGAGTATGTCGTTTGGGCGCACATCCTGCCGAGCCTTGAATCGCTCATAGACTTCCTCCGAGACGCAGTGCTTCGGGTCGAGCTTCACCTCCCAGTTTGAAATGTCCGACGTTCGGACGAAAGGGATGTCGCCTGTGCCATAGGCGAGTTTGCCGACTTCGTCGCCGGTTGAGAGCGACAGCACGCCTTCCTTCACCAAATCGCCAAAAGCTACGATCTCATGCGTCTTGGCAAAGCGCTCCGCCTCTGTCTCGGCATCAAATTCAAAAGCGCGTGGCGCGAGATTCAACCCCAACCGTTCACAAGGGACGGAAATGCCCAAGTGGCCGTGAGCGACTCGCACACCGCGTCGGAATTCACCGAAGTGAGCCGCTATCTTTGGAACATCGTTCAAGGGAACAGAACGACCGCGACTGTCATGCCCACACCACTTGGCTTCGGCGAAGAAAACCGAGTTCCGTTTGCCCTTGGCCGGCTTCTTTTGGAACACCGCTGCAACGGTCTTCGTATGCGTGCCGCCTTTGCCAGAGGTTTTGAATAACGCTTCCGGCATTCCCACAACCGAAATCAACTCTGCTTTGCTCCGCAAGTATTGAACGACGTAACCGTGCGATTTCGACGAAACGATGCTTTCGGGCAGAATAATTCCTAGAAGGCCGCCGGGGTTGAGGAGGTTCAGGCATCGCTCGACGAACAAGACCTGCACTGGCGTCGAAGCGTTCGTCCCGCCGTTGACCACGAAAACTTCCTTGCCGTTATCGGATTTGACCCATCGTCGTGCCAATTCGTATCGCAGCAGCGTCTTGGGGGACGCGGCGACGATCTTCGCGCCGAACGGCGGGTTGGTGAGCACGACATCAAAAGTCTTGGCCTCGATTGTTCCTCCCTCTTGGGTAACATCAGCCAACGAGTCGCCGCAAATTACTTCCGGCATTTCGTCGAGGAAAAGTGCAAGGCGTCCACGCGCAATCCGGGCTAGGTAAGCATCCTTGTCCACGCCGCGGAGCGACGCGGCCACGTCTTTTGATTTCGCTCCAGCCGCGACGAGGTGCTTGGCGGCGGCGATCAGGAAACCGCCTGCGCCGCAAGCCGGGTCGCACACCGTTTGCGATGGCTTTGGATTGACCATCTCCACAAGCAGATTCACGGCGACCGTTGGCGTGAAGAACTGTCCTTCGCTTGCTTTCACACCGCTTCCTGCAAACGCCTCGTAGAGTTCGCTGAAAATGTCTGCCCGGCAGTTCTCCAGATCAATCGCCTCGAATTGGCGATCCACATATTGGAGCGCGACGGGATCGAGTTCGATTTCGTCGGCGGGCAGGAATATACCAGGCAGCACGCGCTTCACGTGGGCGAACGCAGCCCGGTAGGACTTCGACAAGTCTCCGGAGACGGCCAGCGAGGGAGATTTCAGCAACCAGTGCTTGGCAAACACACACTTGAACAGCTCGTCCATCAGCGCGCGGTCGCGCGTTGCCCCGAGCAACCTGCCTGCTAGGAAGTTGCGGATGTTCTGAAACGCCGACCGGTGCGAAACCGGCAAGAGTTCAAGTGTCTGGTCAAGTTGCACAACAGATTCTGTAGCCGCTTCGCGCGGAATTGTCGAATACAGAATCTGTCGGGTGGGCGTGAGGCCAGCCTTCAACAGCAAGTTGCTCATCGCGCAGGTGTTGGGGCGCGGCTTGCGGCGGCCCGACGACTGGAAGGGCGAAGACCCGATGGTGACGGTGTTCAACCACGATGCGTGGTCGGGCCGGATCATGCATCTGGTCAACGAGATTCCGGAAATCGAGCGACGGCTGACCTCGCGGGTTGACCCGGCATCGCACTGGAATTTCGAGCTGCACAACCTGGATTACACGCGCGACGAAGACACCAGCGAATACGCCAAGAAGGGCGAGTATCGGCTGTTGGAGGACGGGTTTGTGGACCTGCCGGCGCAAGTCGAGGCCGAGGACGTGACGATTGAATTCGAGCGGGCCGTCACGGGCGAACACGCCAAGTGGAAGACGGAAATCCAGCACAAAACGTGGAGCGCCGAGGAAGTGGCGGAGCAGATGTTCCAGCGGCTCAAGTCCATTGACGAGGAGCCCAAGGAAGCCGACGACCCGAAAGACCGCACGGCCTGCTGGCCACGCCCGCCGACTGCCTGGAAGTCATCGAACTGGCCGTGAACTGGGAGGCCGAGAAACTTTACGGCGTGGAAGGCTGCGGCCCGTTCGACGAGTTCTGGTGCCACCGCCAGAAGCACCAGCGCCGCTACGTGCCGGATTTCTTCGTCGAATACGTGGACGGCAAAAAGGAAATCGTCGAGGTCAAAGACCCGAGCCGGATTGACTTCATGGTTTTGCTCCGGCTTGCAAGGCTTCCACATACACCGCGTACATCCGAGATACCACATCCGCAACTCGTCACCAATCTGAAGCACCGTGCCGTAGTAGCTCATGGATTCGCTGTCGGGTGCGCCCGGATACAACGAGGGGCAGCAGGACGGCGGGCACGGCCAGCCGGGGGATGTTGACAACCTGGATCGTCGGACGAAGAAGAGAGGTCATCATGGGTGCGTCTTGAGGTTTCAGGGCAGCGAGGCGGGATCGTTCATGGCGCGTTCGATGGCTTGCGTCCAACGGGCCACCTCGGCGGATTCGCAAGCGAGCAGGAGGCTGAAGACCTGTTCGGCGGTGACATTGACCGTGCAGCCATCTGGCGTGGCGGCGGGCGGCGCGAATTCGTACGACCGCCATTCGCCATCGCGAACTTCCCCGGTGGCCACCACGCCGCCCCGCCATGCAGCCGTCTGGCTTATCCGCACGCTGCCCGGTTGGAGGGGCATCAGCACAATCGCCCGCGAGCGACGAATATCCTCACCGTCCAGCGTCAGCGCGATGCCACGGGTGTTGTCGCTGAGAATCACGTCCTTGCCGGCGCGACATTCGCCTTGCGTCTCCACCGCCCGCAACGCGCCTTTGCCGTCGAACCAGAGCAAGGCCGGACGCTGGCCCGCGACCGTCAGCGTGATCGGCGGCTGACAATCCGTGAGCGTGAC
>CAZJTM010000091.1:0-8550 GCA_964548925.1 uncultured Verrucomicrobiota bacterium | reverse complement strand
GTGCGCGCGGGGTGCGTGTCGTCGGTGTTGAACAGCACGTAAACTCGGCCGCCATCGCGGAGTGGCAGCCGGAACAGATGCACGCGGGGATCGTTCGGTTCAAGCCCGAGCGGTTTGACGCTGCCGGTTTCCAGCACGCGACGATAGAGCGCAAGGTCCTGTTCCCGCCAGGCAGACACCGCGTGCAATTCGAGCGGATCAGTCGTGAACAGCACTCGACCTTTGCCCACACGGTTTTCGACCAGTAACGGCGAACCATCGCTCGCGCGCGCCAAGATTTTCGCTCCAACAGCTTCGACTTTGATGCACGGCTGATCCGCCGCGTTGGTGGCGTTCACTTGGATGTTCGCGTAATTCTCCGCCAGAAACCGCACGCCACAAAGTTCCTCCAGTCGGTTCGTTCGTGTGCGCTGCCGCAGATCGTCGTAGGAAATATCGCCGGACAAATACAGCACGCCGCCTTGCCGCACCCAGTCGCGGACCTTCACGCAAGTGTCGTCGGTCGGGCAAAACGGCAGCGGCCAGAAGATGACTTTGGCCGATGGCGGAATGGCCAAGCCCAGTTCGTTCAGCGTGCCGAGGTTCTCGACATGCGTCGCCAGCGCGAGGTCAAGACACTTCAGCACGCCTTCGATCACCTGCCATTTACCGCCGCCGAGGCGGTGGTTGTCCGGAGTGAGCACATACACGCTCGGCTCGCGATAGACCGGCGCGAAGTGGCGGAAGAGCAGGCTTTGGTTGCGATGCACGTAGGCCGTGTCTTTCGGCACGCCATCGCAGGGGTAAATCATGCCCCACGGGAACACGCGGTGCGCGCAGTCTTTCCAGCACCAGGTGTGAATGCGCGACGCGCCCAGCCCGAGCGAGTAATGCGCGATGCCAAGGAACAACTCGATGGCCTGGTCGCGCGTGCGCGCAATGTGGTAGCCGTAATCCTTGCCATCGCCCCACGCCGGATGCGTCTTCACGCCGTATTCGCCCGGCCCGACCGACTTGCCGCGCGCGCGCTGGTCGTTGTATTTGCAGATCGCGGGAAACCGCGCCAGGTCCGCGCCCGGTTTGTCAAAGTAGCCGAAGTTCGCCAAATCCACGCCATCCATCGCCGCGGGCAGGTCCACGCCCTGATGCGGCAATTGGTAAAACTCCGAGCTGGTGGGGTGCGTCCGATCAAACTCGCGGATGGCGGCCACGAGGTTTGAATGCCAGCGGCGAATGAGCCACGCGCGAAAGTGGTTCAGGTCATATGCCTTCACGTCGTCCCAGGCGTGTCCCCAGTCGTTGAAGTCCTCGGCGGGAATCTGGCCGAGCGATTGCGCAGGCGCGTTCGCGCGCCACGCGGTGCGGAGTTTCTCGGTCGTGCCGTAGCGCTCGCGCAGAAACTCGTTCCACTGCGGCGTCACCGCGTCGGACAACTGACAGCGCAAGTCGCCGTTCAGGTAGTGGATCAGGCCGGGCACATTGGCGTAGCGCTGGGCGAAGTCGCGGCAGAATTCGCTTTGCCGCTTCAATTCCGCGTCGCTGGCGGCAGTGTTCGCCCCGATCAGCAGGCCGGCGAAATAGACCTGCTGGTATTTCTGGGCGAGCTGGATGACGCCGTCCAATTTGCGGAGAGTCTGCGCGGTGCGGTCGCCCTCAATCTCCGTCGTGAACGGCGGAAGCGCGCCGAACTGGAGGTTCTCGTAAATCTGGACGCCCAGATCGCGCCGCAGCCGCATGTCGCGCAGCCATTGCAGTGGCGTCTCGCGCTTTGTGTTGAACACGTAAGCCCAGTCGTCCGTACCGAACAAGAACACCGGGCGCTTGCCGAGGTGCAGGTAGTTGTCGCGCAGCGCCAGCTTCGGTCCGGACGCCATCGTCCCTTCGCTGGCCACGACGAACCCACTCTGGATGCGGTCAATCTCCGCGTCGCCGTCCCACAACTGGCCGAGCACGTAATAGAAGTCGCTCCCGAACTTGCCGGGCCGCCACTTCAGCGCGAGGGCCAGGGCTTGGCCGGCGGTGATTGTAAGGTTCGTTTGCAACTCCGTCCGCAGCCGTTCGATGGGCGGTTCGTCCAGCTTCGACGGCTCGCCCTCGTAAATCCGGAGCGTGAGTTTGAGGTTCTGCGTCGCGCGCCCGCCATTGAACACGGTCACTTGCAAAACCGGATTGTCGCCAGCCCGATAACAGGCGCGGTCCGCCACCAGCGTCGCCACGTAGGTATCGCGCACCAGCGACCGAACGATGCCCACGAACGCCTCGGCCATGCCCGGCTCGGACGCGGCGAACAAATTGCGATTCGTGACGCCGAAGAACGCCCAGCTTGAGCCGGCGTAGTGACCGGCGTGATGCCGCAACAGCGCACCGGCCGCGCCGCGCAACCGGCCGTAGCGGTCATAGCTGTTGAGCAGCGGAATCCAGCGCGCGGCGTCCCAGCCCGTCACGCCGCAGGCCGCATAACCGGCGAGCGGTTGCTCGATCCGCAAGTCATGTCGAAGGATCGCCTGCTCATAAGCCGACCGCGCGAACCGCACCCGCTCCAGCAGATAATCGGCTTGCAACACGCCCAGTTGATCCGGACCGACTTCCAGTCCGTCTTCGGGCCGGCCGTGTCGTGTGTTCAACACCTCCTCCGGAGGCAGAAAGTAGTTGAGCCGCACCTTGAGTGCGTGCTGGCCGGCGTGGCGCACTTCGCTTTGCACCTCGCAAAGTGTTTTGTCCGAACGCCGCCACTGCTTCTCCGCCCGACTGTCGGGATCAAACTGCTCTTCGAAATCAGCCGTCAGGAGTTTGTTGCCGGCTGCATCCGCGAGTTGGATGTCGTCGAACCACGCCACACCGCCGCATTGATACAGCCCGGCATGCACCTCGACCGCCTTCGACTTCGGATGCACGGCGAAGCGGTAGCTGAACTCCGTCCAATCCCGCGAGCTGCGCACCTTGCAGAGGTCTTCCCACGCTGTGATGCTGCCGTCGGCGGCGAACTGGTAAATGGCGAAGTAGGCCATGCCCGAGCCGCAGATATTCTCGGCCTTGAGAAAACCGGAAAAGGTCAGTTGGCTCTTGCCGCGCAGGTCGTCCGCAGGAATGGCATAACGCCAGAGCGCCTGGCTGACGGTCGGCAAAGTCGGCGGCTTGGGCCATTGCCAGCCGTTCGTCGTGCGCTCCAGCAAATCGTCGAAGGCGTAACCGCCCGTCGAGAAGAACTTGCCGCCGGCGCGGAGGAACTGGCGGAAGTTGGCAGCCGCTTTGAGCGGGAAACTTGGCCCGAAAGGCAGAACAACGACATCAAACTTGCCGCGATTGAAGGAATTCGATTCGGCAAGCTGGGCACAGTCCAAGAAAGCGGTGTCGAATCCGGCCTGGGTGAGCGCGTGGGCCAGAAAATCAGGCGAAGCACTCGCAGCGGACGCTGGCAGATCGTCCATGAGGATGGCAATGCGGCCGGGCAACTCCGGAGGCGCGGCAGCGGCCAGTGTCGCTATTGCCAGCCCAATGATCAGAACACAACGCCAAGGCGCGAAACGCCTGGCGCCTGGTTGACGAAGCAGGCGCGCGTCTGCAAGCCGGCACCGCCTCACAAGCAACCCGCGGTTGTTCTGCTGAGTCAGGTTCATGGTGAACCGAGCGGCGACAAACATCGCGGGTTCAACAAGCAACCTCACTGAGGTCGTCAGCAAGCAGAGTTGTCCCAAACCCGAAGGGAAGGCGCGGAGGCGACACTGTTTCTCAACTCCCAGCGCGGCAATTCTTGAGGACAGGCAGACAGCAGGTCTGGTCATGGCGTGTATGTTTCCGCGTTCACCGGCCCGCCGCAAGGAGCAAGAGCGGGTTTACTTGGTCCGCGAACGGCAACCAAATCGTCCTGTGCTGTGTGGCTTCACAACTCCTCGCGACCAGGCTATGAGCAGGTCTCTGCGCCGGTCCGGGAGGCTCGCCAACGCCCCGCCACGGTGAGCGTGGTCGGCTCAGCGGGCACGCCGCGTTCGTTGCGGCGGAGCTGGCCGTCGAGCATCTGCGCGGCGGCGGCGCCCACGGCGCGGAAGTCCTGGCAGATGCCCGCCACTGCGTAGCGTGAGGTGTTTGCGGCTAGATGAATGGAGAGCGGCTTTGGGCCGCGGGCTGCTGCGGCGCGTTCCAGCCAGGCGAACACGTCGTCAGTCAGTGCCAGCACGGCGTCGGGCTTCACCGCGCGCAGCCAGCGGCGAAAAGCGGCCTCCTCCCAGGTGTCGCGGTAGATGGGCGGCTCGGTTGCGCCAGGCATCAGTGCGAGCCAGTTGCCACAAAAGGCGCCGGCCCAGCGGAATCCCTGACGGGCTTTACCGACCAGCGGCACGGCCAAGGCGGGGCGGCGGCAGCCCAGTCGCAGAGTCTGCTCCAGCGCCAACTTCACGAGTTGATGAATCTCGTTGCCCACGCGGTGGAGCGCCGGCGCGCCGACCATGTTGCCCGCGACCACCCAGCTAAACTCGGCCCACGGCAGGGCCAGTTCGTGATCGGCCCGCACGTTGAGCAGGAAGATCCCACGCACGTTGCGCGCCCGCCAGCGACGGACAAATGCCGCTTCGCCGCGGGCGGCCGGCGACCAGCGCTCGGCCTCGGCGTGATAGCCCAAGCGCGCGGCCTCGGTGAGGAAGCCGGTCACGATGGCTTGCTCGGCCTGCGCGAGGTTGCCGGCGCTCTCCTCCGCGTACAAGCAGGCCAGATTGACCAGGGACCGTGGCCGGCGTTGGCGCAACTGACTCATCAGTGCCCCGATCATGGGGTTGGGCCGGTAGCCCAATTCCTCGGCGGCGCGGCACACGGCGTCGCAGGTGGCGGCCGGAAGCGCCGGATGATGTCGCAGCGCGCGCGACACTGTGGCCGGGGACAGCCCCAAATGCCGCGCCAGATCAGCCATTGTGACTGTGGCAGGACGTCTCATGCAACGGTTTGCATGAACCAAGCGTTGCGTCCGGTCAAGCTTTGCCCGTGAATGGGGTTATGCGCCGATGGCTTTCATTGTTTGCTTGGCTGCCCGCCGCCGCGCTCGCCGCCGGGCTAACCAGCACCGACATTAACACACCCGCGCCCGGCACGACGCGGGAGTTCCTCCCGTATCGTGCCTACGACCTGTCCGGCTTCGGCACGCAGTTCGGTACCCACGAGGCGGAGTGCAAGGGGCGCTTGGCATGGCGCGAGATCACCGGTGACTTCGACGTGTGGTGCCGCGTGGCGATGGTGAGCAACCGCGTCGGCCACTGCGCTGCCGCCGGCCTCATGGCCCGCGCCAGCACCGACCCGCGCGCGCCCTTCGTCAAAATCGTGGCCCATTCCTTCAACCGCGTCTGGAAGGCATACGATCCCTACGCCATGGGTGTGCGCTACCGGGCAGGGGGAAAGCTTACCGAAGACGAGAGCTGGGTGGGGGGCTACATGTATTGCATTCCCGCCAACAAGGTGAACGCTGACATTCCGTTCCCGAACTGCTGGGTGCGGCTGCAGCGGCGCGGCAATGAATTTACCGCCTGGTTCGCCGAGACCGTGGGAGTCCCCACCGAGGCCGATTGGCAAAAGCACCCGCCCACGTTTGTCCTGGGCAATGGCCCGCCCGGCCCGACGGTTCGTGACACGTGGGGCGTGTACCCCAAAACAATGCTCGTGGGCCTGTGCCTCGAGCCGAACGTCGAGGGCGACCCGGGCCGCGAAGCTTTCGCCAGCTTCCGCGAGGTTCGCGGCCTTGAGCCGCGCCCGGCTGCCGCCGGCGAATCCTCTGACCCGCAGTGAATCGGGACGCCTCAAAACATGGTCGCCGACTGATCGCCAAACCGAGTTATGCAAAACCTCCGATCGCTTTTGAGAACTGCCATGCAGAGCTTGGACCTCGCTCGTCAGTTCCATTCGCTCCTGCGCCTTTCCTCGGCTTGCTGCCCTGCAGCCACCGCCTTGGCCGCGCTGGCTTGTCTCGCCGCCGGGGCAAAACCGGCGCTGGAGAGCATGGATTTCAACACGCCCGTGCCGGGCACCACGACCGAGATCACTCCGGGGAAGGCTTATGACCTGACGGCCTCCGGCAGGCAGTTCGGCGTTCACCAAGACCGGGACGAGGGTCGCTTCGCCTTTGTTATCTTGGAGGGGGACTTTGACGTCTGGTGCCGGGTCGAGATGGTCAGCAACGATGCCGGAAACCTCGCCACCGCAGGTCTGATGGCGCGCAAGAGCCTCGCGGACGACGCGCCGTTCGTCCACGTGGCCGCCAACGCCCACACTCCGAAATTCATCGGCACTCAGTTCGGTTACGACAACTACATCTTCTGCGTGCGGGGTGTGCCGGGCGGCAACCTGCACAAGCCGGGCACGTTCATGTATGCCTGCGCGCGGAACGTGAATCGCAAAGAGGATCGCATCATTCCGTTTCCCAACTGCTGGCTCCGCCTGAAGCGCACGGGCAACGAGTTCCGCGCCTGGTTTGCCGAAACCTCCGGGGTGCCCACCGAGGCGGACTGGGTTGCCCACGAGTTCAGGAACGCGGAAGGCGCGTGGCAGGAGCAGAAACCGCCGGTCATCTGGGACAAGGATGGTGTGTTTCCCAAGCGGCTCTACGTTGGCCTGGCGGTGGACGCCAACGCGGAAGAAAGCGAAAAACTGGAGACGGTCGCCCGCGCGCGCTTCCGCGAGATCCACGGTCTCGCTCCAGCCGCTGCAGGTTCCGCCGCCGCACCAGTCAAGCCTGCCGCCAGCGTCGAGGCCGGGTGCGTGGCCGAAGTGAGTTTCACGGCCACCAAGCCGCATGCCGACCCGTTCAACACAGTCACGCTTGACGTGGTGTTCACCGACCCCGAGGGGCGCGCCTTCCGCGTGCCGGCCTTCTGGGCCGGCGGGGACATCTGGCGAGTGCGCTACAGCTCGTGCCTGCCCGGCCGGCATTCGTTTCGCAGTGAGTGCAGTGACACGGCCGACACCGGCCTGCACAGCCGGGCGGGCGAGGTCGAAATCCTGCCCTACACCGGCGACAACCCGCTTTACCGCCACGGCCCGATCCGCGTGGCCGACGATCGCCGACACTTCGCCCACGCCGACGGCACGCCGTTCTTCTGGCTGGGCGACACCTGGTGGATGGGCCTGACGAAGCGTCTGCGCTGGCTCGACGAGTTTGCCGAACTCGTCCGGGACCGGCGCGAAAAGGGCTTCAACGTCGTCCAACTGACCGCCGGGCTCTATGGCGACCTCGACCAAAACTTCGACGAGCGCGCCGAGGGTGACGGCGGGTTCCCGTGGACGCAGGACTTCGCCCGCATCCGGCCGGAGTATTTCGACGCGGCCGACATGCGGGTCTTTTACCTGGTGGAGCAGGGCCTCGTGCCGTGCGTGGTGGGAGCGTGGGGTTACTGGCTGCCGTGGCTGGGCGAGGAGAAGATGAAGCAGCACTGGCGCTACCTCATCGCGCGCTGGGGCGCGCTGCCGGTGGTCTGGTGCGCCGCTGGTGAGACGACCATGCCGTGGTATCTCTCGACCAACAAAGACCCCGAGGAGAAAGCGTTGCACCGCGGCTGGACGCGGGTGATCCGCCACATACGCGAGACCGATCCTTTCAAACGCCCCGTTACCACGCACCCACCCAACTACCGGCACTCGCAGCAAGAGGTCGAAGACCCGGCGCTGCTGGACTTCAACCTCCAGCAGAGTGGCCACGGCACGCCGCCGCCGGGGCAGGCCGCCATCGCGCTCGACGGCTGGAACCGCCCGCCGACCATGCCCGCCCTCAGCGGCGAGGCGCGCTACGAAAAACTCACGCTCAAGCCTGAATGGGTGCCCGACGGCGCGGACCTGCCCCGCGTCCGGGGTCTGACCGAACTGGGCACCCGCGAGGCGCGGCAGGCCTTCTGGGCGCATGTGCTCAACAGCGGCTGCGCCGGGCACACTTACGGCGCCAGCGGCATCTTCCAGGTGAACCGACCGGACTGGAAGTTCGGCCAGGCCTTTTCGGGGCTGGACTGGGGACAGCTCCCCTGGCGCGACGCGATGCACCTGCCCGGCTCACGGCAGATCGGACTTGGCGCGGCGCTGCTGCGCTCGCTGCCGTGGCAACACATGATTCCGGCGACCAACGGCTTTGCCGGCGCGACCGCCGCCGCCGTCACCCGCGATGGCAAACACGCCCTCGCTTTCACTCACTCCGGCCATCCGATCACCGTGGCTCTCGATCGCTTTCCGGGCGTGGTGAACGCACGCTGGTTCGATCCCACGACCAGCGACACTCGCCCCGCCTCGGGCGGGCCGCTGAGTCCGCGCGGCGAACATATCTTCACCCCACCCGGCCAGAACGCCGCGGGCGACGCGGACTGGGTGCTGGTTTTGACCTCGTGAGGATTGCCCGGCAGGCCCGGTTTCCATGGGACATCAATCAGACCACGCCAAACGGACGCAACTCGCGTTCTTTTCTCCGGCGTCCTGCGCCGCAATTGCCTCGTCGCACGATGGGGCAGCAATTCTCATTATGGACCAGACAGGGCCGCCGGGTGAGGGCACCCAACCCACAATTGTTTCGATGTAGGCCGGGTGCCCTCACCCGGCGAAGATTGACATCGTCAA
>CAZJTM010000090.1:0-21495 GCA_964548925.1 uncultured Verrucomicrobiota bacterium | reverse complement strand
CTCATTCCGTCCGCAACGCTTCCACCGGATTCAGCCGCGCCGCCGCGCGCGAAATCAGCCATGACCTGAACCACGTGCTCACGCGCGAAATCGCCCGCGCCAACGCGGTGCTCAGGGGAACAACGCTCCCTCAGCCGGCTGCTCCGATTCCCGCATGAGCCCTCCGCCCTCCGGCAGATTCAAGAACCCTCGCGCGCGCTACAACTTCGTGGGGCGCACCTGTTCCATCACGGGCGTCGGCGCTTATGTGCCCGCGCGCGTGCTGACGAATGCCGATTTGGAGAAGATGGTGGAAACCACGGACGAGTGGATTACCAGCCGCACTGGCATCAAGGAACGCCGCCTTGCGGCGGACAACGAGTACACTTCCGATCTGGCCACGCAGGCCGCGCTGCGCGCCATGCAGGATGCCGGTGTCACCGCGGAGCAGGTGGACCTGATCATTGTGGCGACCATCACGCCGGACATGTTTTTCCCGTCCACGGCCTGCCTTGTCCAAGCCAAGATTGGCGCGCACCGGGCGGCCGCCTTTGATTTGGAAGCGGCCTGCTCGGGCTTCATTTACGGATTGGAAATCGCGCAGCAGTTCATCATGTCGCGCACCTACGACACGGTGCTTGTCATTGGCGCGGAGAAATTGTCCACGATCATTGACTGGCAGGACCGGAACACCTGCGTCCTATTTGGCGACGGCGCGGGCGCGGCTATTCTGCAGTATCGTCCCCAATCCCACGGGCTATTGACTGCCGTCATGGGGGCGGACGGCCACAAGGCGGGGCTGCTACACATGCCCGGCGGGGGTAGCCGTTGTCCGGCCACCGCCCAGTCGGTCGTCGCCCGGTTGCACCACTTGCGCATGGACGGGCGCGAGACTTACAAGAACGCGGTGCAAGCCATGCAAACCGCCGCCCGCGAGGCCTTGCGCCGGTGTGATCTTGAGGTCGCGCAGATCAAGTGCATCATCCCCCATCAAGCCAACCAGCGGATCATTGATGCCGTGGCGGAGCGCCTTGGGGCCAAGCCGGAGCAGATGTTTGTCAATGTCCACAAGTTCGGCAACACCTCCGCCGCCTCGGTGGGGATCGCCTTGGAGGAGGCGGTGCGCACCGGTCGTGTGCAGCGTGGCGACTTGATTTTGCTCGTGGTGTTTGGTGCCGGTCTGACTTGGGGCGCCGCCGTGATCGAGTGGTAACGCGGTTGCTTTCTTGCCCGCGAAGGCTTGGCGACCATTTGCTCTGTGGAGTTTCCCCCGGCGACATGTGTTCCCTTCGCAAGCCGGTGCGGAGTCAGGAACAGTCTTCGCGAATGAACCTGAAATAGCCGGAACTGCCCTCGCTCTTGGCGGCGCGCTGGAAACCAGCGCGCCTGACAGCCCTCCCACCGAAGGCGAGCATACGGTCAACCGCGCTCTGCTCAAAGCCCTGCGGCGCGCCGGACAGTTACGGTCTTTCTTCCCGTGCTTTCCTCTCTACTCCACTGGTTGAACTGCGGTTCATGGGCTGAATCCCCGGGAGGGCGGCCGGGTTCACGGAGCGGGGCTGGCGGGTGGGGCGTTCGTGCCGCCCGGGGTGGAGAAGAACAACTCCCGGAGCGAGCGCAGCGGGTGGAACGGCACTTGAAACAGCTTCGGAATGTAAAGCAGTTCGGCCTTGGGTTGGCCGAGCGAACCAGTCACTTTGAACTCCAACATCTTGGTCACCGGCCAGAGGGCCAGGCTCACGAGCGGCCCCACGACCCAGGTGTCGCGCAACGGTTCCGCCCGCACGGTCGCGTTGACCTGCCATGCGAGATTCACGGCGCCTTGGTATTGCAGGCGCATCGTCGGGGCGCGCATCTCGAAATCGTCGGAGAAGACGACGCCATTGGTGATGATGAAACCCGCCGTGCCCTGCGACACGCGGCTGCTCCCCAAGCCGGGCGCGATGCTGTCCAGCGCGGGCGAGAGGACGCCGAAGATCGGGATGGACCAGATCAAGCCTTCGCGCAGTTGGAAATGCCCGTAGCCGTTCCAGGAGCGCCAGTCGTCGGAGTTGGCATGGGTCACCGTGAGCGCGCCGTTGAGGGTGCCCTCCAGTTGATTCGTCGGAGAGTGGATGTCCCCCATGAGTCCGCGCAAATTGACGTCGGTGGTCGTCACTGCAAACTCAAAGTCCGTGCCCGGTTCGGCGCCGCTGTCGAACACGCCCCACCCCCGCGCCGTTCCCCCGTAGAACGCAGCCACGACATTGGTGAGCGTGACCTGCTGCTCGCGCCACAGCACGGTACCGGCGACTTGCGGCACGTTGAACTTCCACCAATGGAACGGCCCGCCCTCGACCTGCACCCGCAAGTCCGCCCCGGCGTTGCCCCGCAACGGCACCGTGCCGCTCAGACGCACCACCGGCGCTTTCGCAAACTGGTACGGCTCGAGCGCCTTGGCGGTTTTCGGCCCGATGGCCCGGGCCACGACCATCGGTTCGTCGGTGCTGTAGGCGTTGGTCAGGTGGACGCGTTGCGTGACGAAGTCCACCGCCACGCCCGCGCCGCGGAGGTGCTGCGTGCCCCGCCAGATGCGCGGCTCGAAGAACTCGAGGAGTTGGTTGGTGTACGCCAGAGCGGTGGTCAGCGCGGAGATGGGGGTGCCCTTGAAGGTCAGATTGCTCACGGCGACCTGCGCGCGGCAACCAATGCGGTCGTAGGCGTAAAAGCGTCCCCAGACTTCGCCGTCAATCACCGGCGGCGTCGTGAAGGTGACGTAGTCGAAGCCGCGTTGCAGATTCGTGGTTAGGAGCGGGCGCACGGCGCGCAGGTCGAGCGTGCTGTGGAGTTGCCAGTGATACTCTTTCGTCCGGTCGCTCGCTTGATGCGCGGCGCGGAGTTGGCCGTCGGGGCGGCCGACTTCGAGATCGGGCAAGTTCCAGAGCAGATTCGTGTAGGTCACGTGTGAGCGCGCCCAATCGGCGGCGAGGCCCAGGTAAGCCCCGTTGGTCACGGCGAATTCACCCGCCAGGCACAGCGTGGGCCACACCTCGCCGCGCCAGTCCGGAGTCCGGTTCGTCCACGCCGGGAGAATCACGCACCCGCGGCCCCGCACGCGCGGCGGCTCGGCCCAAGAATACTTTGCCAGCCACAGGCGCGCCTTCTCGGTCAGCAATTCCCCGATCCGGTGAACGTCAAAACTCGAAGTCAGCTCGAACGTGGCCTCCCGCGACACCACGTTGAGTTGCGCCCGTGCGGCCAACTCGCCGCGATGCAATTCCGCGTGGAGATTGGTGACGAGGAGGTTCGGCGCCAGCCAAGTGCCGGCGATGTCGAGGCGCTCGGCTACGAGCTTCTCGGACTTGAGTTCGCTCAAACCGGCGCACCAGGTCAATTGGTACGGCTGGAGATTCGTCCAACCGGCCGTGTCCGCGGCCAGCGGGGCGGCGTTCGTGGCGGCGGCCAGGGTCACGGTGAGCGACGCGTCGCGACCGCTGGCCCAGGGGGTCGAAGCCGCCGCTGCCCGCAGCTCGCCCTGACCGGAGAGCGGGATGGGACGGGTGAGGGAGTGGATCCAACGGGCGGTGAAATCGGCATTCGTGGCGGTGGCCCAGCGGGTCTGCACGCGCGCGGAGCGCGCCGCCAGCTCGCCTGCGACCTGATTCGTGTGGCCGCCAACGGGATCGAGCTTGAGCTCCAGCACCAGTTGCTCCGCCTCGGCCCACGGGGTGCGGGCTTCGGTGGCTGCGAGCGTGATCTCGGCCCGCGATGGGGTTTCCTCGGTCGCCGCCAACAACCGCACTTTGAACAGTCCGCCGATCACCCGGCCCCAAGGCGTGGTCGCGTCCGGCGCGGCGATCGTGCCGCGGAGCGCAAAGGTCTGCAGATCGCGCGCGTCGCCCGTGAGGTGCAGCCGCAGTTCAGGCGGCGTGCCGAACGAAATCCGCTCGATCGCCTCGGCCAACTGGCGGAGGCGGTGACGCGCCGTGCCGGGCGCGGGCGCCCGGGTCGGGGGTTCTTCCGCACTCCCGGCGGGCGGGCGCAGGAACGGCCAGTCGCGGAGGGCCGAGGCATTGGTGATCGTGCCCGACAGGAAGAGGTTGGCGCCGGCGAAGCGTGCGCGAAATTCCTCCAGCACCCATTCGTCATCCGGCAGCAGCCGCAGCCGCGCCTGAAGGTCATTCAAGGCGAGGGGGCGGGGAGGCGTGTTGGACTCGGCGAGAGGCCACTCGAAATGTCCCCCTTGGAGGCTTACGCTCTCGACTTGCAATCGCCCGTGCAACGCCGCGCGCCAGTCCAGTTCCAGTTCCGCCTGCCGCGCGGTCAGGCTTGGCGCGTTCGATGCCTGCGCGGAGCCGAAGCGCACCTGTTCGGCCACGATGCCGCGATACCACAGCAACCGCAGCCGGGTGAATTCGATCTGCACGCCGCGCTGGCGCAACTGCTCGAGCAACGGCCGCTTGATGAACTCCGGCAGGCCGATCTGGTTCACATACAGGCCCGCCCCGACAACCGCGAGGACCAACAGCCAGACTCCGATGCGGAACCGCCGGAACCAGACGCGGCACCGCCACCGAAAACTGTGTGGAGCGCGCGGCGGCATATCAGGATCCGCTGACTGGAATCAGCAGGTAAGCCCGCGTCAACTCGCTGACGGAGGGTGGGCACTCAAAAATCCAGAGCTGCCCCGCCAGCGTGGTGGCGGCGTAGGTCAATCCCGAGGGCGCGACACCCCCGAAGCGGACGCTGAGCCGGTCGCCACTCTTCAATTCGAGGGTGACCTCGATTCCGTCGGCTTGAAAGCCGTGGCGGGCGAGCTCGGGTTCGCCCACGGCCACCCAAGCCACGGCGTAGAGCTGCCCCAAGCGATGCACGGTTTCCTCGACGGCGTCCGGGTTGATGATGCCCTGCGACCCGGGCGCGAGCGACCAGGAGTTCGTGCCGTTCCGGATCAGTTCTCTCGTCTTGCCGGCTTGGCGCGTGAGGACCCGCGCCACTTGTTCCTCGCTTTGGTTCCAGATTCGCCGCTCGCGCAACTGAAAGGCGGCGCCGGGCAACCGCTGGAAATCCGCCGCTTTGACCGCATAGACGGCATCTTCATCGGGCCGCCGCACATAAGTCCGCTCTTCCTCCGTGGCGCCGAAATCCAATTGGCCAAGAAGGCCGTTCGTGGCACTGGAGTCCGGGGCGGCGGTCTTCAACACAAACCGCCGCGCAGGCGTCGCCAGCCCGTAGTCGGTCAAGTTGGGTTGAATCACGACGTCCTTGACGAAATGGCTGACGCGCAGGCTGGTCAGGTTGGTGATCAGGTCCTCAACCAGTTCCCTGTCCGCCGGCAGGTCCTGGGGCAACAACCGCCACGCCTGGCCGGACTGGCGCTGGAGCGCAAACTCGTCGTCGCCGCGCACCTCGATGCGATCCACGGTTCGGCCATTGAGCGCCAGCAGGTGGCGATCCCGGAAGTCGTCGGACTTGACGTGCCACGGGGCGAGGGGCTCGCGTGGGACCAGCATCACGGACGGACGATCCGAGCGGCGCGCGAAGACTTGATTGGTGGCGTTGGTTGGGCTGAGTCCAAAGGCCAGTTGCAGCACAGCATTTGTGCCCTGCGCAAATGTGAGCGAAAGCTCGGGCGGCTGGAGGCCGTAGCTCTCCGCGTCGGCGGGCGGTTGGTCGGTAACGAACTGCGTCACGCGGAGGTCCTCGAGGGCGCGGAGGGCTTCCGCGATCTTCGCGTTGTCCGCACGGGCCTGCCGCGGCTGGACGAGTTGCCAGCCCGGGCGCGCGGGGCCGCGCTGCAACTCGAAGGCGGCCCCCTGGTTGGTCACGACGAGGCGGTCAAACGCAAGTCCCCGCAAGCTGACAAACCCTGTGTCCCGCCACTCATTGGCCGTCTGCGGGACCAACTTCAGCCAGTCGGCGTTGACCACGTAGAGGCCCTCGACGCCGACGACTTGGATGAAAACCTGATCGCCGGGCGGCGTGCGGGCACCGACGAGCAGTTGGTGGCGGTTGCTGGTTTCCTGAATGAGCAGCGAGGTGTGCGCGGCATCGAATCCAAACTCCGCGTCCATGTTGGTGTGCTGGCGCAGTTCGGCGGCGGAAATGTGGGTCTGGGCTTGGAGTTGCGCCAGGTTGGTGAGCAGGGATTCGATGGCGCCGGCGCGGGCCGGGTAGCGCAAGGGCCGCGTCAACTGCCAGCCGCCGTTGACCCGCTCGGCGCGCAAATCCAATTGCCGCACTTGCACGCTCGTCACGGCCTCCGTCTTCAATCCCGGCAGAACCAGCGGCGGCCCGCTGACCGGCGCGGACCAATGGCGCTCGAAAAACCAAACGAACGCGAACAGGCCGATGGCCAGCGTGACCCAAAGCCATGTGTTGCGCGAAGCCATGCGGCCGGAATCCCTCAGCGCCGCCGCCGCAGCCAAACCAGGCCACCGAGCAGCAAGACCGCCCCCGGCAGTCCGGCCAGCAAGAGCCATTGCAGGGACCGCAATTGGGCGTGGCTCAGGGCCATGCGGAACTCCGTGACCGGTCGGGGGCCAAATTGCAGGAGTTGCGAACGATCGAGCAACCAGTTGATGGCAAAGGCAGCGAAGTCCCGGTTGCCCGCCGACTCGATCATCTGGTTGCCGAGGAAGAAGGAATCGCCCACAACGACCAGGCGCGTGGTGCCGCGTTCCGTCACCACACCCTTGACAGCGCCTTTTTCGACGGCGACGGCGAGGGGCAACGAGGGGCGAGGGGTGCGCGGGTCGTTCACCAGCGTGCTCGTCCGGCTGCTGCGGGCGATTTCCTCAACGGTCGGCGCGTCGGCGCTTTGCAACGCGGCGGGCCGCCGGGCCACCACGCGGGGCCGGATCAAGTGAAGGGCCGAGGGCGGGGAGGCCTGTCGCAGCGGGCGGACCACGGGATGATCCGTCAGATCGAAGACCTTGAGATCATAGTCACTCTGCGTGGTGCTCTGCGTCCGGTCCGCCACGGCGTTGGTGCCCACGTCCACCCCCCAGTGGGCCAGCACGCCTTCCAGACCGCAGAGCCGCTGCGAACCCAGGCTGTTGAACAGCGCCAGCAAACGCCCCCCCTGATTCAGATAGCTTTCGATCTTCTCCAGTTCGTCGGCGGGAATGGGTTTGAGCGGCCCGCCCACCACAAGGAGATTGCAGTCGCCCGGAACGGTGTTGGTGCCCGCGAGCGAGAGCGGGAAGGTCTGCAGGGCATTCTGCCGGAGCAGCGAGGCGAACTTGAGATAACCCTGGACCTCCTGGCCGCTATCGGTCGGGTGTTCATCATGGCCGGTGAGGAAATACACCTTGAGCGGGGTGGGGCTCGTCACCGTCAGGAGCGCGAGGGTAAACCACTTCTCGCCGTGGAAGGCCACGGACTTGCGTTGGAATCCATCCCGGGGCGAATCGGACACCGCCTCCAAGGCGTATTGCATCAGGGCGTCGCCGTCCACCGGCAACGAGCGGTTGTCGCATTCGAAGATGATGAGGTTTTTGTTCGTGATGCCGGCCAGTTGGTACCGGGCGAACACCTGCTGCGCCGCCCCAGCGTCGCGGAGGTAATCCACCACGCGGACCTGGACGCGCGGGTTGGCCAGGTGATATTCCCGCAAGAGGGCCAGCACCGCGTTGAAGGACAGCTGCTGGCGGTCGTAGTACACCGTCACCGCCACCTCGTTGGTCAACGCGCGCAACAGCCCGAGTGTCTGGCCGTGAAGCTGCAATTGTTGCTGGGTGCTCAGAAACCATCGGAACGCGTGCCGGCCCGCGAGGTAGTTGGCCATCACCACCAGCGCCGCCACGGCCAACACGCCTACGATGGCGTGCAACCAACCGCTCCACCGGCGGCCGGCCGAGAAACTGGGCGGAAGTTGACGCTCCGGGCTCATGCTATTTCCACCGCCGGCTCTCCACCACGCGCAGCGTGAGGAACACAAACAACGAACTCAGGCTGAGGTAGAAAACCGTAGGCCGGGTGTCCACCACCCCGCGCGCAAAATCCTGCATGTGCTCCAGGAGGGAGAAATGGGACAACACCATCGTCTGCCAGGTGGCTTGCGACGGGAGTTGGCGCGCGAGGAAGCTGACCAGGAACAGCCCCACCCCCATCAGCAGCGTGATCATGGCCGCGACCGTCTGCGTGCGGGTCAACGCCGAGGCAAAACAACCCATCGCCACAAACAGGCAGCCCAGCAGCAGGAGGCCCAAATAGGTCGTGCCGATCACCCCCCAATCCAACCCGCCCGCCGCCCCGGAATAGTAGCGGACGACCAGCATGCAACCCAGCAACGGCAGCCAGAGCAACAGATAAAACACCAGCGCGGCGCTGAACTTTGCCAGCACCACTTCCGTTTCCCGCACCGGCGTCGTCATCAGCGTTTCAAAGGTTCCGCTGAACTTCTCCAGCGCGAACAGGCGCATCGTGATCACCGGCGCGGTCAGGATCATGATCATCCAGAAGTACGGCGTCTGGAAAAACACCTCGGTCACGTGGACCTGCAGCGGCTCCGCTTGCGCCGCGCGGACCATGTCCACAAAACTCAAGCCGAAGAGAAATGCCGCCGCGGCGATCACCACGTAGCCGGTCAGCGAGGCGAAATACGCGCCCAACTCCCGGCGCACGAGCGTCCAATAAACCCGCATCAGACTTCCTCCTCCTCCGGTCGGGTGACTTGCATGTAGATGTCCTCCAGCGAATGCCGGCTGCGGGTCAACTCGCGCAGCACCCAGCCGCGGTCCTTGGCGATGCTGAACACCAACGCCCGCAAGTCGGCTCCGTCCCGGGGCGTGAGCGCGCAGCGGAAGAACTCTCCCTCGACCGGCGACACGTCGTATTGCTCGACCTCCGCCGTTTGCGACCAGACTTCGCGCAGCGCGGCTTCCGGCGCCGCGATCTCGGCGATCGTCTGGCTCGTGCTGCTCATGAGTTGCTGCAGATTGTCCCGCGAGCCCGCCGCCAACATGCGCCCCTGCCGCAAAATCAACACCCGGCTGCAGGTCAACTCCGCCTCGGACAGAATGTGCGTCGAAAGCAACACCGTATGCGAGCCGGCCAGACTCTTGATCAACTGCCGCACCGCGCGGATTTGGTTAGGGTCCAAGCCGATGGTCGGCTCGTCGAGGATGATCAACTCCGGTTCATGCACCAACGCGTCCGCCAACCCGACCCGCTGCCGGTACCCCTTCGAGAGCTGCCCGATGATGCGGCGGCTCACCTCGGTCACCCCGCATTGCTCCATCACCACGTCCACGCGTTCGCGGGAGCGCCGCAGGCCCAGTCCCTTCAGCCGCGCGCGGAACTTCAGGTACTCCCGCACGCGCATTTCGGGGTGCAACGGGTTGTTCTCCGGCATGAAGCCGATGCGCCGTCGCACCTCCAGCGATTGCTCGAAGACGTCGAACCCCGCCACGCGCACCGTGCCGGAAGTCGCCGGCAGAAAGCAGGCGAGGATGCGCATCGTCGTGCTCTTGCCCGCGCCGTTCTCGCCCAGCAGTCCGACGATTTCGCCCCGCGCGACGTTGAAGGAAACCTCCGAAATGGCGGCCCGACCCGCGTAACGCTTGGTCAGGTTCACCGCTTCAATCATCCATTCGTCGCTCATCATTTCAACCGCCCGCAGTGTAGTCGCGGCGTCAGGTCCGGCACGAACAAAAACTGCCCACGGCTTGCGCCCTGCCGGCCGTTGCCTCCGCTGAAAGGGCTTCGCCCAAAAGCCTGCGGATTTCAGACGCCCGGCGGTGCGCCAGAATTCACTCCTGCGGGTAAAGCAGGAGCCGATCATGCACCAAAACGACGAGATCGTTCTTGCCGTCGCCGGTCAGGTCGGCCACGGCGGCTTCGCGCGGCTCGGGCTGGTCGCTGGGGCGCCCGCGAAACATTCGTTGTTCGAAGACCTGCCAGCGGTTGCCTGGGACGAGCTTGTGGTTCGCGTCGAACAGCACCAGGTCCACGTAGTTCTTCGCCGTCTCCAGGAAGACCAGATCCTTGCGGCCATCGTGATTCAAATCGCCGGAAATCACATCGCGCAGATAGCCATCCCGGATGGGGGTTTCGTAGTTGTCCATCGTGCGCAGTTCCCAGGTGTCGCCGCTCAACGCCAGCCACGCGACGGCGTTGAGGCCGAAGAAACCGACGCAATTCGCCGTCGGGCCGCCGAGCGCCACGGGGCGCAGGCTGGTGAAGTCGGTCACCGGCAGCGGGACGTTCCGCGCGATTTGCCACACACCACTGGCGTCGCGTTCGCACAAGGTCAGGGTCTTGCGTTCGGCATCCAGGAGGAACAGGGCTGGGGTGGCGTTGGTGCCGGACGGGATCGCCGCCGCCCCCACGAGCCGCGAATCGCCGCCCACGCCGTTGATCTGCTCCTTCACGCGGAAAGTCCACGCGGGTTTGTTGGTTGAGCCCGGCGGCGCCGGTTCTGTCTGGAGCACCACGGCGCGCAGGAAGTGTTTCTGGGCCAGCAACAGTTCCGGCTTTGCGTCGCCGTCCACGTCGGCAACGCTGAGCCACGGATTCTCCAAGCCGCCGCCCGGTGGCGCGATGTCCTGTTCGTCGAAATCCTGGCCAGGAACCTGGAGCAACACCTTGATCTTCTCGTAGGGAGTCAACAGGACGAGGTCGGCCAAGCCATCCTGGTTTGCGTCGTGGAAGATCAACGTGGTGGGATTGGATCTGAAATTCTCGCCGAGCGTTTGGCTGCGCGTTGTGCCGTCCGCCGCGCGGGTCAAGAGGCGGCGCCGGCCATCCTGGTCCACGATGAGCGCGAGCGTCGGCTTCGCGCCCGCCTGCAGCCCGCCCACAGCAAGCGCCAGCGGCTTGCCCTCCAGAGGGATCAGTGAGGGGAACGGCACGCGCAGATGCTCGTCCAGCCGCGTGACGCCCACGGATTTCTCGTCGCCGCTCAAGAGGAACAACTCCGCCCTGCCATCGCCGTCCCAATCCGCCGAGGCGAGTTCCGTCACTCCCATGAGCGTGGGAAACGACTTGGCCTCGGCGAGCGTTCCGTCGGGTTTCTGAAAATGCACCGAAAGCCGGCCACTCTCCGGTTCGGCGACGATGAGGTCGGCGCGTTGATCGCCATCGAGGTCGGCCCACAGCAAACCGCGACGGGCCTTTTCGGTCTTGGTGAGCGGCAGGACTTGGAACTGCCCCTGCCGAAACCCCGCCAACGGTTCGGCGGGCTTGCGGGCGAACTCCGCGATCGCCGCGCGGCCCGAACTCTGCGCAATGGTGACGATTTGCACCCGGGCATTGGCCTCCAAGTTGTCCGCCGTGTAAGAACGAACCGACGGCATCGTGAAATACATCTCCGGCCCAAGCTGGCCGGTCGGGTCCTGCAATCGGAAGCGGAACGGCGTCTGGCTTTCCCAATTGACGAGCAACAGATCGCAGCGCTGGTCACCATCCACGTCCAGCACCTGCACCGATTTGACCGGGCTGGCGATGGGAATTCGGACCGGCTCGGCGAGGGTGTGCTCCCGCGTCTGCGCGAGCAGATAGACATGCTTCTCGCTCAACAGAACCAAGTCGGTCAAGCCGTCGCCGTTCAGGTCGCCGGCTGTCAGGCCGTTGGGGGAGAGATCACCGTCCTCGATGGCCCAACGCTTGGGCGCGCTCCAGGAGTTCGAGCCTTGGTTGAAATGCGCGACCAATTCCTTCGGCTCGCCGTAGTAGGCCAGGTCGGGCCGTTGATCACCGTTCAAGTCCGCGACCACCAGGGCGCTGATGCGCTTCTCCGAGGCGATGGACTCAATGCGGAAGCGGGCGTCGGGTGGCAGTTCGTTGATCTCTCGCTTAAACGCGGGCCGGGTGATGGTCGGCGACTGCGTTCGCCCCGTCTGATTGTAGAGCACGCTGATCTTGGAGCGAAGATTGTTGACGACCAGCAAGTCGGTCGAGCCGTCGCCATCGAGATCCGCCGCCCGCAGACTGCTGATTCCCTGGTCAATGGGGAAAATCTCCGGACCGGTGAAGCCGAAATGGTTCGCGAGACTTTGGGCGTGAATTGCCGCGAGTGAAAGCCACGCGATCCCGCCGCAAATCAGCGCCAGCCGGTTGGCGCGGGGCAGGTTTGCGGCCTGCCGTCTCGCGGGCTCCCGCCCAGTGATGCGGAGTCCGCCGGGGACGGATGGCTCATTGCCGCTCCGCGACACGGCCCAAAGCGAGTCAGCGTTTCTGCCCGGGTAATGCTTCATAGCTGGCAGGAGGGTAGCGGACACCGCCGCCGGCGCAAGACCTTGACCAACTCACGTGGCGGTGGCACGGGCGCGAGGCAGGAGTCCATTGGGCTGCGCGCGCGCTCGAAACTCGGTGGGGCATCCCGGCACGCCACGCGCCAAGCACCTTGGGGAAGCGACGTGGGCACGGGTTTCGCGCCGCGAGTCCGCTCTGATCCAACGTGACCGAAGGCGACTGAATGATCTCAGACTGGCGAACGTCGAAACCGGAGCGTTTATGAATCGAACATCCACGATGCGTTTGCTGACCCGGTCCTGCCTGGAGGCGTCGCCCCTGCATGTTCAGCCGAAACCCTTTGCTTGGAAGGCGGCGTCCGGCAGTGGCGGACGCGCGCTGGCACAATTGCATCAACTCAAACGTAAGCTGCTGCGCGAAGCGTTGGAGGCGGCACCGGAAACCAGGTTCTTCAAGCGCTTGTGCGGCGCCGCGAACCAAGCCGCTGATCTGGCGTGGGCGACCTCGCATCCGCTGCTGGTGTTCCCCTGTCTGTTTGACGAAGAGGTGCGGCGGTTGCACCAAGATTTCGAGGAACGGCAGTTCACGGAATCCGGCCCGTGGGCGGCCCCCGCGCCCGTGGACGTTCGTCCTGAATCCGAAGAGGCTTCTCGCGTTTCCGGGTTGTTCCGCCCCATCATGGCGGGCAACCCAGCCTGACGCGGCGCCACGGGGGGAGAAACCGGGCCGGGCTCGGGGCACGGACGCCAACGGGTTGAATCACACGGCCAGCGGTTCGCCGAATCCGCGTTTGGCTGTCGCGTTTACCGGAGAGAGCTTGACCCCGGATCATTGCGGCCTACGCTGTCGTCCATCGCCCCGTGAGCGAGCTGGATGATGAACTTCGGCTTAACGGTCGCGCGGGACAGGGCCATCGCTGGATCGCCCAAGTGGGTGGCGACTTGCGTTGGAAGCTCGGCATATCGCTGCATTGCTGTGGACGCGAGGCGATGATCGCGAGTTCGGGCATCTGCTTTGCCAGGCAACCGGCGATGCCTGGAGCGTTGTCAACCATCGTCATGGCTTCAACTGAATCCAACAAGAACCTGCCATTGCCGGGGGCGGAGCGCTTCGCAACGACGCACTGGAGTGTCGTATTGCAGGCGGGGCAAACGCCGTCGCCGCTCTCGCAAGCAGCGTTGGAAAAGCTCTGCCGGGCCTACTGGTTTCCACTCTACACCTTCATTCGTCGGCAGGGCCATGCCCCGGAGGAGGCGCAAGACCTCACGCAGGCGTTCTTCGCGCACCTGCTCGAAACCGAGTCGTTCACCCGGGCCGACCCTCACAAGGGGCGGTTCCGCTCTTTCCTGTTGGGCGCGTTGAAGCATTTTCTGGTCAACGAGTGGCAGCGGGCCCGCCGGCTGAAACGCGGCGGCGGGTGCGCGTTCTTGTCGCTGGACGAGACGGATGCCGAAACGCGGCTGGCAGCCGAGCCGGCCGACGACTTGACGCCCGAAGCCGTTTATGATCGTCGCTGGGCCGAAGCGGTGCTGGCTCAGGTGCTGGATCGGCTGCGCGGCGAGTTCGCCGCCAGCGGCCAAGGCGACCGGTTTGAGGCGCTGAAGGTGTTCCTGCTGGCCGGGCAGGAGCCGGCGTCGTATGCGGACGTGGCCAGACAGTTGGGGCTGGGCGAAACGGCCGTGAAGTCGGCGATCTACCGGCTGCGGCAGCGCTATGGCGAATTGATTCGCGCCGAGATCGCCCACACCGTCGCCAGCGCGGCCGAAGTTGAGGACGAGTTGCGGCATTTGTTGGCGGTGCTGTGCGGGTGAAGGGTGAAATCCGTTAATCGTTGTGCCGGTGGATCGGTGGCGCGCTGCTCAGTTACTGCGGCGTCTGCATGGAAGCAACCATCCGGTGGCGGATTCCGAAACCCGGAGCCCGCATTCTTGAAGGAACGAATGTGATGTCCGGCTCAGCGCAATACTGCCCGACCTGCCGTGCCAAAGTCACCAGCCGGGCCACGGAAGGATTGTGTCCGCGGTGCCTGTTCGAGCGGGCCGTCCAGTCCCTCGCGCCGCCGGGGACGCCCACGCCCGGCCCGCCCGCCCCTGGGGCGCGCATCGGAGACTATGAGTTGCTGAGGGAAATTGCTCGCGGCGGCATGGGTGTGGTGTTCGAGGCCCGGCAGATCCCTCTCAACCGCCGGGTCGCGCTGAAGCGGATTCGCGCCGCCGAGTTCGCCAGCGCGGCGGAGTTGCGGCGCTTCCACCTGGAGGCCGAAGCCGTGGCCCTGCTGGACCATCCAAACATCGTGCCCATCTACGAAGTCGGCGAGCACGACGGCCAGCCTTTTTACACGATGAGGCTCCTTGAGGGCGGGAGTCTCGCTTCGCGGATGGCGGATCGCGGACTTCAACTTTCGAAATCGCAAGCGGCTGCCCTGCTGGCCAAAGTCGCCCGCGCCGTCCATTACGCCCACCAGCGCGGCCTCCTGCACCGCGATCTCAAACCGGGCAACATCCTGTTGGATGAACAGGGCGAGCCGCAGCTGACGGACTTCGGCTTGGCGCGGCGGCTTGCCGCGGACAGCAGCCTGACGCTCAGCGGCGCGATTGTGGGGACGCCGAGTTACATGGCGCCGGAACTCGCCACCGGCCACGGCCAGAACGCCACCATCGCGACCGACATTTACAGCCTCGGCGCGATTCTCTACGAGTTGCTCACCGGCCGGCCGCCGTTTGAAGCCGCCACACCGTTGGAAACCCTGCGGAAGGTCGTGGAGGAAGAGCCCGCGCCTCCGAGCCGACGGGTGCCCGGCGATGTGCGGCTCACGCGCCCCCGGCGCTGGTTGTTTGCGGCGCGCCAGTCTGAATTAGGAACGCCGGTGGATCGCGACCTGCAAATCATCTGCCTCAAGTGCCTGGAGAAAGACCCGCAACGCCGCTACGCCTCCGCCGGCGCGCTCGCTGATGACCTGGAACACTGGCTGCGCCGCGAACCCATCCAGGCCCGGCCCAGCACCGCTTGGGAACACGCCGTGAAGTGGACCCAGCGACGCCCCGCGCAGGCCGCTTTGGCGGGGGTCAGCGCCGGCGCGGCGTTGGTGCTGATCGCTGTGCTCCTGGTCGCTGGCGCGCAGGTGGCGGATCAGCGCAATCGCGCCCTTGATCAGGAGCGCATTACCCGCGCCCACCTTTACGCCGCGGACATCTCCCTCGCGCAGCGCCTGCTTGACGAAGGCGATCTCGGCCAGGCCCGGCGTGTTCTGGCCGCACATTGGCCGCAGTCGAACTCTGAATTCCGAAATCCGAAGTCTGATCGAGCAGATGACCTCCGCGGCTTTGAGTGGCGCCATTTCTGGAACCGATGCGAGGGCAACGCCCTGGCCTCTTTGCGCGGGCACGCCGGGGCTGTTACCTGCCTCGGCTTTTCATCGGACGGCGCCTCACTCTTCTCCGGAAGCCGCGACGGCACCATCAAACGCTGGGATCTGAGCACACGCCAGTGTCTGGAAACTCTCGCGCTGCCCGAGTCATTCACTTCTGCGGGGTTGCGAAAGGAAATCTTCTCGCTCGCGCTCTCGCCCAATGGTCGCACGCTCGCAGCCGGCACCGAAACCGACGTGAGCTTCTGGAACGCGGACGCGCGGCGCTGGGCATTCATCGTTCCCTCCGGCAAAGCCTCTGTCGCCTTCCTGCCCGGCGGAACGCGCGTCGCCATCGGCAGCCGCGGACCCGATGACCCGGCCTTGGTGGGCGCCGTGCGGGTTTACGACTTGCCGGCGCGCACCGATTCGAGGGACACGCCCCAACCCGTGGCCGTACTCCGCCAATCAGGCGGGCTGGTGGCAGCTTCACCGGACGGCAAGACCTGGATCACCGGCGCCTACGCGGAGTCGCGGCCTGATGGCTCGGAGGAGTGCAATCTCAAATTGTGGAATGCCGCCAGCGGCCAATTATTCGCCACGAACGCGGCGGGCGGGCCGGTGAATGCTTTGGCTGTCTCGCCGGATGGCCTGTTGCTGGCCGCCTCGCGCGCCCGCACGGCGTCCGTTCGGTTCTGGGATTTGGCCCACGGGGCGTTCATCGGCCAACTTGCCGCGCTGGAAGGCCGGATCGAAGTCGTGCGGCAGGTCGCCTTTTCGCCCGACGGCCAGACGCTCGCCACCGCCGGTGAAGATCATTTCGTGCGGCTCTGGGACGTGGCTACCCGCGAGGAGCAGGCGCGGCTCGACGGTCACACCGCCTCGGTCAATGCCGTGGCCTTCTCGCCTCGCGGCGATCTGATTGCCAGCGCGGGCGACGACCACACCGTCCGGCTTTGGCATCCGGCCCGCCAATCCCCGGCGGAAGCCGTGATCCATCCCGAAAACCTCCGCAGTTCATTTCTGGTGTCACCAAAGGGCGCGCGGGTCGCCGCTTTGTTGCGCGACGAAGGAGTGGCCATCTGGGACCTGGCGACGCTGCAACGGGTGATCGTCCCGAACAGCCGCGCGATGTACCCTCTGGCCTTCGCGGACGATGACCGCACACTGGTGACCGAGCTTCGCGCCCCGGATGGTGGAATACAACTGAACTACCTCGACCTTTCTACACACCATAGCCGGCTCACCGTCGCCTTGCCGCAACTCCATGATGTCTTCGACGCCGCCGCGCTGTCCCCGGATGGCAGCCTCCTGGCCGTCCTGCACCAGGAGGTCCTCTCGCTCTGGGAGGTCGCCAAGGGACAGCGATTGGCCACCTTGGGCGTGCCGGATGAACTCACGGCGGGAGGGTTGGTGTGTTTCTCGCCCGACGGGCGGACGTTGGCGGCAATCAGTTCCCGCGGCGGCGCACGGCTCTACGATGTGCCCTCGCGCCAACTCCGAACCCGACTCCCGCAAACGGCGCCACGCCTCTCCAGTGTGGCCTTCTCGGCGGACAGCAGGCGCTTCTTCGCCGGCACCGGCGACCATGCCATCCGCATTTGGGACGCCGGCACCGGCCGGGAGATGGACGCGTTCACCGGTCACAAACAGAACGTCCTCAGTGTGGCCATTTCGCCCGATGGCCGCACCCTGGCTTCCGCAAGCTCCGACGGCACAGTTCGTCTGTGGAGCATGGCCACGCGACGCGCGATCGCCACGCTGCGGGGTGACAGCCCGGCGCGTTGGGTGGCGTTCACGCCCGACGGTCAGGCGCTGCTGGCGCACGAAGCCCGAGGCGCCGTCGGGGGGCAGACCCTCCGCATCTACCGCGCCCCTGAGCCGGAACCGGGCATCGCGCCTGCCGTCGCGCCGGGTGTCTTGCCTGGCGAAACCAGCCGGAGCAAGGAAACCAAGGCCCTAGTTGGGCAATCACCTGCGAGCGGAGAACCCGATTTCGCGAATCACGCCTCACGGTTCACCGCCGCCCCCACTCTCCTCGGGTGGTGGTCCGGCGATGGGCATGTCCGGGACCTCTCGGTTCATCAGCACCACGCCGTCTTACAGGGCCGATGCTCCTTCGCGCCCGGCGCGCGGGGCCAGGCCTTCAGCTTCGTTGGCGAGGGAGATTACGTGCGCGTCCCCGATCCGCTGGACGGCTCCCTCGACTTCGGCCTGGATTCGTTCACGGTCGCGGCGTGGGTTCGCACCACGGGGACAAACCTCGGCAGCCTGGTCGAGAAGCGGGAGAAAGGCACGCTGGATGGAGACCATCATGTGCTCGGCTTCCAACTGTTTGTCTTGGGCGGATGGTTGGGGTTTCAGTGGGGCGACGGCGGGCTGGGAGACTTGAACCGAGTTCCGCCCAACTCGGCCCGCCGGATCAACGACGACGTGTGGCATCACGTTGCCGTCACGCTCGACCGCGCCACCGCGGTTTCCCGCGGTCAGCTTTATGTGGATGGCGAGCCGTATTACTCCTTCACCTCGCGCTTGCGAGGCCGGCTGAATCCGAGCGCCGACTTGATCTTTGGCGACGCCGAGCGCTTGTTTGCCGGAGGCCTGGACGAAGTGAAGCTGTTTCGCGGCGCGCTCAACGCGGCGGAAGTCCGGTCTCTCGCCCGTTCCGAAGCCGCCGACCTGCCACAACATTGACAGCACCCGCTGCGGGGAGCGCGCTTGAGCAGCATCGGCTTGCCACGGCCTTCCCGGCTCCATACGCCGCTTCTCCTCATCGGGCCAACGCCCGCGGCAACGGGCCGGAGAATTGGCTCTTCCCGCGAAACTTCACGCCCGAAACCTTGAAGGAATGCTGTGGAATGAACGAACTGCCTTGCAACCGCACCGCCTGCCGTGGCCGCCGGGTTGGGATAAGCCTCGTCGCCTTCAAGCATCCGGGCGCTGGCGGGGCACGAGTTCTGAACGCCAGCGAATCCAAAACCGAAACCGGAATCCAAGCCGCACCATGAACGCAAAACTTCACCATCATCAAGCAAATGCCATCGGCGCAGACAACATATTCGGCATGTTTGCGGCAAGCGCTGCGGCCTGCCGCGGTTGGCCGGCACGCGGCAACCATGTCATCGCGCTGGCAAGATCGAACCTCGCTCTCGCCGGACTTGCGGAACTGCTGCTGCTGCTCAACTCCCACCTGCTGTGCGCGGCGAGTTTCCAAGTCAACAGCACTGCAGACACGGTGGATGTCAGCCCTGGGGATGGCGTTGCTGCTGACGCTCTTGGACAGTGTACGTTACGGGCGGCCATCATGGAGGCCAACGCCACCGTCGGCGCCTCAACCATCACTCTCCCCAGTGGAGCTTACGCATTGACCATAGCCGGTGTGGACGAAGATGCTGCGGTCACCGGCGATCTGGACATCAGATGCGAACTGACCATCGCCGGCGCCGGTGCCGCGACCACGGTGATTGACGGGGGCGCCCTGGATCGGGTGTTTCACATTCATCCCGGGTCAAACGTGACGTTGTCGGGGCTGACGATCCGGAACGGAACGACCGCCAACGGCGCCGGCATCCTGAACAAAGGTTCGCTCACGCTGAACGAGGTGGTGGTGTCCGGCAATCAAGCGGTCACGGAATACGCCTGCGGGGGTGGCATTTTCAACGACCACATCCTGACCCTGAACAACAGCCTCGTCACGGGCAACCAGGCCAACTATGGCGGGGGCGGCCTCTACTTGGGAGGTTTGGTCAACCTGAACGCCACCGTCGTGAGCGACAACGTGGTGTCACGACCCGACGGCGGCGGTGGCGGCCTTTATGCCTCCATTGGCAGCCGCCTCACGATTATGGACAGCCTCATCCGGAGTAATGCCGCAGCCTTCGGCGCCGGTGTCTTTAGCGGCGGGTGGACCGAGATTCAGCGGAGCACCTGCGTTGGGAATACAGCCACTGTCGGCGGCGGCATTTTCATCGCGGAGCCAGGCGCCGTGACCTTGAACAACAGCACCCTTGGCAGCAACACCGCGACCAACCATGGCGGAGCCATTAAGAACCAAAACACCTTGATCGTTCACAACAGCACCTTCAACGGCAACAGCGGCGGCGCCATGGGAGGCGCCATTTACAACGGCTCGAGCTGTGTGGACGAGCCGGCTCCCAACGCCGTGGCGGCTCTCACCAACTCCACCCTGAGCGGCAATGCCGCCGGCCAAGGGGGCGGGGTCAGAAATTCCGGCGGCGCGCTAACTCTCAACCATTGCACACTCACCGGCAACGAGGGAGTCGGCGGAGGTCTCAAAACCGGCGCCAACGGCACCGCGACGGTGAAGAACTCGATCATCGCCTATAACAAACTGGGAGATCATACGACGCCCAACGATTGCGCCGGCGTCGTCACCTCGCTCGGTTACAACCTGGTCAGCGACGGTTCCGCCGGATTGACCGGTACCGGCGACCTGAACAACACCGATCCGCTGCTCGGCCCGCTGGCAGACAACGGCGGCCCAACCCGGACGCATGCCTTGCTTCCGAACAGCCCGGCCCTGGATGCCGTGCCGGTCGCCTCGTGTTCGGTCGCCGGCGACCAACGGGGAGTGTCCCGGCCCCAGGGCCCTGGGTGTGACATCGGCGCGTATGAGGCGGACTGCTCGACCAGCACCGTCATCTTGAACACGGGCTACGATCACCTGCGGAGGGGAGTTTATGCCATCGGCGAAGCGGATGCGTTTTGGCAGGTGACGCAGGATACGGATGGCCAAAGCAACGAACCGCGGGCCGCGACCGCCATCCTCCAGATGCCGCAAGCCTGGCACGATCCGGAGCCGGGCAGTCAGTGGATCAGTTCTCGATCCACGGCACAGCAGAACGTCAACGGGGCCTATGTCTTTGAAACCAAGTTTTGCCTGCTGGAGGGCTGGAGCAACGCGGAACTGGGCCTGACGGTGCGCGCCGACGATCAGGCCGACGTCTATCTGAACGACACGCTGATCCTGCAAACTCCCGAGGGCACGTTTTGGTACAATCATGAACCGGCCAGCATCACGGTAAACCTGCAAAGCCGCTTTCGCACGGGCGCAAATAGCTTGAAGGTGCAAGTCAATAATATCCATAGCGTGGCGATGGGACTGGATCTGGTGGGCAGTGTGACGGGCAACGGCTTGGCGCTCGAACGCCCGTCGTGTTGCCAGCCCGAGGCGAGCCTCTCGGGGCAGGCGTTCAACGATCGCGACGGCGACGGGGTGTGGGACGCAGGCGAACCAGGGCTGTCTCAACAGACAATCATCTTGTCGAGCGGCACGAATCTGGTGGGGAGCACGATCACCGACGGATACGGCTACTTCTATTTCGTGGGGCTCGCGCATCGCGATTACGCCGTCGCCGCTGTGCCCTCCGCCGGTTGGATCCAGACTGCGCCTACGGGCGGCGTTTACACCGTCACCCTCATGCCAGCCCAAAGTGTCAACCGGCTGAACTTCGGCTGCCACTACACGGCTACGAACGCAATTCCGCTCAGTGCTTCCGTGGTTTCCACCAACCTGCAACTCTCCTGGCCGGCGGCTTACACCGGTTGGCAATTGGAAGCGCAGACCAATGCGCCCGGCGTTGGTCTCAGCACGAACTGGTTCACGGTGCCCAATTCTACCCTGACGAATCAGATAACCGTGCCAATGGACCCGACCAGTCCCTGCGTGTTCTTCCGTCTGAGCCACATCCCATGAGTGGGCGACACCTCCTGACGCGCTGCTGGGCTCGTCTCAATCTCCTGCCAACCAGCCCGGATTCCGGAGCGCTGGCATTCCTGACGGCCTGTGGACGGCCCTTTCGCCCCCAGGTGGACAAGAATGTACGCGCTCCTTGCAGGAAATCGAGGTGCGCCCCGCGCCTTCCACGCTCTTAGGGCGCGGCTTTACAGCTAAGGCCGACATTGAGGCTAAGAGGCTTAGCCCGGATATTTCACAGCGAGATTAAACAAAGAAGCGGGGAATGCGTCCAAAG
>CAZJTM010000089.1:0-21707 GCA_964548925.1 uncultured Verrucomicrobiota bacterium | reverse complement strand
ATTCTCGAACAAGGCAAAACCGAACAGGACATCGTCCTGCAACCGGATGACTTCATCATTGTCCCCGCGCGCGCCGTCAACTGGTAGTTTCCGATGAACGAGTATCCTCTCCCCGCTCCTGAAAATCGCTCTGTACGGAGCGCCCGCTTCTTCACCGCCCTCCAGCGCTACCGCAGTCTCCTGCGCCGCCGCTTCTGGCTGCTCCCGCTGATGGCGGGTCTGGCGATGCTCGTGAATGCGATCATCCTTTGGAACTCCCCGCCCAACTTTGTGAGCGTGGGCCAGATGATCGTCAACGTCCGCCTGCAAATCCAAACCGGCGCGAGCTACGTTGAGGAAATGACCAGCTTCCTCGGCACCCAGGTGGCACTGATGCAGAGCGGCACGGTGTTGGCCCGCGCCGAACAGCGCGTGCGCGCCACCCGCCCGGACCTCTTGCCCTCGCCGGTGAAACTGAAGATCGGAGTCTCCCCGAAGACCAGCATCTTCAACCTCCGCGCGACCGGATTGGACCCCGTTTACACGCAGGTCTATCTGGACGCGGTCATGGATTCCTACGTCAGCTTGAAGAAGGAAATGAAGGCCAAGACGTCGGACACCTCGCTCGCCGGCATCACCGATGAATTGCTGCGCCTGGAAAAGGAGCTGAAGGCCGGCGAGGATGAATTGCTCCAGTTTCAAGCCACCAACAGCGTGGTCTTTCTGCAGGAACAGGGCAACAGCGCCGGCGCCTACCTCGTCCAGATCAACCGCTCGTTGGCCGCGCTTCAAATCGAGTTGCAGTTGCTCAAGATGCTTAACCTGGAGCAGAACCTTGAGCGCCAGCAGCAGCAGGGCGTGGTCACGGGCACCAAGCCCGCCGCCACCACCCCGGATGGCGTGCAGCCCGTGGACCTGCTCCGGGCGGACTCCGACTACCTGAAAGTCAAACAGCAGATCCAACTCCTCAAAGCGGAGCAGACTCAACTGTCCGAGGTGCTTCGCCCCAAGCATCCCAAGATGATCGCGTTGACCGAGGAAATCACCCGCAAGGAGCAGTTGCTCGAAATCTTCAAGCAGCAGAGCGTGGAACAACTCGACAACCGGCGCAGTTCGCTCGAACTCCAGATTCAGAACCTCGAGCGCGAGGCCAAGGAGTGGGAAGTCAAGTCGCTGGACATCAGCACCAAGATGGCGCGCTACCAGAAGATTCGCGCCAACATCAACCGCGTGCAGACGCTCTATGACCAACTGCTCAAGACCATGCAGGCCATTGGGGTGGACAAGGAGGTCATGCCCGAGACCGTGACCGTCCTCGAGAAGGCCGGCCCCGCCAAACCGGACCGCCTGACACTCGGCATGAGCCTGCTGATCTCCGGCCTGATCGGCTTGGGCCTGGGCATCGGCATCCTGATCCTGATTGACCGGTTTGACGACCGCATGAACTCGCTGACCGAGTTGAACGACCACTTCGAGGAACAGGTCATCGGCCAGATTCCCCGCGAGCGCGTGCCCCGCAAGGCCGAAATGCAGTTGATCACCCCCGACGACACCCGCCACGCCTTCGTCGAGTCCTATCGTAACGTGCGCTCCTCGCTGCTCTTCATGTCTCAGGGCAACGGCCATGCGCGGCCCCGCCTGTTGCTGGTCACCAGTTCCATTCCCAACGACGGCAAGTCCATGACCACGTCGAACCTCGCCATCACGATGGCGCAGGCTGGCTCCCGGGTGCTGCTCATTGACGCCGACTTGCGGAAAGGTGTGATCCATCGCCGGTTTGGGGTCGAGTCCGCCCCCGGATTCACCGAAGTGCTCCACCAGGAAACGCCTTGGTCGAAAACCGTTCGCCCCACCAAGGTGGACAATCTCTCGGTGATTCCCTGCGGCGCCATCACTCACAAATCCGGCGAGCTTTTCCTGCGCCCCTTCGTGCCCGGCCTGCTGAAGGAAATGACCAGCCAGTATGATTACGTCATCATTGACAGCGCCCCGGTCATGGCCGCCGATGACGTGACGACCTTGGCGCCGCACGTACAGGGAGTCGTGTTCGTCATCCGCGCCCAGCACACCTCCGCCCGCGTCGCCCGCGCCGCGCTCGACCTGCTCTATCAGCGCAACGTCAACGTGCTGGGCATCGTGCTCAATGCCGTCAATCCCAACGTCGGCGAGTACTATTACTACTCGAAGTACAAGGACTACTATTCCAAGACACCGAAGGCCAAGGCGTGAGGCTTGCGCCGGCAGCCCGGCCCGGTTGGGTTCTGCGTCGAGCGTTCCGTGAGCACCGCATCCCCTTCGCCACAAAACGCTCCCGCGTGGTTCTGTGTGCGCTCCCAACTCAAGCGCGAACACATCGCCGCGCGACATCTGCGGCAACTTCCCGAGGTCGCCGTGCTGCTGCCGCGGATTCGTTTCCGCCGCGCCACGCGTCAAGGCACGGTTTGGGTGACGGAGGCCCTCTTCCCCGGCTATCTGTTTGCCCGATTCGAGTGGCGGGCCAACTTGCGCGTTGTGCATCACGCCCCGGGCGTGGCGGGCGTCGTCCACTTCGCAGATCGCTGGCCGACCATTCCGGATGAAGTCATTGAGAGCCTCCGAACCGCCGTCGGCGAGGAAGAGGTCCGCGAAGTGCCGAGCGAATTCTCTCCGGGCGAAACCGTGCGCATCGCCGGCGGGGCGTTCCATGGTTTGGAGGCGGTCGTCCAGAGGGCTCTCCCCAGCCGCCAACGGGTGATGGTCTTGCTGGAGTTCCTCGGTCGCCAGACCGCCGTCGAGGTGGAAGTGGCCCGCGTCGTCCGGGTCGCCGACGAACGCAGCGCGTTGCTCTGACCAGTCCCGATCCTCCGCTCCCCTGCCCTACTCGTTGTGGGGAATCTTGATGGTGCTCCCGCCGATGAACTCGCGGATCACCGCGTCGCCGGGGATGATCTTCCGCTCCGTGGCCACGTCCACACCCGCCACGGATTCCAGCAGGGCTTTGACGCGGCGGTAGCGGATGGTCGCGTCCAGGAATCCGCCGTATGGCGCGAATTCCTCCGGCCCGGGCAGATGCCCTTCCGGGCCGACGAAATGGGGCCTCAACACCGGCAGGTCGAAGGGGAAACCGCCATTGATGACATGGTCCGCCAATCCCATCAACGGAATGATGCTGAACAACTCCCCCGCCCGGACGTAGTGCCAATGGAGAATCGTCAACAACGGACGATGATTCCGGTACTTCAGGTCGCGCAACATCCGGCGCACGAGCCGCACGTCGGTGAATTTGCAGAGGCGCTGGCTGGAGCCATCCCCCTCGTAAAGCGCGTTGAGCGTCTCGATGTAGAGCCGGAATTGCGCGCGTGCTTCGATGCCCTCCGTGATCGGCGGATAAAGCCCGTGCAGACAGTCGAGCAAGAGAATCTGCCCTGGCTCCAGCCTGACCTGCTTGCTACCCACCCGCCGGCCTTCCTTGAAGCTGTAGATCGGTTTCTCGATGGTCTTGCCCGCCAGCAGCTCGGTGAGATGACGATTGAGCAACTGGATGTCCAGCGCCTCCGGCGTCTCGTAATTGCGGTCGTTGATCCAGTCCGTCGGATGCTCGACGAGCGACCAGAAGTAATCGTCCAAGTTCAACATCAGGAAGCGCAACCCCTGCCGCTCCAACCGCTCCGTCAACTTCACGGTCGTGGTGGTCTTGCCGGACGAACTCGGCCCGCTCACCCACATCATGCGCAGCGGATCGCCGGCGTTCAGGCGCGCCATAACCTTGCCCGCCGCCTCGTCCAGCGACGCTTCGTACGCGGCGATGGCGTCGTCCACCAGCGGCTTCAGGCGTTCCCGGCGGACCGTGTCGTTCAACCCGGCCACCGTGTCGCAGCCATGCCGGCGGTTCCAAGCAAGACTCTGCTCGATCAGCGTCGTGGGGAATCCGTTCCCCCGAAACTGCTCCGGCGTGATCGCCCGCTCGCGCAGCCAATGCCGCCCCCAGCGATAACACTCGTAAGCATCGGCCGTGTTCTGGAAGCCATAGGAGCGCAGCACGTGCAACACATCGTCCTGGATAACCTCGATGGTCGGGGGAAAATTCGTGATGAGATGGTGGGGATCCGAGTTGAGGCAAATCACCACCGCGTCCGCCAGAAAGTCCGCGAGTTGCCCGTCCCCGCCGCACGCATCGAACAGCCGTCCGTTGATGTCCGGCAAGTAGTCCTGCCGAAACCCGCCTATGGACAGGGCCGCGTTGAGAATCGCGCGGCGAATGCGGTCGCCATCAAAGGTGACGAGGGCGCGATTGCGCTTCTGAACTTTGACGATGCGGTTTTGAACAGCCATAAGGGAGCGAAGGCTAGCACAGCGCCCAAAAGCCTGCCAGAGCGTTCCCGCACCCGTTCCCGCACCAGCCAGCAATTCCCACTCTGGGCTCGATAGGGACGCCGGGTGCCCTCACCCGGCGGAGATGGATACCGTCATAATGAGTATTGCTGCGCACCCGCTGGCGCTGCCAACCCCTGCCGGCGGCTCCAACCAGTTCCGGCGTCCGCGCATGGTCAACTCTTCGCCACCACCCCGTCCACCAAGTCCACCACGCGGGGCGCGCGCGCGGCGACCCGGGCGTCGTGCGTGGCAATGATGAGCGTGGCGGCGCGCTCCGCGCGAAGCGCCAGGAGCAACTCCATGATCTCGTCGCCAGTATGCGAATCAAGGTTGCCCGTTGGCTCGTCGGCGAGGATCAGTTCCGGTTCGTTGATGAGCGCCCGGGCAATGGCCACGCGCTGCTGCTCGCCGCCGGAGAGTTCGTAGGGCTTGTGTTCCAGGCGCTCCGCCAACCCCACGCGCCGGAGCAATTCGCGCCCGCGGGCTTCCGCTTGCGCGGCGTCCACCCGGGCGATGCGCGCCGGCAGACAGACGTTTTCCAACGCGTCGAGTTCCGGCAGGAGATGATACGCCTGAAAGATGAAGCCGACGTGGCGATTGCGCAGGCGCGTCTGGGCGGCTTCCGGCAGGCGGGCCAGGTTCTCGCCGTTGAACCAGATTTCGCCGGCGTTTGGAGTGTCGAGTCCCCCCAGCAGATGGAGCAGCGTGCTCTTGCCCGCGCCCGAGGCGCCCCGCAGCGCCAGGAACTCGCCGCGCGCGACCTCCAGGCTCACCCCGCGCAGCACTTCCAGCGTGCGCCGGCCCATCGGGTAGCTCTTGGTGAGCGCCCGGGCGGTCAGGAAGGGTTCACTCATGCCGCAGCGCCTCCACGGGGTTGAGTTTGCTGGCGTTGCGCGCGGGAAAGGCCGCCGCCGCGAGGCAGATTACCAGCGAGCCGCCACAGATGATCAAAATGTCACCGGGCACGATGAGCGCGGGCAACTGGCTGAAGCCGTAGATCGAAGCGGGAAACAGCTCGAAGCCGGTCAGCCGCCGCATCAAGGCGAGGAACTCATTGCGATAGGCGATGGCCAGCAGTCCCAGCCCCGTGCCGGCCAGCACGCCCAGCACGCTGACGATCAGGCTTTGCCCGAGGAAAACCCACATCACCTGTTGGTTGGTCGCACCCAGCGCCTTCATCAGCCCGATCTCGCGCGTCTTCATCACGATGAAGGTGATCAACGTGCAGGTGATGCCAAACGCCGCCACGATCACAATGAAAAACAGGATGTAGAGCATCACGTTCTTCTCGACCATCACCGCCAGCATCAGCGGACTGTCTTCCATCCAAGTGGTCACCGCATAGTCATAGCCAAGGGCCTGTTGGATCTCACGGGCGGCGGTTTGGGGCTGAAGCGGATCCTCCAAGGCCACCATCAAGCCATGCACAGTGTCGGTTTCGTCCAGATCGCAGAGCGTCTGCGCGTCCTCCAGCGAAGTCAGAATGAATGTCGAGTTGAACTCGTAATGCCCGGCGTCGAAGATGCCGCGCA
Source organism: uncultured Verrucomicrobiota bacterium (assembly GCA_964548925.1). Lineage (GTDB taxonomy): Bacteria > Verrucomicrobiota > Verrucomicrobiia > Limisphaerales > MWDV01 > MWDV01. The sequence goes on along the minus strand of CAZJTM010000089.1, from coordinate 15,843 downwards.
CGGTGTAATCGTCGGGCACGCGCACCGAAGCCTGCTCGCGCTTCTGCTCGTAACTCTCCTTCATCTTCCGCAGGTCCTTCCACGAATAGACCGTCACCCGGTCGCCGACGCTCAAGCCCATGTTTTCGGCGAACACGGCGCCCACCACCAACCCCCGGTGGCGGACATCGAACTCACCCGCCACGATCTCGCGCGGCAGCGCACTGACCTTGGCCTCCGCCTCCGGATCCACGCCGCGCACCGCGGGCACAAACACGCGCTGCTGTCCCGCCACCGGCTGGGTTTCCACCAGCACCTGGCTCAGCACAAACGGCGCGACGCCTTTGACGAAACGGTTCGAGGCGATCTGACTGGCCACCATGGCATAGTCGCGCAAGGTTCCCTCACGCGGAACGACTTTGACGTGTGCGTTGAAGCCGAAGACCTTTTCGCGCAGATCGTGGTCAAACCCGCTCATCACGCTGATGACGATGATGAGCACCGCCACGCCAAGCATGACGCCCAGGATGGAAATGAGGGTGATGACCGAGACAAACGTCCGCTTGGGCCGCAGATAACGCAGCGCCAGCAGGAGCTCAAAGGGCAATCTCGACATCCACGGGAGGCTAGACACCCGCTGGGAACGTGTCAACGCACGCAAGAACCGAATCAGAAACCAATCCAACGTGTCGTCGAAAAAATGGAGGAGGCGAAGCATGCCCGTGGCACCGGTTCTCGATAGCTACGCCCTGCTCGTCTTCCTGCGCGGCGAGGTGGGGGATGACAAGGTCGCGGCCTTGCTGGAGAAGGCGGGCGAGCGCGATGTTCCTCTGCACATGACCGAGGTGAACTACGCCGAGGTAAAATACATGGTGATCCGCAAGGACGGCGCGACGCGCTGGGCCGAAGTCGCGCGCGAACTGCCCACCCTACCCATCGAGTTTCACACCGCCGACCGCGAACTGGCCGACTTGGCGGCGGATTTTAAATCGCGCGCAAGCTTGAGTCTTACGGACGCGTTTGCTGCCGCGCTGGCCAAGAAACTGAAGGCCGAACTGGTCACTGGCGGCCCGGAATTCAAGGCGGTGGAAAAGGAGATCAAGGTCAACTGGCTGTCCGAAAAGGGCTGAACCGCGAACCGCCCGGATGCCGCAGGCATGGGAGCAAAGCGCAAGCGCCGTGGCCGCCCCGCATGGGCGCTCCCGCTTCATGTGCTGATTCCGCACATTGGCGCGTCGTCCGCGCCGCCACGAGGGGCGGCAGGAGCCTGATTTTAGCGGGCCGAAGCGCAGTCCGCCGTCGCAGGTGGCGCGGACGGACGATGTGCTGGTTCAGCACATTTAGAACTCATCGTCCATAGACATCCGGGCGTGTTCGACATGGACTATCCGTCATGCCGAAACGTGATCCGATCCTCAAGTCCTTCGGGCTGAGCCTGCGGCGCTGGCGGGAGTCCAAAGACCTCACCCAAGAACGGCTGGCCGAGAAGGCCGGCCTTGATCAGACCTACATCAGCGGCATCGAGCGTGGGCTGCGCAACCCCGGCATCAAAAACGTCGCCCGGCTCGCCAAAGCCCTCGGTCTCACCACGGCGGAGCTTTGCAAAGGGGTGGACGCGTGAGGGGCCAGCGGCAACGTGCTGCGGGCGTCCCGCCCGCAGATCAAACCAGACTCCCGCAACGCCGCAAATCAGTTCTGCGGACAGGATGTCCACAGCACGCTGAGTCGGCCATGCACGAGGACGCCCCGCCTTGCCGCGCAGCGGTGGACGGCAGACCGCCGCACATTCGCACCTGCGGCTCAGGCGATCAGCGGCGCCCTGCCTGGATGCCGCCACGACCGCTCACCTGCCTCGACCTCTTCTGCGGCTGCGGCGGGTTCACGCTTGGGATGCAGCGGGCCGGCTTTCACGTCCTCGCAGCGATTGATTCCAACCCAGAAGCCATTGCCACGCTTCGCGCCAACCTCGTCGAACGCCGCCACCCCGACCTCCTCCCCGTGGCGCACGCCTTGGAGCGCGACCTGACCCGATTCCGCCCGGAAGAACTCGCGGCGCTGCTGGACGAAAACCCGAAATCCGAAATCCGAAATCCGAAATCGCTGGTGGACGTCATCGTCGGCGGGCCGCCCTGCCAGGGCTTTTCCCTCGCCCGGCGGCGCGACGGCGCCAATCACGGCCACCGCCTCAAGCCCGATCCCCGCCGCCACCTTTACCGCGACTTCCTGCGCTTCGTGGACTTCTTCCAGCCCCGCGTGTTCGTGATGGAAAACGTGCCCGGCCTGCGCACGGCGGCGGGCGGCGAATACTTCACCCGCGTCCAGAAGGAGGCCCGTGAACTGGGTCGGGCGCGGGGCCGGCCCGGCTACCGCGTCCACGGCCAGATCGAGGACGCTTGGGAACTGGGCGTCCCGCAGAAACGCCGCCGCCAGCTCATCATCGGCGTGCGCGCCGACCTGCCCGGTTACTTTCCAAGCGAACTCAAACCCGCCCCGCGCGCCAAACCTCAGCCCGTGCTCGGCACCGCCATCGGCGACCTCCCGATCCTCCGCGCCGGGGGCGGCGAGGACGAGCGCGACTACGACTTTGGCCGCCGCGTCGAGCACGTCGAACAGGTCGGGCCAAGCGCCCTGCGCTACCTCTGCGACGTCCTTGAGATTGACCGCGCCGCCAAGCTCACCAACCACGTCGCCCGGCCCCACAGCGAGCGCGACCTTGGCGACTTCGCCCTGCTGAAGGAGGGTGAGAATTCCGCCGTGGCCATGCGCGAGCGCGGCGTGCGGTTCGCCTTCCCCTACGACAAGACCAAGTTCCGGGACCGCTACACCAAGCAATGCCGCTGGCAGCCCTGCTCCACCATCGTCGCCCACCTCAGCAAGGACGGCTTGATGTTCATCCATCCCACGCAGAACCGTTCCCTCACCCCGCGCGAGGCCGCCCGCGTGCAAAGCTTCCCCGATTGGTTCCGCTTCCCCGCCGCCCGGACCCACGCCTTCCGGCTCATCGGCAACGCCGCCCTGCCGCTCGTGGGCGAAATGCCTTGGAATCTCGCGTTGAACTGAGCTATGGCCGTGCGTTTTGACAGCATCAAAGTTGGAACGGAATGGGATAGAAACCAACTCGCTCGTCTTTGGGGGTACCAGAGTTTCCACGCGATTGCGCGAGGCGTCGTTACGCCGGCTCATGACAACAAGATCATCCTGTTTGTCACGGAGGAGAAGCAGGAGGGTTTGACTCAGTACGCGGACAGGCTCTGCGGCGGCACCTTGGAGTGGGAAGGTGAAGATGGGCACGCGAGCGACAGGCGGATCGCTGAGGCTGCGATAGCAGGCGACGAGATTCATATCTTCTACCGAGAACGGCACCACGCTCCATTTAGGTACCTCGGGATTGGAACGGTGATGTCACATAGCCTCCTTTCTAACGCACCGAGCAAGTTCGTGTTTCGAGTGAGTCAATAACCGTAAACCCCGATGCCGCTCGACAGAGAAAACGAGAATTGGAGCCGGGAGGAACACATCCTCGCTTTCAACCTATACTGCAAGATCCCTTACGGCACGATGCACGGGCGCAACCCACGAGTCATCGAACTGGCACGCCTGCTTGGCCGGAGCGTGGGGTCTATCGGTCGAAAGCTCTCAAATTTCGCTCGGCTTGACCCCGCCTTGCGCGCGCGAGGGGTCCGGGGTCTCGTTCATGGAGCGAAGGGCGAAGAAGAAGTGTGGGATGAGTTCGCTGACCAACCCGAAGCGCTAGCCTACGAGAGCGAACGACTTCTCGCAAACCGACTCGGCAAACCGCTGGAAGAAGTGGCGGAGATTGAGACAAAGGACTTGCCCGCCACAGGTATCGAGCGCGAAGCAACCGTTCGGGTGCGCGTCAACCAGAGTTTCTTCCGCAGCCGAATCATCTCCGCGTATGGATTCCGCTGCTGTGTGACTGGCCTGGCTGTGCGCGAACTACTTGTCGCAAGCCACATCGTTCCCTGGGCGCAAGATGCCGCCAACAGGCTCAATCCAAGGAACGGCCTTTGCCTGAACGCACTACACGACCGCGCCTACGACCGCGGACTAATGTGGGTGGAAGACGGTTTTGTAATTCGTTTTTCCAAACGCCTGCTCAGTGCTGTGAACGAATCAGAGGCTACTCTGGCTTGGCTCACGAGCTTCGACGGCCAGCCGCTTCGCCTGCCAAAGCGGTTTTCACCTGACCCGGTGCTGCTCCGCCGACACGCGAGACACTTTGCGACCTGAAACAGCCGCAAATACCGTCTCCTGTTCTCAGCGAGGGCAGACATTGAGGACTTTTTCGCTGTCGGAATTGGGTGTCCCAACATTCTTGCGACAGCCGGGACCAGTTGGAGGCGGGCGTGCTGATTCTGGGCTGCTCGCCGGCGGACGCTGGGTTCAAGCACCTCTACCCGCTGACTTATCCGGTGCAACCGGCGGCGGAGGTGCTGTATCCGCCGGCGGCGGCGATCAAGGAACTGCTGGCGGGCGGGATTCCCGGTCACACGCCGCTGCACATCGGCACGCTCATCGCCCGGCAGGACGTGGACATCGCCATCTCCGCTGACCGGGTGGTGGCGCGGCACATTGCCATCCTGGCGATGACTGGCGGCGGCAAGACGGTGGCCGCGCGGCGGATTCTGCGGGAGTTGATTGAGCAGGGCTATCCGCTGCTGATCCTCGACCCGCACGGCGACTACCTGGGGCTGTGGCAGAAGCGCGAGGTCTTTCCGGGCACGACGGTAAAGCTGCTTTACCCGCACATCGCGATGACGGAGCAGAACCGGCACATCGTGGAAATCCTGATCAACAAGATGACCGAGGGGTTGACCGAGCCGCAGCGGGAGGTGCTGGCCGAGTCGTTGTCCGAAGTGGACCCGGTCGAGGGCGAGTCGGTGCTCCGCTACATCAAGCGGCTCCGGGATTCGCTGGGCAAGAAGGCCGGGCAGGCCAGCGACAAGCGCAAACTGCCCACGCTGTCAGTCTGCCGCCGCCAGCTTGGCGTGGTGGAAAACCGGTTGGAGCGGATGGAACTGACGAACGAGCGGATGCGGCAGCGGTTGAAGCAGCTTCAGTTCGAGAAGATGCCCGATCCGCAGGGTCGGCCGGAGGGGATTGTCGCGCCCAAGACCGTTTCGATCCTCTACCTCGGCGGCTACGACCACCTGACGCAGACGACCATCGCCTCGATTCTCTTGGAGGCGCTTTACGAGCATCGCGCCAACTTGTCGAACCGGATTCCACCCTTCCTCGCGGTGGTGGAGGAAGCGCACACGTTCATCCCATCGTCGCGGGAAGGGACCTCTGACGTGCCGTCGCTGGAGACGATCCGCAAGCTCATCACGGAGGGGCGCAAGTTCGGCACCGGCTTGATGCTCATCAGCCAGCGGCCCAGCCGGGTGGACGAGACGATTCTCTCGCAGTGCAACTCGTTCCTGATCCTCCGGCTGGTCAACCCGCGCGACCAGAACTTCGTGAAGCAGATCATGGAGAACCTGAGCGAGCAGGACGCGCGGATGCTGCCGGGCTTTGGGCCGGGCCAGGGGATCATCAGCGGGCAGGCGGTGCGGTTTCCCCTGCTGGTGCGGATCAAGATGGACGAGGACCTGATCTACACCGACCTCGGCGACGAGAACTTCCTGGAACAGGCCCGGAAGTGGCAGCCGGACAAGGACGCGCCGGTCCGGGCGCGGGTGGCCGGGGCGGTGCGGCAGTTGAGCAGCCTGCCGGAGCGGCGGCCGAAGGGAAAGAAGGGGGCGGCGGTCGTGCCTGCGACGCCGGCAACGCCCCAGACCGATGCCGAGCGTTGGGAACAGGTCCGCAAGGGATTCGCCAAGGACAGCCGGGCCCTGGGCGAGATGGAGGCGGCCACGGGCCTGGAATGGGACCGTTCGCGCCGGAGCCGGAAGGTGTCGGAGTTCGCAGGCCTGACTTGGGAAAAACTCAAAGCCGCGGGCCTGAGCCACGCGAAACGCGAAGGGCTGCTGCGGTTGCTGAAAGCGGCGGCGGAGGCTGGCCGGGATTGATTTCGATCGAAGAGGTGAATCATGCCAGACGAGGAAGCTAAGCCCTTGAGTCCGTTGGAGCAGTTCGCGCGGGACGTGCGTGAGGAAGTGCGCCTGCGCTGCGCCGAGAACGCGCCACCTGATGAACTGGAGCGCGGCTTCACCGAGTGGTGCCTGGAGGAACTGGCGGGCCACAATGAAGCGGACAACGCCGAAGCTTTGCCGGACCGCCCGTTCCGCGCGGAAGGCCGCGCCCGCTGGCCGGCCGCGAAGCTGAACGCTTGGGCGCTCTCCGGCGATGGCGCGACGCTCGATTTGTTCGTAACGCTTTACCACGGCGGCGAGGGCATGCCGACGGTCGGCGTCACCGAAACCCGAAGGCAGTTCAAACTGCTGCTCGGCTTCCTGCGCCGGGCGCGGCAGGGCTTCCACACCCAGGCCGGGGACAATCACGACGACGCCTTTGAGATCGCCCGGCAAATTCACGAGGCCAAGGACTCGCTGACCACGGTGCGGTTGTTCTTCCTCACGGATGGCGTGGCGCGGGCGGAGGACATCGAGGAGGAGCCGTTGGACGGCGTGGAATTGCGCTACGTGCTGTGGGACTTGAAGAAGCTGAACCAGCTCAAGGTGGGGCAGCGGGAGGTGATCGAACTGGATTTTGAAAACGACTTCGGCGGCGCCGTTCCGTGCCTGGCCGGGATGGAGGGCACGAAGGAATACCAGACCTACCTGGCGTTCATGCCGGGGCGGGTGCTGGCGCGTATCTACGGCGAGCACGGGCAGCGGCTCCTGGAGCGCAACGTGCGGGCGTTCCTCCAGGTGAAGGGCAAGGTGAACAAGGGGCTGCAGCAGACCCTGCGCGAGACGCCGCACCGCTTCCTGGCCTACAACAACGGCCTGTGCTGCACGGCGGCGGAAGTCCGGCTGGCGAAGCGCAAGGACGGGCAGATGGGGCTGGCGTGGGCGCGGGACTTCCAGATCGTCAATGGCGGCCAGACCACCGCCAGCATCTACCACGCGCTGAAGAAGGAGCGGTTGAGCGTGGACGACGTGGTGGTGCAGGTGAAGCTGACGGTGCTCAAGGAGCCGGAGCGGATTGGCGAACTGGTGCCGCTCATCGCCCGCTATGCCAACAGCCAGAACAAGGTCAACGCGGCGGACCTGGCGGCCAACGGACCGTTTCACCACCAGTTGGAGCAGCTTTCGCGGACGGTCTGGGCGCCGGCCATTGGCGGCCTGGCGCGCGGCACGCACTGGTATTACGAGCGCGCCCGCGGCTCGTATCTGGACGACAAGGCGCGGCAGGGCACGCCCGCGCGGCGGCGGGAGTGGGAGAAATCAAACCCACCGAACCAGAAGTTCACCAAGACGGACCTGGCCAAGTATGAGCACGCCTGGCTGGGGCTGCCGCACTGGGTCTGTTTCGGCGCGGAGAAAAACTTCGTCCGGTTTGCCGAGCGCATGGAGGACGACGGCGAGCCGGAGGTGAACTTGGATTACTTCCGGCACGCGGTGGCCAAGGCCATCCTCTGGCGCGCGGCGGAGAAGCTCTTTGACACGCTGGACCTGGAAGGCTACCGGGCCAACAGCGTGGCCTACGCGGTGGCGTGGCTGGCGGAGAAGTCCGGACGGCGCATTGACCTGAATCGCATCTGGGCCGAGCAGCACCTTTCCGACGCGCTCTGTGAAGCGGTGAAAGCGGTGTGCAAAGAAGCGTGGGAACACTTGAACCACCAGCAGGGAAACATCGGCGAGGCGTCCAAGAAGGCGGAGTGCTGGGAGGCGTTTCGGAAGAAGGACCTGGCGCTGACCGGGAACTGGCAGGCGGAGTGGGCGGAGGCGGCGTTCGTCGCGCCGCGCTCGGAGGAGGAAGCGCTGGCCGGCACCTGGGAGCGACTCCGGCACAAGTTCCTTGGCGACGTGCGCACGATGGAGGTATTGGAGGCTTTCACGGGCCGCGAGTGGGTGCGCACGCGCCGGCGGGACATGGTGTCCTCCTACGCAGTGCTGACGTGGGAGCAGTTGCGCCAGCGTCCGGGGTTGGGCTTGAAGAGGATTCGGGCGCTGGTCGAAATGTTTGCCATCGCGGCGCAAGGGTGAGGGGTGAAGCGGCGTCGGGCATTCCAGCGTAGCGGCGGCGGGGCAGTGCGCCGCCCAATACGCCGTGAGATTACAAAATGGCGGCGCGCAGGCGAGTACCCGCCCCCGGGGGGCGCGCCCCCAATTTCCCCCTTTTTTTTCCCCGTGGGGGGGCTCCCGGCGTCCCCCCCGCCACGGGGCGCGCGTATGCCCGTCCGCCGTCTTGCGTCGTTGCGCCTTCGCGTCTTTGCGTTAAGAATCTATGGCTGACGTTTTCACCAAGACGAAGCGGTCGGACGCCGTGGAAATGCGGAATGGGGAGTGCGGAATGGAGAAAGTCACCTCACCCCGGCCCTCTCCCCAGTGCGGAGAGGGAGTTGATCGGTCAGAATTTTCCGAAATAGAATTGGTCGCGGGTGATGCCGAGGTCTTCGATGATGTCCGCGATGATGCCGCGTGGTACATCGCCCGGATGCCAGGCGAAGGTAATCAGACGGTCGGGACGAAAGGGATTCGAGTAATGCCGGTGACTGCCGGTGGTGCGTTCATGCACACAACCGATCTCACGCAGGCGGCGGTCAAGCTGCCGGCAATTCCAGGAGGGGTATTTGCCCACAGGTCAGGCGGCGAGAACGAATTTGTCGCGGAAGGCCGGTGGGATGGGGCGGCCCGTTTCGAGCAGTGCTTCCAGATGCGCCTTGGCGGCCTGTTGAAAGCGGAGCGTGGCTTCGCCCCGATCGCGTCCGTGGGCGTGGCAGCCGGGCAGGAGCGGCGATTTCGCAATCCAAACGCCGTCTTCGTCCTGACGAAGTTGCACTTTCGAGAGCGGAACAATCATGGCGCGGCTACAGTAACCCGGCAAGCAACCGCCGTAAAGAGGACGTTTGATGCCTGACGTGTTCACCAAAGCCAAGCGGTCGCAAGTGATGGCGCGGATTCGGTCGCGGGGCAACCGGGACACGGAACTGGCGCTGGCGCGGCTGCTGCGGGCGCACGGCATCAAGGGGTGGCGGAGACACCGGGAAATCCGAGGTCCGAAATTTGAAATCCGAAGGTTCAGGGTGCGCCCGGATTTCGTTTTTCTCAAGCGGAAGCTGGCGATCTTCGTGGACGGGTGTTTCTGGCATGGCTGCCCCAGGCACGGGACGTGGCCGGCCAGCCGGGCGGCGTGGTGGCGGCGCAAGATTCTCGGCAACCAGCAGCGCGACGCACGGGTGAACCGCGCCCTGCGCCGCACCGGCTGACGGGTGGTGCGGATTTGGGAACACCAGTTGAGGAGGAACGCGGTGCGAACTGTGCAGGGCAAGCCGTGCGTGGTGATCCGCAGGATTCAGCGGGCGCTGGCGCCTGGGTGAATGCGCCGTCCTGTGCTTCGTGCGTCTGCTCGCAGCAGATTCCGAAGTTGCGCTGGCAGATGTTCTGGTTGTCTGGTAAGGTTCGCGTGTGCCGCGAAAGATACGCCAGTTAGCAGCGGAGTAGGAACGGGCCGGGTTTCCACGTGTGGTCGGCGGCAAGGGAAGCCACCGGAAGTTCGTTCATCCCCGGTTTGCAGGCTTCGTTCTGCTTTGCGGCCATGAAGGCGATGACGCGCCGCATTATCTGGAGAAGCACGTTCGCAAAGCCTTGAATCAGGTGGAGACATGAAGACCCAGGACCGCTATCTGATGTTCGTTCAGTGGAGCGCGGAAGATCGCGCATACGTCGGCTACTGTCCAGACTTGTATCCTGCCGGCGGAGTCTGCCACGGCTCAACCCCACAGGAGGCGTTTGGTCGCCTGTGCGATGCTGTGGAGGATACGGTGACAACCGCAGAGGCTCAGGGCCTGCCCTTGCCTCCACCCCGCACACGCCCGATGCGCGAGGTCGAACTAGCCGCGTAGTTGGTTTCCAACCGAACGATCCCAAGCCGGATTGTCGGTCTTTCGCTCAACAGTACTCCCGGTCGCGCGTGATCGTCGGCTTGGCGTGGTCGGTGTCGAGACTCAGCGATTTCTTCGGGCAGACTTCCACACAATAGCCGCAGTTGATGCAGCGGAGGCGGTCAATGGCCCAACGGAGTTTCGCGCGGCTGACAACGAGTGCGCCGGTCGGGCATTTCTTCGCGCAAACGGTGCAGAAGACGCAGTTGTCGCGGGTGAAGATGAGCTTGCCGCGGGACTTGTCGAGGGCCTTGCGCGGCTCGAACGGATAGCGCGTGGTCGGCGGCTTGGTCAGCGCCCATTTCAGGGCCAGCTTGGTCATCTCGAAGTAGGCCATATCACCTTTCCGTACAACTGATGCAGGGGTCAATCGTCAGCACGATCATCGGCACGTCGGCCAGGTCGCAGCCTTTCAGCAGCGAGAGCATGGCGGGAATGTTTGCAAACGTCGGCGTGCGTACGCGGAAGCGCTGGAGGTTTTTTGCGCCGTTCGCCTTCAAGTGATAGACCACCTCGCCACGCGGCTGTTCGGTGCGCGTGATGGTTTCGCCGGTGGGATTGCCGGCCACCTTGACCGCGATCTCGCCGTCCGGAATCTTCGCCACCGCCCGGCGGATGACATCGGCGGACTGGAACAGCTCCTCGCAACGCACCACGCACCGGGCGTAGCAGTCGCCCTCGGGGCGGGTGATCGGTTCGACGGGAATCTCGTCAAACGCCGCGTAGCCGAGCTTGCGCAAATCCTGGGCGACGCCGCTGGCGCGAAGCATCGGGCCGACGCAGCCTAGGTCATAGGCAGCCTGCTTGGGAAGGACGCCGATGCCGCACAAGCGGTCCTGCACCGAGCGGTCATTCAAGAACACTTTCGTGATCTCCCGCATGTCCTGCTCGATGCCGTCCAGCTCCTTGAGCAGATGCTTGAGCCCGTCGGCATGAATGTCGCGCCGGACGCCGCCGACTTTGGCCGAGCCGAAGATGACGCGCCCGCCGGTGGTGGCTTCGATGATGTTGAGCACGCGCTCGCGCACGCGCCACGAGTGCATGAACAGGCTTTCGAACCCCATGCCATCGGCCATCAGGCCAAGCCAGAGCAGGTGGCTGTGGATGCGCGACAGCTCGCCCCAGATGGTGCGCAGGTAGCGGGCGCGCGGCGGGACGGCGACGTTCATGATCGTCTCGACGGCCTGGCAATAGGTCTGGCCGTGAATGAAGCTGCAGATGCCGCAGATGCGCTCGGCCACGAAAACAAACTCCACGTAGTCCTTCTGCTCCGCGAGCTTCTCAAGGCCGCGATGGATGAAACCGATGGACGGTCGCGCCTCGACGACCTTCTCATCCTCGACAACCAGGTCGAGATGGATGGGCTCCGGCAAGACCGGATGTTGCGGACCGAAGGGAATGACGGTGCGTGCCATAGGCGTTTCTTTCAAAACGTCGTAGCGGCGTCTCGGCAGAGCGCCGCCAACAGAGCTTTTTCGGTCAAAATGGCGGCGCTCTGCCGAGACGCCGCTACGCCCATACGGTTTTGATAGTGGCTCATAGGAAATGCTATTTCGCAGCCGCGGCGGGTTGCACGGGGGCGACGGGAGTGGTTGCTTGTTGGGCAGATGCCGGCGCGGTGGTTTTGCGCGTCGCGAAGGGGAACTTGACCGCGGTCTTGTAAAGGTTGCCGCCGAAATCCACGTTCATGCCCTCGACCTTCACGCGGAACAAATCGTAGATTTCATTTTCGTAGAGGAAGGCCGAGCCGTAGAGGGCGCTGATGCTTGGCAGCCGCAGATTGCTCGCCGGCACGGACACGCGGAGGTTGGTCAACTGAATCTCGCGGTCAAAGCTGTAGGTGACCTCCACCTCCTCCGGCAACTGCGTGGCGCTGATTTGGACGAGGCGGAAGCCGCCGGCCTTCAGCGCGCGGGCACGTTCGGCCAGCAGGTCGGCAGGGATGGTTTCGATGGTGAGTTCCTGGCTCATTGGCAGATTTTTTCGAGATAGACCCAGTTGATGTTGGGCGTAAGCGGCTCGGTCTTGTATTCCTTGAAGCCCAGTTTGCGAAGTTGGTAGAGGTTGCGCTCGCTTTTGTGGCCGGTGCGGGCCTGAAAGCGTTTCGCCGTTGGGTAGGCCTTCATGATCTCTTCGAGCAACCGCCGGCCAATGCCGCGTCCCCGGAAATACGGATGCACCAGTTGCCGCCACAGAAACACCGTTTCGTCCGTGCCCCAGCCCCGAATCGAGCCAATGATCTTCCCGTTCACGACGGCCTTGAGGAAGATCGGATTGTCGGGACGGTCGAAGTCCGCCTCCATTTCCTTCAAGGTCTGTTGCAGCGCGGGCAGGCTCTCATCGCCGTAGATTTCCGCCTCACTCTGGTAGGCGGTCTTTTGCAGGGCGAGGATTTCGGCGGCGTCTTTCCGCTCGGCGCGGAGGTAAAGCGCCTTGTCAATGCTGTTGGCGATGGCGGTCATCTCGGCGTGTTTGCGCTCCAACACCCCGAGCCCCTGCACCACGCCATCAATGATCGCCTCCGGCCGCGCCGCGCAACCGGGCACATACACGTCCACCGGGATCACGCTGTCCACGCCGCCGGAGATGTTGTAGCACTCGGCGAAGATGCCGCCGCTCGACGCGCACGCGCCCACGGCGACCACGACCTTGGGCTCGGGCAACTGGTGGTAGATGTTGCGGATGACGTCGCGGCTCTGTTCGTTCACCGCGCCGGTGACGAGGAACATGTCGGCGTGCTTCGGGTTGCCGGTGTTGACGACGCCGAGGCGCTCGACGTCGAACAGCGGCGTCAGGCAGGCCAGCACCTCGATGTCACAGCCGTTGCAGCTTGAGGCGTCGTAGTGGATGACCCAGGGCGATTTTTTGAAGCCAAGCATAACGTCACGCTCCTAGCGCAAGAGGGAAAGGACCACGAGATTGCCGAAACCGAACAGCACCGCCACCAGCCAGGCGCTGCGCAGGGCCGCCTGCCATTTGAGCCGGGCGAACACGTTGTCCACGAGAATCACAAACAGGAACACCAGCAGCGAAACGGCGACGCCGAGCAGGGGCATCGCGGCGAAAAACAAATAAACCCACCCCAGCAGGAACACGTTCTCGTACCAGTGGGCGATCTCGATCAACGCCAGCGAGCGGCCCGAAAACTCGGTGGTGATGCCGCGCACCAGTTCCTGATGGGCGTGGTGCGAGCAGGACAGGTCAAACGGGGATTTGCGGAACTTGATTTCCAGCGTGTAGAGGAAGCCGAGGAAGACGCCCGGCAGCGCAAAAACCAGCAGGCGGTCGTGCCCGGCAATGGCATCCACGTGAAAGCTCTTTGTGACCATGTACATCCCGATGGCGGTGAGCAGCACCATTGGCTCGTAAGCCATCATTTGGATCAACTCCCGCTCCGCCCCGATGAAGCTGAAGGGTGAACTGGCCTTGTAAGCGCCCAGGATGAAGAAGATTGCGGCCAGCGTCAGCGCGAAGATCACCAGCAACAAATCCGAGCCGCCGAAAAACAGCGCGCCCGTGAAAATGACAAAGAGGAAGAAGAAGAAGATGTAGTAGTTTTGCGAGCGGCGGACGACGACGTTCTCCTTGTGCCAGAGTTTCAGCACGTCGTAGAACGGCTGGAGGATGGGCGGGCCGACGCGGGATTGCATGCGGGCGGAGATGATGCGGTCCAGACCCGCCAACAGCCCGCCGATGACGGGCGCGGCAACCACGAAGAGGAGAACTCGTAACCAGGGATTCATAGGACAATCATGAGCATCACGGTCAGGAGCGCCGCCCCGCCGATCACGCCCCATCGCAGGAGCGCGGCCTCGCTCAGCGCGTCCCGCAGGTAGTAGTTGCCAATGGCCACGGTTTCGACCTGGTTGGCCATGCTGACGAAATGCACGCTGTCATTCGCATTCGCGCCGCCCAGATAGGCGTCGGTGACCCGCACGCCGTGGCCGTAGTTGAAGAACGCGAGCGGGAACAGCACCAGCAGCCCGATCATGATCGTCATGATGAGGATGTTGTCCTTGCCCAGTGAGGCGACGTGGCCGTAAACGCCATACACGTAAGGTTCGATCAGCCGCGAGGAGATGAGCGGAAAGAGCAGGCAGGCCAGGAACGTGATGATCGCCAAGCCATGGAGCGCGATGGATTCGCCCAGTTCCATTTCCTTCGGAACGCGGGGCTTCGGTGTCACCACCTGGAGCAGCTTGCCCATCCACTTCACCCAAAAGAACAGCGTCGCCGCGCTGCCAAACACGATGAAGACCGACAGCAGCGGGCTGGCGTCCACCACGGCTTTGAGCACGGCCCACTTGCTGATCAACATGCCGAACGGCGCCAGGAACATGCCGGCCATGCCGATTTGCATCATCACCGAAACCTTCGGCATGGTCACGATCAGGCCGGACATCGCCTCGATGTCGCGGCTGTGCAGTTTGTGTTCGACCACCCCCACGCACAGGAACAGCAGGCACTTGCCGACCGCGTGGAAGATGATCAACAGCACGCCCGCCCAAACGGCTTCTGCCGTGCCAATCCCCGCGCACAGAACGATCAAGCCGAGGTTGGCAATGGTGGACCAGGCCAGCACCCGTTTCGCGTCGCTGGCAGTGATGGCCGCGAAGGAAGCCGCCACAAACGTCACGCTGCCCACCAGCGCCACGATCATGCCCACTTTCGTGTCGGTGATGACCGGCGACATGCGCAAGATGAGATAAACCCCGGCCTTGACCATCGTGCTGGAGTGCAGCAGGGCGGACACCGGCGTGGGCGCGACCATCGCGCCGAGCAACCAGCTTGAGAACGGCAGTTGGGCGGATTTGGTAATGCCCGCGAAGCACAACATCGCGGCGGGCAGAAGCAACATGCCGGATTTTCCCTGAAGAAACGCCTGGAGTTCGATGCCGCCGGTTTGCTTGAAGAGGGCCACGATGGCGATCGCGAAGGCCAAGCCCCCGGCCAGATTCATCACCAGCGCCCGCAACGCGTTGCGCTGGGCTTCCGCCGTTTGGGTGTAGCCAATCAGCAGGAACGAACAGAGCGTGGTGATTTCCCAAAACAGAAAGAGCCAGATCAGGTTGTTGGCGAAGATCAGGCCGAACATCGCGCCCATGAACAGGAACAGCAGCGAGAAAAACAGCGGGCGGCGGTCCGGCACGTCGGCGTGGGCGTGCTCGTGGTATTCGCGCATGTAACCCAACGCATAGAGGCAGATGCCACCGCCCACGATGCCGTTGATGAGCGCCATGATGACGGCGAACTTGTCCACGAACAAATCTTGCGCCGTTGTGAGGTGCGTTCCGTGGGCCAATTCGAACCACGTCATCAACACCCCCTGCGCCAAGGCGAGTGCCACAATGATCCAGTTCCTAGCCCGCGCCCCAACCCAGATAAAAAACAGGCCCATCGCGATCTCCACGGCAAGAATCCCAAGATTGGTCGCGTGCAGATTCAGCGGGAAGTTCTCCATGCCGACAATGAACTTCTGGGCTGCCAACCACAATACGCCGCCGCAAACCGCCGCAATTGCACCGGTCACGATGACCTGACGGATGGCGTCGGCGCGGACAAATCGCAGGCAGGCGCCAATGAGGAAGGGCAGGAGAATCAGGGTGAGAACAAGAATCATAAGAAGAACATGACAAGCCACTTTGACGTTACCCTGAGAGGATCATGGCCGACGGGCAAGGCTTGGTGGCTGAAGCCACGCGCTCCACCCAGTTCGCGTCCCGTTGCAGGTGCCAATTCCATCATATCCCGAGGCTACCGAAGCATCCGCAAACCAACCGCCCGGTTGCTTCTCCTGTCTTGTCAAAGGCTCTCCACCTTTTGCGACCCCGAGGGAAACCGATTCGCAAGAT
>CAZJTM010000088.1:0-21756 GCA_964548925.1 uncultured Verrucomicrobiota bacterium | reverse complement strand
TCCGCCTTGGGCGGTTCACTTCTTCAAGCCTCCGGCTTTGCCGGAGGTCGCTGACGGGTGCGGGGAGTGGCTACTCGCCTCAGTGTTATGCTCTCGCCCTGCAGGCGGATGGGAAAATCTTGGTGGCCGGCTCGTTCACAACGCTGTGCGGACAACCTCGCGCAAATCTGGGACGCCTCAATTCGGACGGTACCCTGGACGAAAGTTTCAATCCCGGAGTCGTGGGAGATTCCGCACGGGCCATCGTGATTCAGACCGATGGCAAGATAGTGATCGGCGGCAAGTTTTCGACCCTGTGCGGGGTGGCTCGCAGCAACCTTGGTCGGGTCAATTCCAATGGCAGCCTGGACGCAGCCTTCAGCCTTGGAGCCAGTGGCTCTTCCTTCTTTCCCGGGGTCGGCTGTCTCGCCTTGCAGGCTGACGGCAAGATCCTGGTGGGCGGCGGGTTCTCCTCGTTGGGCGGCCAGACGCGGACGGGGATTGCGCGCATCAACGCCGATGGAACGCTCGATCTGGATTTCAACCCAAGCCCGGGAGGAGTCCAGGACCCGTTCTGGGGGCCGATCGTGAATTCCATTGCGCCGCAAGCTGATGGGAGGATCTTGCTGAGCGGCGAATTCACCATGTTCGGTGGACAGTCCTGTTACTACGTCGGGAGACTCAGCGGCAACGGAACGCTTGATACCGGGTTTAACGCGGGTGCCACCGAAAGTTGTTCCGTGGCCTTGCAGCCAGATGGGAAGATTCTCCTGGGCGGAAGTTTCACCGCAATCGGTGGACAGAGTCGCAGAAGCCTGGCCCGGTTGAACAACACGAGTCCCGCTACGCAAAGCCTGGCCTTCAACAGTTCGTCCGTGACCTGGCTCCGGGGCGGCACCGGCCCTGAAGTCTGGCGAACGACCTTTGAGGCTTCAGCCAATGGAAGCGGTCGGTTCAGTTTGGGGGCGGGCGGGCGGATTCCGGGTGGTTGGCAACTGAGTGGGTTCTCACTCCCCAACAAGGCGACCATCCGCGCCCGCGGATTCTATTCACTTGGCTTCGTGGAAAGCTATGCCGGACTGCCCCTGCTTAGCCAGCAGCCGGTCAGCCAAACCAATATGGCGGGGGCTTTGGCCAGTTTTAGCGCCCGGGCTTTCGGATCGGAACCGTTGGCCTTTCAGTGGCGACGAAACGGCACCAATCTGGCCAATGCTGGCAACATTTCGGGCGCCGACACAGCGACTTTGGCTGTGAGCAATCTCCTGCGCACCGACGCGGCAAGCTATTCGGTGATCGTCAGTAACACGTTCGGCAGTGTGACCTCGGCGGTCGCCAGTCTGACCGTGCTTGACCCAGCCATCCTGAGCCAGCCGGCCGACCAAGCCGCCAGCCCCGGCGGGAGTGCCCAGTTCACGGTCACGGCCGTCGGCACGCCCCAACTCCGTTACCAGTGGCGCAAAAACGACGCCGACCTCGTCGGCGCCACGGCGTCGTCATTGGCCCTGAGCAACCTGCAATTCTCGGATGCCGCCAGCGCTTACAGCGTTGTGGTCACCAACCCCGTCGGCGGCGCCACCAGTTCCGTTGCTTTTTTGACGATGCTCAGCCCACTGGCGCCAGACTCCGTGAACCCCAGCATGAACCAATTCATTCGCTGCATGGCGGTGCAGGCGGATGGAAGGATTCTGCTGGGCGGCGACTTCACGACTTTATGCGACCAACCCCGCAATCGCATTGGCCGGCTTAATCCGGATGGCACGCTCGACACGAACTTCGCTCACTCCGCCAACGGTTCTGTTAACGCCTTGGCGGTGCAGACTGATGGCAAGATTCTGTTGGTTGGGTACTTTACCGGTGGCATCCGCCGTCTTAAAGCCAATGGAGATCTGGATCCTGACTTCAATGCGCCCGGGGCCAATCAGATGGTCAATTGTCTCGCGATCCAGCCTGACGGCAAGATTCTGCTGGGTGGCTTTTTCACAAGTCTGGGTGGAGTGCCTCGGAACTTCCTCGCCCGACTGAATGGCGATGGCACCCTCGACGCGAGCTTCAATCCGGGCGTCACCGGTGGACCGGCAACTTCGGGGGTGGGCTATGCTGCGGGCGTTCATTGCATTTCGGTGCAACCGGATGGGAAAATCCTCGTGGGCGGACTGTTCAGCACGCTCGGTGGGCAGGTGCGTACCAGCCTTGGCCGCCTTAATGCCGATGGCACACCCGATCTCTCCTTCACTTCAGGCGCGGACAGTGTCGTATATGCCTTGGGCCTGCAGGCGGATGGGAAGATCGTGGTTGGCGGGATGTTCTGGATGCTCGGGGGCGAGTATCATTACTACGTTGGGCGGCTCCATGCCGATGGAAGCATTGACACAGCCTTCAATCCATCTGCGTCCGTCAGCGGGGGAAGCGCTTATGCGGTTACTTCCTTGGCCTTGCAGACGGATGGCCGGATCGTAATTCGAGGTGCGTTCAATGCTCTGTGCGGTCAGCCGCGGCAAGGAATTGGCAGGCTCAACTCAGACGGAACGCTTGATCCTACATTTGACTCAGTGAGCGTTGGTAGTTGGGCGGGTGGCCTGTGTGTCCAGCCGGACGGCAACATTTTGGTCGGCGCCGGTTTCAGAACCGCAGACGGGCAGGTTCGCACCAATCTTGGCCGGCTTCGCAACACCGGCCCTGCCATCCAACGTCTGACCTACGACGGCACTTCCATCTTGTGGCAGCGGGGCGGCACCAGCCCGGAGGTTTGGCGGACGACCTTCGAGGTTTCCACCAATGGCACGACCTGGCTTGCCTTGGGCGATGGCGAGCGTGTCGCGAACGGCTGGCGCAAGTCCGGGGTCACGCTTCCGGCCAACGCCATCACCTTGCGCGCGCGGGGATTTGTCAGCGGCGGCGGTGCCGGCGGCTCAAGTCGGTTCGTGGAATCGCTGCTGAATACCCCGAACGCCCCGGTGATCACCGTGCAGCCAACAAGCCAAACAAACGAAGTCGGGGTCACTGCGGCTTTCGGTGTGGCGGCAATCGGTCCGGCCCCGTTGAGTTATCAGTGGCGTTTCAACGGCACGAACCTAACAGACACCCCGCGAATCATTGGCGTCAATTCCACCCTTCTTACGCTGCGTGACCTCCAGCTGTCCGATGCCGGCAACTACTCGGTTGTTGTTACCAATGGCGCCGGAGCCGTGACCAGTTCCGTGGCGGTCCTGACGGTGCTTCCCAAGCCGCTGAAAATCTTGAACAACTCGTTGTTTCGCACGAATGGGCAGTTCGGTTTCACGCTTTCCGGCGAGGCAGGGCGAATCTGTGAAATCTGGGCCTCGACCAACCTGCCGCAGTTCCAGCTGCTCCTACGACTGACGAACAGCGCGGGCACCGTGCAGTTCACCGATCCGCAGACCAACCTGCTGCGACGGTTCTACCAAGTGCGGCAACCATAACCCCCAGCCAATGAAATCAACAATCCTGTCGTCTCACACTCCCGCCTTTACCACCGCCAGAGTGCGCGTTGTTGGCGTACGGTTTTCCTGCACCCACCTCCTGCGGAAATGCCCGCTGGTGCTGGCGCTCGGTCTTGCGCTCCACTGCGTCTGGCCGTTGACGGCCACGGCATTGACGTTGGGCGAGGCGCTGAATGCCACGAACTTGGTCTGGAAAACGGGCGGTTGGTCTCCGTGGCTGCCCGAAGCAACGTGGACTTATGACGGGATGGCCGCCGCCCAGAGCGGCCGGATCACCGCCTCCTATGCGGGCGTGATGGAATCGTGGATCGAAACCGTCGTTTCCGGCCCGGGAACACTGACCTTTGCCTGGTCCGTGTCCTCCGAATACGGAGCCGACTTTCTGAAGTTCTACGTTGATGGCGTTGCCATCACGAACATCTCCGGCAGCGTCGGCTGGCGCACCCAGACGTTTTCGATAGTCGGTTCCGGTTTCCACACGCTGCGCTGGGTGTACTCAAAGAACGAATATGGTAACGCCGGCAGCGACGCTGGATGGCTGGACCAAGTTTCGTTTTCCTCCGCCAAAGCCCAGCAGTTCATCACGTTTGGGCCCGCCAACTGTGTCGTCGGTGTCTCGCCGTTTGCTCTGCCAGCCACCGCCAGTTCCGGACTACCGGTGACCTTCACCCAGCTCAGCGGGCCGCCGTTGCTGGCGGGCGGCGTGTTGAATCCGACAAATACCGGCACACTGGTTGTTTTCGCCTCCCAAGCCGGCAATGCCACGTACGCCGCTGCGCCACCCGTCACGAACAAGATCGTCGTCGTGGGAAGCAATCTGGTGGATGTGACTCCGCTGGGGATGTATCCGAAGTTCGCCTGCGTCGGGTACGGCAACGGGAGATTCCTGGCCGTCGGAGACCAACACTGGCAGGAATGGACCTCGCCCTTGAGCGTGTTCTCCTCGCCCGATGGCCTCAACTGGACCGCCATCGAAGCTGGGCCAACGAACACAACCGTGGAAAACCTGGTGGACGAACCACGGCGGCTGCTATTCACGGGGAGCGAGTTCATCGTCGTTGGCCACATGAGCCCGGTGGACGTAGGGGGAGGAAGATATAGCGCGATTTGCCGGTCGGTGGATGGCCAACTCTGGTCCTCTGTTTGGGTGACGGGTTCCACGGTCACCGAGCCTTGCACCTGGTGGTTCTCCACCTCCAAATCCACTGATATTTACGAAGCGGCCTACGGCAACGGTGTCCTGATCACCGCCGCCAAGGTCTATACGCCGGGGTACCCCGATTCGTGGTCCGCCGTGTGGGGGCTGCACCAATACACAATGCCGGACATGCAATTCTCCGCGTTGCGATGTCCGTATCTGAACGACTACCGCCGAATGGGCGGCCTCGGATTCGTCGGGGGCACCTTTCTCTACATTTACGACGGGCACGGCTATCGCACGACCGATGGCACGGGGCCGGTGGATTGCGGACTATTTCCCCGGCTCAAGACGACCGACGGTTCATACCCGGTGCGTTTCGCCTACGGCATGGAGAAATTCATCGCTGTGGGCCAGTTGACCAACGCGCCGCGCGGAGCGGTGCTGATCTCATCCAATGGCATAACTTGGGGGCCGGATCCGCCGAGTTTCCTCACCGCCGGGCCGCTCACGGACGTGGCGTTTCTCGGCGACCGGTTCATCGCGTTGGGAGACTCCGACCTTCTGAAATCGGACGATGGCGGGCTGACGTGGGGAGCGTTCGCCGGAGGCAGCGCAGGTCGAGGCGTGGCTTACAATGAAGGCGTCTATGTGGTCACGCAGCCCAACGGCACTATCCAGGCCTGTTACCAACCTGTGCCGCCGGGGCCGCCGCGCATTCTGCCCGACTCCCTGCGGTTCAAGAATGGCCAGTTCAGTTTCACCCTGCAAAGCACCTCCTGGCTGCGGTTCGAGATTCAAGGCTCGACGAATCTGGTGGATTGGGAACCGCTGGCCAGGCTGACGAACGCAACCGGCACGGATTCGTCCGCGAGTTCCAAGCGACGCTTTTACCGGGCCTGGCAGTTCCCGTAGATCGGCGTGCCGGAAAATGTTCAGTAGCTTCCCGCTCCTGCCAACGTCATCACCCAGTTGGAGCTGCCATCACTGACCACCGGCAGCAGTTGAAGCCAGCTTCGCAAGCGCTTCCTTGACTGCGGTGAATCTCGGCAGGTCCTTCACTGTTGATAACGTGAGTCACCCCGATCCAGTCACCAGCAGCTACGCGTCGCTTCCTTCGCACGCGGCTCGCGCACCAGGCTGCGGGCCATAGCCTCCACTCTCAACCACGCCCGACTCGACAAGCCGCCCGTTGCGAACCAAAATCCCCGCATGGCACTGACACCGTCCACCATGCTGCCGCTCGGCACGGCAGCGCCCGATTTCAATTTGCCGGACATCCAGGGGAAGCCGGTTGCGCTGGCTGACTTCAAGGCCGCGCCCGCCCTACTGGTCGCGTTCATCTGTAATCACTGCCCCTACGTGAAACATCTGCGCGCCGGCCTGGCTCAACTGGCCCGCGATTATCAGCCGCGCGGCGTGGCGATCGTCGCCATCAGTTCCAACGACGCGGCGAACTATCCCGAGGACAGCCCCGCGAAAATGAAGGCGGAAGCTCGCGCCGCCGGTTACACCTTTCCGTATCTTCACGACGAAACCCAGGCTTTGGCCAAAGCCTATCGCGCCGCCTGCACGCCGGACTTCTTCCTGTTCGACGCGGCGCGGAAGCTCGTCTATCGCGGCCAGTTTGACGACAGCCGCCCGGGCAACAGCGTGCCGGTGACCGGCAAGGATCTGCGCGCTGCACTAGACGCGGCGCTCGCTGGGAAACCAGCACCGGCGAACCAAAAGCCCAGCCTGGGCTGCAACATCAAATGGAAGCCGGGCAACGAGCCGGATTACTTCTGAGCCGCAATGTTCCTAGGGATTGAAATCGGCGGCACCAAGCTGCAACTCGCCCTTGGCGACGGCTCGGCAACGCTCTTCGAGAAACGCAAGCTGGCGGTGGACGCGGCGCTCGGGGCCGAGGGCATCCGCCGTCAGATCGAGCGCACGCTGCCGGAACTGCTGCGGGGCCGGGTGGTCGCGGGCGCCGGACTGGGATTCGGCGGGCCAGTGGATTGGCGGGCGGGCAAGATCGCGTGCTCGCATCAGATCGAGGGTTGGTCGGGTTTCGATCTCGGCGGCTGGCTCAAGGGACAGATCGGCGTGCCGGTGTCCGTGGACAACGACGCGAACTTGGGCGCGCTCGGGGAGGCAACGCACGGGGCGGGCGTCGGGCACGATCCGGTTTTCTACGTCACTTTGGGGAGCGGTGTGGGCGGCGGGTTGGTGTGGGGCGGGCGAATCTACCACGGCGCGGCGCCGGGGGAATCCGAACTCGGGCATGTGCGGTTGGACCGCGGCGGGGCCACGGTGGAATCGCGTTGCTCCGGTTGGGCAGTGGACGCGCGCATCCGGGCCTTGAACGCCCGCGCCCCTCAGACGGCGATGGCGGCGCTCTGCCGCCGAGACCCTGGAGGCGAAGCCCGGCATCTGAACGCGGCCCTCGCGCAGGGTGACGCCTCCGCGCGCCAGCTTCTGGAGGAAGTCGCGGCGGACCTGGCGTTTGGTTTGTCGCACGTCACGCACTTGGTTCATCCCCAGCTCATCGTGCTGGGCGGCGGATTGTCCGGTGTGGGCGAACCATTGCGCGCCGCAGTGGAGGCGTCGTTGCGCGGCGGCATCATGGAGGTGTTCCAACCGGGCCCAAAGATCGCGCTGGCGAGATTGGGTGAAGATGCGGTGCCCGTGGGCGCGCTGTTCCTGGCGTCCAAGGCGCACCCCATCGCTTGAGTCGGCTGCGAACCGCCCCTACACTGATCGCGCATGAACGATTGGATTTCCGGTTATCTCCGCGCCCAAAAGGCCACCCTGGACTCGATTCCCGTGGAGGCGGTGGGACAACTGCTCGCGACCTTGGCCACGGCGCACCGGCACGACCAACAGGTCTTCGTGTTCGGAAATGGCGGCAGCGCGGCCAGCGCCTCGCACTTCGCCACAGACCTGGGCAAAGGCGCATCCGACAAGCTGGGCAAGCGCTTTCGTGTCATGTCGCTGACCGACAACGTGAGCTGGCTGACGGCGCTCGGGAACGATTATGCCTACGAGGACGTGTTCGTGGGCCAGTTGCAGAACTTCGGGAGAACCGGGGATGTGGCCATCGGCGTGAGCGTAAGCGGCAATTCTCCGAACTGCGTGAAGGCGCTGGAATGGGCGCGCCAGCGCGGACTGCGCACCGTGGCGCTGGTGGGCGGCAAGCGCGGTCGCATGGCGGAGGTGGCCGAACTGGTCTTGGTGGTTAACGACACCCACTACGGCCGGGTCGAGGACGCGCACATGGGGATTCTTCACGCGGTCTGCTACGCGTTCATGGAGAACCCGCGCCGATTTGATTAACGATCCTCACGGAAAGTTCGACGCGAGCTGGTTTGACCACATCCAAGCCGTAGGACAGGCTTCCAAGCCTGTCTCCAACTTCAGCAACAGGACGCCTCTGCCTCAGCGCGACAGCCGAATCGCACGCCACCAAACGACGATCGGGCAAGCAGAATATGGAGACAGTCTGGAAGCGCTGTCCTACGCCGCGGCATCCGTGATCGCCCAAAGTTCCAACCACCTGGCTGCGGCTGTGATAACCGGAATGGCCAGAGAACCTGCCTGAGCGTGCGGCTTGAGTTTTGAGTTGGTCAATTGTCTGCTTCCTCTATTCTCTGGCCGCAAACACAGCGAACACATGTCGGCGCCCCACACGGATTCTCCAGGCCTCCAACGTTTTCTCCCTCCCCTCGGCTCGCCGGGCTACCATGTCCTGCTGGGCGCGGTGGCCATCCTCATTCTTGGCCCGCTGGGCGGCATCTCGGCGGCGTTCATGAATTTCTCCATCGGCTTCTTCATCGGGGGACAGGTGTTGGCCGGCATCCTCGGCAGCACAGTCACGTTGCCCTACGGACCGGCGGGGAAACACGGGGCGAACTACATGCAAACGATGGCGGCCTCCGTCGCGGGCATGTGCGGCATGGGGGTGCTGGTGCAGGCGATGTCGTGGCTCGGGCTGCCGGAGCCGCCCGTCTGGCAACTCATTCTCTACTTCACATGCATCGGCATGTTCGGCGTGGGAGTCGGAATGCTCTACACGCCCATCCTCGTGGACCGGATGCAACTCGCGTTTCCGTCCGGCTTTGCGGTGGCGAACATCTTGCGGGCGCTCACGGACAAGAACTTGTTGAAGCGTTCCATCGCCAAGCTCGGTGGCGGCATGTTGGGCGGTTATCTGGGCGGACTGGCGTCACTGAAGATCGCGGCGGTCGAGGCGTTCGGCATCTCCACCTCGACGTTTGGGGCCGGGATGATCGTGGGGGCGCGGATCGGGATTCCGGCGCTGTTGGCCGGGTTCATCGGCGAGGCGTTCAAGCCTCACCTGATCCAGATTGGCTGGCTCGAAGCCGGCGCGCCGTTTCGCAAGATCGGCTTCATCATCGCGCTGGGCATGATCCTGGGCGCGGCCATCGTGGACGTGGGATTGATCCTGATTCAAGCCGTGCGGCGCTTCCGGCAGAAGAGCGCCGAGCCGGCCAAGCCCGAGGAGGATTGGAAGCGCGTGAACACGTTCCGGCTCGTGCTGTGGGTGGTATTCTGGGGCACGGGCGTGGTGGTCGTTGGCAGCCAGGTGTTGCAGCAACCCGTCTGGTTTCTCCTGGTGGCGGTGCTGCTCTGCTTCCTGTTCGTGCTCGTCAACGGGATCTCGATGGGCATCTCAGACAGCAACCCGATTTCCAGCGCGTTCGTGATGACGGTGTTTATCCTCGCTGCGCTGGGGCTGAAGGATCCGGGCGTGGGCCTGATGTGCGCGGCCATCCTGCTGATCGCGTGCAGCGAGGGCGGCGACATGCAGCAGGATCGCTCGACCGGCTGGCGGCTGGGCACGAGCCGGGTGGTGCAATTCCGGTATCAGGTCATCGGCATCGCCATGGGCGCCGTGCTGGCGGTGGTGCTGGCCAAGACGTTCATGAACGCCTACCCGGTGCTGAAGGCGGACCAGTTCGGGGCGAAGATCGAGGGCGCGCAGCAATGGCAGAGCGCCATGACTTACAAATTCGTGGGCGCGCTGCGCGGCATCACCGAGTCCAAGCCGCACGTGATGAAGGCGCTGGAACTCGGCATCGTCATCGGCCTGCTGACCGAGATCGCGCGGAAGTTGATCAAAGGCAACCGCCGCTACCAGGAATTCGCCAAACGCTCCCGCGCCGGCTTTGCCACGGATTTCATGGTGGACTCGGTGGTACTGCCCAGCCCGTATGCCTCCAGCTTTGGCGGGTTCGTGGAACTGAACACGCTCTACTGGTGGGCCGGCGGCGGCACGTTGTCGTCGGCCTTCGACACCGTGCGGGAGAAACTGAAGGCCCGCGCGGCGAAAACCGAGAACGGCGGCGTGCCGGCGGACATGAGCACGATGTCGCTGGTGGGCGGCGGGTTGATCGCGGGCGACTCGCTGGCGGCGCTGAGCGTGGGGATTTACGGTTTGCTGAAGACGGTGATGTGAGCGTTGGCGGCTGGCGGAGGAGGTTTCGCCGCCCGCCGCACGGCTCGGTTTGGCTCGCGACCGAAGATGGCCGCAGACGACGCACGATCGCGGCCACCACCCGCCTCGCGTTTGGACCGCCGCTTACCGGGTCCGATTCGTCAGACCGCCAGCCTTGGAACTTGGATTCGTCAGTGCGCCGCCGCCACCGGCCGGGCTGTTGGAGGCGGCGTAAACGCGCACGTAATCCACGATCAGGCGTTGGGGAAACGTCGTTGCGGCGGTGGGATTGCCCGGCCAGTGGCCGCCCACGGCGAGGTTCAGCAACAGGAACTGCGGTTGAGTAAAGACCCAGGTCTTGCCGTCCGGCAGACTCGCCGGCGTGGCGGTGAAGTAAAGTTGGCCGTCCACATACCAGCGGATGCGATTGGTCTCCCATTCCGCCGCGAACACGTGGAAATCATCGGCGAACGCGGCCCCCCCAGGCACGGTGTATGCCCCGCCGATCCCGTTGCCGCCGGAGTAGCCCGGACCGTGGATGGTGCCATGGACGATGGCCGGCTCGGCGCCAATGTTCTCCATGATGTCAATCTCGCCGCAGGTCGGCCAACCGACCGTGTCAATGTTCGTCCCAAGCATCCAGAACGCGGGCCAGAGGCCCTGCCCGCGCGGGACTTTGAGGCGCGCCTCCATGCGCCCATAGGTCCACGCCGCTTTGCCCTGGGTCTTGAGGCGGGCGGAGGTGTAGCCGCGCGCGATGCCATCCGCCCCGGTGTGGTCTTCCTGGCGCGCTTCGATCACGAGTTGCCCGTTCTCGACGCGGCAGTTGTTGGTGCGGCGGGTGTAGGTTTGCAACTCGTTGTTGCCCCAGCCGCCACCACCCAAGTCATAAACCCACTTGGAAGCGTCGGGAGGCGATCCGTCCGGCTGGGCGAATTCGTCCGACCACACCAGCGACCAGCCTGCGGCAGTGGAGGCCCTGGAAGCCAAAGCGGCCGTGAACAGGAGAACGAGGGCGACACGGGGGCGGCGGCCCCAGCATCGCGAGGAGCGCACGCGATCCGATTCGTGGGATGCTTCGATCTTCATCGTGGGCAACATGTCGTGACTGTTAATTGCAAAGAGTCTTCCAGGGATTCCAAGCGTTCAAGGATTGAATTGAAGCTGTTGTTGGGTGCCTTGAGAAGCTGGTCTGGCACGACGAACCCACGGACGGGCCAAGGCGACGCCTCAATTCCTGCAACGAGAATTTCCAGGTGGGCGCAGGCCATTGGATTCACCGGCCGGGAGCCCGGCGTTTGCCCGGCTCCCGGCCGCAAGCGGCTGGCCCGTCACTTGGTCAAGACCGCGTAGAAGCGCTTGCCGCCTCCTGCGGTGGAATACAATTTGGTGAGCGTCGAGCCGGTGCCGGCCACCGTTTCGAGCCAGGTCCACGTCGTTTCGGACAGGTCGGTCTTGTAAACGATGTCGTAGCTGGTGGCTGCCTGCGAGGCCCAAGACAGTACGATGTTTCCGCCGCTCGCCGAGGCGGCCAAGTTCACCGGCGTCTTTAGCATCAAGCTCAGGTTGTCGTAGTAGATCGAGCCCGCCCCACCCAGGGAGTGCATCGTGACCTGATACCGGACCAGCGTCGTGCCTGCCGGAGCGACCAGATATTCAGCGTTCGTTGAGGAAAGGACGGCATAACCCGCCGGCACGCCATTGGTGGCTGCGAGTTTGAACCAGACGTCTTTCGGGGAATTCTCATCCACCAAGGCGGATTGGTACTGTTGCAAGACCGTCCCGCCGCCGCGAAACTGCACTTCAAGAAACGCCGTGGCGCCACCAGAAATCGCCTCCAAGGTCGGCGTCAGAAACCAAGCCTCGCCCCGGAAGATCTGGCCGGGCACGGCGGCGACATCTTGGAAGATGCCGCTCCATTCGCCTCCTGGCTCGGTGTAGCTGACGTAGTCGCCCGCCAAAACGGACACCGGATAATCCGGGGTGAAGGCATAGTTGTCATTCGTGGTGCGCAAGCTGCCCGTGGTCGAGGCGGGAAACCGGAACCACCACGGACTGTCCGAGCCGGTTTCAAACCCGGGGTTCTCCAGGAAATTGACGTATTCCGCCGGGGTTTTCACCAGGAGCATCGCGCTTGCATCCAGCGATCCGCTGTTGTTGGACACAGTCACCGTGTAGGTTGTTGCGTCGTCCAACTGTGCATTGGCGATGGTCAAGGTGGCGCTGGTCGCTCCACTAATGTTCCCTCCGTTGACCAGGTTGGTGCCGTAACGTTTCCACGCATAGTGCAGCGTTGAACTACCCACCGCCGCCACGGTGAAACTGGCTGATTCTCCCACCTGGATTCGGCGATTCTCCGGCGCGCTCGTGATCGAAGGGTCGGTGTTGTTGACCTTGATGGCAACCAGACCAAGGCTGGCGACGGTGAGTGGGTCGGCGTCCGGTCCGGTGAGAATGAAGCCATACTGGGCGATGTTGCCCTCCCCGATCATGCGCGTGACTGTAAAAGGCGAGCCTTCGACAAGTGGCTCGGTGCTCATGCCGACAAACGCGTAGCCGGACCTGAATTCCTTCACCACCGCCACCGCCGTGTAAGGGCTGACCAGCGTGTTGGTGAGCACCTCGCCGGTAAAAGTGACTTCCTGGCCACCAAAACCGGACACCACATTCACAAAGAAATTGGCCTCCATCCACTTGGCTCCGGTGAAGGGCGTCGTGTTCGTGTTGACCCAATACGGGTCGTTGACATTCCACACATTCACACAGGGCTGCAAGGTGACTTGGTTGGCGTCAATCGAGCCCTGCAAAGCCGCCAACCCCCATCCACTTCCCCACAGGTAGCCTCCCTGACCAAATCCATCGTAGTCATACACGTTCATGTAGCCTTCCCAAGGCTTGGTCGAATCCACCTGAACAGTGATCTGTGAATGGCCAGAAACGGCGCCGCCCAACAGGGCGCACGTTGCCAAGAGGGAAGCCAAACAGGCTCTCACTGGCAACATTATCGCTGCGGGACGGTGTTGGCTGGACGCAGTCCTCCTCCCTTGAGCGTGGAATGGTGTGTTTGTGTGGTTTCGCATAAGCTTCCGAACAGTTCGTTTCGCGTTCGCGAGTTTTCTGTAGATAACGGTTGACACAGTTTGTAATGATTTGTAGTACATCACCCGCGCTGAGTCAACTGATCTTTTACGTTTTGAACCAAGAAACACTCTTAGTTGCTCGCAGAAGCCGCTTGCGCCACCGAATGGCACGCATTGAAAGATCAGTGACTTGGCTTGGGTTTATGGCACACAGCAGACAATACATCGTGTTTGTGGCGTTGGTCGTTGCGATCGGGGGATTTCTCCTTGGGTTCGACGCCACAGTCATTTCCGGCACCGTTCCGTTCATCAAGAAGTACTTCGACCTGGCCGGGACAAGCGGGGACTTGAAGCTGGGTTGGGCGGTTAGTTCCCTCGGCTGGGGGGCTTTGGCCGGAAACGCCGTGGCCGGATTCCTGAGCGACCGTTTCGGGCGCAAGAAGGTCCTCATGCTGACCGCCGTGCTGTTCGTTGTGTCGGCGCTGATGTCCGCGTTTACCACGAACTTCTCCGTGTTCGTCCTTTCCCGGATCATGGGCGGCATCGCGGTCGGCGGGGCCATCCTCATTGCTCCCGTCTATATCGCGGAAATCTCGCCCGCCAAGCAGCGGGGCAGCCTGGTGTCGTTCAACCAACTCATGATCGTGATCGGCATCTCGGCGTCGTTTTTCTCGAACTACTTCTTGCTGAGCCTGGGCGATCACAGTTGGCGCTGGATGCTGGGGGTGGAGGCGATCCCGGCGACGCTCTACTTCCTCCTGCTTTTCATCGTGCCCGAGAGTCCGCGGTGGCTCTTCGGCAAGGGCCACGAGCAGCGTGCCCGGGAAATCCTGACCAAAGCCTGCGGCGCGGAGCAGGCCGAGGCTGAACTTGTCAATATCCGACAAAGCTTCGCGGAGAAAACGAGCGGCGTCAGCCTGGCCGGACTGCTGGGGCGGCGGATGCGCTTCATCATGTTCATCGCGCTGGCGATTGCGTTCTTCCAACAGATCACCGGCATCAACGCCATCTTCTACTACCTGCCCACGATCTTCGCGCAGGCGGGAGGTGGGGTGAACGCGGCGTTCAAACAGGCCGTGGTGGTCGGGCTCGTCAATCTCGGCATGACCTTCGTCGCCATTTGGCTGATTGACCGGCTCGGCCGCAAGCCGTTGCTGGTGATCGGGGCCACCGGCATGGCGATCTCGTTGCTGACTTGCAGTTGGGCGTTTCATTCCGCGACTTACCAGATCAGCGAGAAATCCTTCGCACTGCTCGAAACCAGCCAGACGCCCGCGGAGGTGATTGCGGACCTCAAGGCGGCGGAGAAACCGAGCTTCAAGACCCAGGCGGAGTTCGTCGCGGCGCTGGAAAAGACGCTCGGCGCCGCGCGCGTCAAAGCCAACCACGACTCGCTGGTCAGCGCGGGACTGAACATCCGGGCCCGGCTGGTCCTGTTCGCCATCATTGGCTTCGTCGCTTCCTTTGCCATCTCGCTCGGGCCGGTGATGTGGGTGTTGCTCTCGGAGATTTTCCCCAACGAATACCGCGGCGCGGCGATTTCGCTGGTCGGCTTCTGGAACTCGGTGGTGAGCGCGACCGTCACCTTCATCTTCCCGTGGGAATTGTCCAACTTCGGCTCGGCCGGCACGTTCCTCGGCTACGGCCTCTTTGCAGTCGCGGCCGTCGTTTTTGTGGTCCTGTTCATTCCCGAAACCAAGGGCAAGACGCTTGAAGAACTCGAAGGCATGCTGGTGCGTGGCAGAACTGCGGCACCAACGGCCTAGCTCGCTCCGGAAAACCTATGAACTCCCGAAAGCAACTTTGGCTGGACGCCCGGCTAAGTTTCACGTTCGCTGCCCTGATGACACTGGCGGCATGCGGGCACGGTCCCGCCCAGACCCTGTCTCCCACAAATGCCACCAAGCCGGCGAAGGTCGAAATCCGCAAGACCGCCGATCGCTTCCAGCTCCTGGTCAATGGCCAGCCCTTCTACGTGAAGGGCGCGGGGCTGGAGTTCGGCGACCAGGAGAAACTTGCGGCGCATGGCGGCAACTCCTTCCGCACCTGGCGCACCGAGAATGGCCAAGATTCCTGCCAAACCGTCCTGGACCGCGCCCAGCGGAACGGCCTCTACGTCACGATGGGCCTGGAGGTCGCGCGCGAACGCCACGGCTTCAACTACGACGACCCCGCCGCCGTGGCCCGCCAGCTTGCGGAATTGAAGGCGGAGGTGTTGAAATACAAGGACCACCCGGCGCTTCTCATCTGGTGCATTGGCAACGAATTGAACCTGAACGCGCGCAACCCGAAGGTCTGGGACGCCGTCAACGATATCTCGAAGATGATCCATCAAGTGGACCCCAACCACCTGACGATGACTGCGCTCGCCGGCATTGGCAAAGAGATGATTGCCGAGATCAAGATTCGCGCCCCCGACCTCGATCTGATCGGCATCCAGATGTACGCCGACATCATTAACCTGCCCCGCTACCTGCGTGAGAGCCAGTGGGACGGGCCCTACCTCGTGACCGAATGGGGCGCAACCGGGCATTGGGAAGTACAGAAAACCGCCTGGGGTGCGCCGATCGAAAACGACAGCACCACCAAAGCCGACCTCTACGCCAAACGCTTCGAAGCGGTCATCCGCGCGGACACCCGCCAATGTCTCGGCTCGTATGTCTTTCTTTGGGGACAGAAACAGGAACGCACGCCGACGTGGTATGGCATGTTCCTGGAGAGCGGCCAGGCGACTGCGACGGTGGACGTGATGCATAGCATCTGGACCGGCAAAGCGCCCGCCAACCGCAGCCCCAAGCTCAGCGGCGCGTGGCTCGATGGCAAAAAGGCGCTGGACAACATCCGTCTTCAAGCCGGGCGACGCTACGCGGCGAAGACAGCGGTCGAGGATCCGGATGGCGACTCCCTGACCTTCCTCTGGGAGATCATGGAAGAGAGCACCGACCTGAAGACCGGCGGGGACGCGGAATCCAAGCCCAGGACTCTTTCCGGATTGATCGCGGACACGAACCGGCCCGAGATCGAGTTGACCGCCCCGGCGGACTCCGGCGCGTATCGCTTGTTCGTTTACGCCTTCGATGGCAAGGGCCACGCGGCACACGCCAACCTCCCGTTTTTTGTGGAAAGCTCCTCTCCGTCCGCCCCCGCAAGCAAACCATGAGGCGGTCGGTACGATAATTGTCTGTGGCCATGAAACCCCGGCTCTTCGCGGGCAAACAGCCTCTCCAGTTCCGCCTCGCCTCAGTCGCCGGGCGCCAGGTCCGACTGCACGGAGAAGACTTCTACCGCATCGCCAGCTACGACCAACTGCGGCCGTTCTTCATGAGCGTGGTCAGCGACGCGGACCATTGGCTGTTCATCTCCAGCACCGGCGCGCTGACCGCCGGCCGCCGCAACCCCGACCTCGCGTTGTTCCCTTACTGCACGGACGACAAGATCCACGACTCCGCCGGCATCACGGGCAGCCAGACACTGTTCATCGTCGAGCGCGAGCGCCGGCGTTTCCTGTGGCAACCTTTTTCGGAAGTCCACCGCGGGCTCTATCGCCTCCAGCGCAACCTGTTCAAGAGCTTCCTCGGCAACCAACTCCTGTTCGAGGAAGTCAACGAAGACCTCGCGCTGACGTTTCGCTACGGATGGTCGAGCAGCGAGCGCTTCGGCTTCGTGCGGCGCGCGTGGCTGACCAACTCCGGCCGGCCCGCGCGCGTCCATCTGCTCGACGGCCTGCGGAACCTGATGCCATGCGGCATCGGCAGCCAGTTTCAGCTTGAGAAGAGCACGCTCGTGGATGCCTACAAGAAGAACGAGTTGCTCCCCGAGACGGGCCTCGGCTTGTTCACGCTCAGTTCCGTGCCGATTGACCGGCCCGAACCGGCCGAATCCCTGAAGGCGACTGCGGCCTGGTGCGTCGGCCTGAAGCCCCGGGCCACGCTGCTCTCGTCGCGACAACTCGATTCCTTCCGGCGGGATGAGCTCTTGCGGACCGAGACGGACATCCGCGCTGAGCGGGGCGCGTACTTCGTCAACGCCGAATTGCTTTTGCGTCAGGGGGAGACGGCCGACTGGCTGATCGTTGCCGACGTGGATCGCGGTCCCTCCGACATCGCCGAACTGAACCACCTGCTCCGCTCGCCCTCCCGACTCCGCCGGCTCCTGCTGGCCGATGTGGACCGCGGCTCGCGCGAACTGCGCCGGCTCGTCGCCAGCGCGGATGGACTTCAGACAACCGCCCAACCGATCACCGACGCCCGCCATTTCGCCAACGTCCTCTTCAACGTGATGCGGGGTGGCCTCTTTGATCGCGGCTACGCCGTGGACACCGCCGATCTGCGCGCGTTTGTGGGTCAGGCCAATCGCGGCGTCGCGGCGCGTCACGCGGCGTTTTTCCGCCGGCTCCAGCCGCAGGAGGAGTACGCCGCCATCGTCGCGAAAGCCGTTGCCGCGGGCGACCCGCAACTCGAACGTCTCTGCCGGGAATACCTGCCGCTGACGTTCAGCCGGCGGCACGGCGATCCGAGCCGGCCCTGGAACCGGTTTTCCATCGCCGCGCGCCACGCCGACGGTCGCCGGGTCTTGAACTACGAAGGCAACTGGCGGGACATCTTTCAGAATTGGGAGGCACTCGCGCTTTCATTCCCCGGCTTCACGGCGGGGATGATCTGCCGTTTCGTCAACGCCTCCACCGCCGACGGCTACAATCCCTACCGCATCACGCGTGACGGCATTGATTGGGAAGTCGCGGACCCGCACGACCCGTGGTCCTTCATCGGCTACTGGGGCGATCACCAGATCATCTACCTGCTCAAGCTGCTGGAGATTCTGGAGCGCCACGAGCCGGACACCCTGCGCGGTTTTCTGACGCGCCCGATCTTCGCCTACGCCAATGTTCCCTACCGGATCAAGCCCTACGAGTCGCTGCTGAAAGACCCGAAGGACACGGTGGTTTTTGACGCGGCGGCGGAGCAGGTGGTGAAGGCACGCGTGCGCGATTGCGGCGCGGACGGCAAACTGGTTTGGGACGCGCAGGGCAACGTGCGGTTGGTGAACTTGACCGAGAAGCTGCTCGTCCCGCTGCTCGCCAAACTGTCCAACTTCATCCCCGAAGCCGGCCTCTGGCTCAACACGCAGCGGCCCGAATGGAACGACGCCAACAACGCGCTCGTGGGCAACGGCGTTTCGATGGTGACGCTCTACTACCTGCGCCGGCATCTCGCCTTTCTGCAAGGGTTGTTTCAGTCACAAACCGATACTTCTTTCCCGGTGTCGGGCGAAGTCGCCCGGTTCCTCGCCGCGGTGCGCGATGCATTGGAACGGCATCGTCCACTGCTGGCGCGAAAGATCGGTGACCGCGACCGCAAGCGTGTGTTGGACGCGCTCGGGGGCGCGGGCAGCGCGTACCGGCAGGGTATTTACGCGCGGGGTTTCTCGGGTCGCACCCGGTCCCTGGGCGCGAGGGAGTTGTCGGAATTCTTCGCCCTGGCGCTCGAATGGGTGGATCACTCGATCCGCGCAAACCGCCGCCGCGACGGACTGTATCACGCTTACAACCTCGTCAGCTTCGGACAGCAGGCGGGACTTCCGATCCGCCGGCTTTACGAAATGCTGGAAGGCCAGGTCGCAGTGCTCAGTTCTGGCTGCCTCTCGCCGGAGGAATCGCTGCGCCTGCTCACCGCGCTGCGGCAGAGTGCGATGTATCGCCCCGACCAACACAGCTACGTGCTCTACCCGGATCGTCGCCTGCCGCGCTTCATCGAGAAAAACAACCTGCCCGCCCGCGCGATCGCCCGGTCGGCCCTCCTCCAACGACTCGTGGCGGACGGCAACCGCGCGCTCGTCGAGCGCGACGTGACCGGCGGGTTCCACTTCAACGGTTCGATTCGGAATGCCGGCGATGTCCGGAGGATTCTGGATCAACTCGCCGCCGCCGGTTACGCGCGACTCGTTCGGGAGGATGCACGTCGGGTGCTGGAAACCTTCGAGGGTCTCTTCGACCACCAGTCGTTCACCGGGCGCTCGGGAACATTCTTCGGTTACGAAGGCTTGGGCAGCATTTACTGGCACATGGTTTCAAAGCTCCTGCTCGCCGCGCAGGAAACCTTTTATCGGGCAGTGGCGGCCGGCGCGCCCGCCGCCGTGCTCCAACCACTGGCCGCGTGCTACCATGACCTTCGCGCCGGCATCGGCGACCGCAAAACGCCCGGGGATTATGGCGCATTTCCGATGGATCCTTACTCCCACACCCCCGCTCACGCCGGAGCGCGCCAACCCGGCCTCACAGGACAGGTGAAGGAGGACATCCTCTGCCGTTGGGGCGAACTGGGCGTCTCGGTCGAGGCTGGCCGGATTCGCTTTCGCCCGCTCCTGCTGCGTCCCGCGGAGTTCCTGCCTGCGCCCGCTGACTTTGATTATTTCGATTTGTCCGGCCAGGAGCGGCGCCTCCGGCTTCCGCTCCACTCGCTCGCCTTCACTTACTGTCAGACCCCGATTGTTTACCAGTTGGCCGAGCGCGCCGCGCTGGTCGTCTTCTTCGCGGACGGCTCGAAGTTCAAAGCCAAGACACCCGAGCTCGACGTCGAGACCAGCCGTCACCTCTTCAATCGCACCGGTGCGGTCCATCGGATCGTGGTGTCGCTCGGTCGTCCGACGGGGTTTGTCTCTTCGCGCCGCAAGCCTTAATCTTGCGCCATGTCTGCGCGCGCCATCCTCGCGAGTCTCTGCCGGGCGGGTTTCCTCAGCGGTGCCCTGCTGGCGGCCGGCGGGGCGAGCGCGGCCCCGGCCATCGAGATTACCAACGTCCCACCATACGGCTCGTCCGAGAATCTCTCCGGACGCGTGCTCGATGCCACCCCGGCGGCGCATCGCGTGGCCGTATTCATTTACGTGCCCGGCGCGGGCTGGTGGTCCAAACCCTACTGCGATCCGGCGCTGACGGTGATTCAACCGGACGGCCGCTGGACCACCGACATCACGACCGGCGGCGCGGATGCGTTTGCGACCAAAATCACGGCGCTTTTGGTGAGCACGAACTACAGCGAACCCTGCGTGACGGGGCCGCCCTCGTTGCCTGCCGGTGTGCTGGCGCAAGCGTTGGCGAGTGCCAGCGTCGAGCGGGCCGACCCCGCCATCCGCTGGATACGCTTCTCCGGTTACGAATGGTGGGTGAAGGAGAGCCCCGGCTTGGTCGGGCCGGGCCCGAACTATTTCTCAGCGGGCACGAACAACGTCTGGCTGGACACGCAAGGCCGGCTGCACCTGCGCATCACGAACCGCTCGAACCAGTGGCACTGCGCGGAAATCGTCTCGCAACGCACGTTCGGCTACGGCAGCTACCGGTTCGACCTGGACTTCCCGGTGGACGATCTCAATCCCAACGCCGTGCTGGGCCTCTTCACCTGGAGCGACCACGCCGCCTACGCGCATCGCGAGATTGACATCGAATGCAGCCGGTGGGGGAACAGCAATGACGTGAACAACGCGCAGTTTGTCGTGCAGCCGTGGGACGCCTCCGGCCACCTGCTGCGTTACGCGGTGCCGGCGGGCTTGACCCACTCGACCCATCTCTTCGTGTGGGAGACAAACCGCATCCGTTTCCAAAGCCTGAAGGGCGGGTTCTCGCCGACCCTCACGGCGACCAATCTCATCCGCAACTGGACCTTCGCCGACGCGTCCGCTGTGCCGCAGACCGGCGACGAAAACGTCCGCATCAATCTGTGGCTGAACAACGGCGATCCGCCCGTCGGCAATGCCGAGGTAGAAGTCGTCGTGCGGAGCTTTGAGTTTATCCCCCTCGGGACGCCACTGCCGGCAATCTTGGGCAACCCGGCTTTGCTGTCGGGCGGTGGGTTTCAGGCCACGCTGCTTGGCCAGCCGGATCGGCGTTACGAGATCCAAGCCTCCGCCGATTTGCTGGATTGGCAGCCCCTGACCGTGGTTTTGGCCACGAACCGTCAGAACGAGATTCTCCTCCCCGACGCGGCCGCGGCCGGCTGGCGCTTCCTGCGCACGCTCACGCGGCCCTAGGAACTTGTCGTGCTTCGAGAATCGATTGGAGGGGTGGAGCGTATTGCGGTCCGCCGTGATGCACGAACTGGACGAGGTGCTCCCCCGGCTGCGCGGCACGCGGCGCGCCACCGTGCAAGCCGAACGAAACTATCTGGAGAACAATCGCGACCGACTCGATTATCAGGGTGCGCAAGCGCGGGGCGAACCCTTGGGCAGCGGGGCGATGGAATCGACCTGTAAACAATATCAGACCCGGTTCCACCGGTCGGGCCAGTTTTGGACCACCGAGGGCGACGAAGGGTTGATGTGTCTGGAAACCTTTTGGCGCAATGGGCGGTGGTCGCTGCTCTTCCCGCATGTGCCGGCAGATTTTGACCCCGCCAATAATTGAGATGCTCACAAAGGCCGAAAGGCGGGCGCATCCGAGCGCTGTCCTCAGTTTAGTCTCCATAGTGCGTCCCAGTGGGGATCGTGCCGGGCTTCATCTAATTCTAGTTAGTGTCTGGCCGGAAACGCGTGTTTTTTGAAGTGGCACGGGACACGGAGGGCGGCGAGGATGCAATCAGCGACGGTTTTTGCGCCAGTCACCGTCAAAACCACCAAGTCTGCATATCCCCGTCCCTCTAGTTCGTTTTTGCGGTTTTCACTATCTCGCGG
>CAZJTM010000087.1:0-22197 GCA_964548925.1 uncultured Verrucomicrobiota bacterium | reverse complement strand
GAGGACATCCGCCGGTTGCTGCGCATCGCGGCCGACGGCGAATTCGTGGCCAGCTTCAATCGCCCAAACCTGTTCCTTGCCGTCCAACCCCGCCGCGACGGCCTTGGGCAGGTGCTTGCGTTTCTGGAACAGCACAAGGCGCAGTCGGGCATCATCTACTGCAGCGTGCGCAAGCAGGTGGACAGCCTCGCCGCGGAACTCCAGGCGCGCGGCTGGCCCGCGTTGCCCTATCACGCCGGCCTGGACGCCGAGACGCGCCGCCGGAACCAAGACCAGTTCATCCGCGACGACGCCACGATCATGGTGGCGACCATCGCGTTCGGCATGGGGATCAACAAGTCGAACGTCCGGTTCGTGTTGCACTACAACCTGCCGCGCGACGTCGAGAGCTATTACCAGGAGATCGGCCGCTCCGGGCGCGACGGGCTGCCCGCCGATTGCCTGCTGCTCCACAGCCGCGCCGATGCGATCACGATCCGCAAGTTCATTGACGAAGGCGCGGCCTCCGAACGCGCCGGGCGCCAGGCGCGGCTCGAGGCGATGATCCGCTACGCCGAAACCGCCGGCTGCCGGCGCGTGCCGCTGCTGGGTTACTTCGGTGAAATGCTGGCGCCGGTCACCGTAAACAACGCGCTGCCGTGCGTCCCGCTGGCAGATCGAGTTTCTCCGGACAAGAATGAGCCCGCCGGCGGGCCGCACGGCAGCACGCTCTCACGGTGCGGCCATTGCGACAACTGCCGCGCGGGCGAACGTCCGGTGGAACTGGCGGAGGTCACCGCAGCGGCGCGGGACTTCTTGGCTTGCGTGCAACTCACGGGGGAGTGCTTTGGGGCGGCGCACCTCATTGACGTGTTGCGCGGCTCGAAGTCCCAGCGGGTGCTCAATCGCCGCCACGACCGGCTGCCGGTCTATGGCGCGGGCCGGGAGCGCTCGGCGGAGGAGTGGCGCGAGCTCGCGCGGCAATTCATCGAGCAGGGCATCGTGGAGCAGGACCTGCAATTCGGCGGACTGCGAACCGGCGTGAAAGCGCAAGGCGTGTTGGACGGGGAAAAGGTTTTCGTCCGCCGCCCGCCCGCACTCGCGGTTGCCGCCATTGCCGAAGGCGCGCCCAAGGAGCACGACCCCGAGTTGTTCGAGCAGTTGCGGCGCAAGCGGCGCGAACTGGCGGATCAGGCCCGCGTGCCCGCCTACATCATCTTTTCCGACCGCGCGCTCGTCGAGATGGCCACGCATCTGCCGCGCACGCCGGACCAGTTGCTCGACATCAACGGCGTGGGCGAAGCCAAACTGGCGAACTACGGCGAGGCCTTCCTGCAACTCATCCGCGAACACTGCGCCGCCCGCGGGATTTCCGACCCGCCGCTGCAAGAAGCCCCGAAGCCGGAAGCTACTGCCTGGGTCACGGTCAAACGCCGCTTTGAGGAAGTGGGCGAGGCGTTCGCCGCCGGAGAATCGCTCGACGCGCTGGCGGCGCGACTCGGCGTGAAACGCGGCACGATTCTCCAGCACCTCCAGCGCTACTGCGACGCGGGCCACCCGCTGGAGGCCGACCGGGTGCTCGCATGCTCGACCTTGTCACCGGAGGCGCGTGGCCGTGTCTTGGCGGCTTTTGGCGAGCTGGGTCACGAATGGCTTGGGCCCGTTCACGACGCGTTGGGAGGCAGTGTTCCCTACGAGGAGTTGCACGTGT
Source organism: uncultured Verrucomicrobiota bacterium (assembly GCA_964548925.1). GTDB lineage: Bacteria > Verrucomicrobiota > Verrucomicrobiia > Limisphaerales > MWDV01 > MWDV01. The sequence goes on along the minus strand of CAZJTM010000087.1, from coordinate 20,507 downwards.
TGCGGCTCTACCTCACGTGCCGGAAGTGAGGCGGGTCCTGCCGCGGTTCGGTGGTTACCAACGGGGCTTCTGATTCTTGGCGAACCACTCCCGCAGCAGGCGCTCCCGATCGGTCGGTTCGGCGGCGCGCTGGGTGTCGTTGCGGTCGGGGCCGTGCTCGACGCTCCAGCCGTGCCATTCGCGAAAGGCGTGATAGCTCCAGTCCCAGCCACGCGCCTCGAAGATTTCGATCAGGTCTTTCAGGTAACGTCCCGCGCTCCCATCCGGCGCCCAGCGAATGGCGCTGAACTCGCCGATGTAGATCTGTACGCCGCAGGCCTCTTGAAACTCAATCACCGGTCGCAAGGCCGCTTCCAGTTGCGCCTTGTCCCATTGCTTTCCCTCGATCAAACCCGGATAGCGGTACGAAGGCCCGGCGCCGTGAACTCCTTGATGGGTGAAGGCGTGCGGCACATACATGTGAACGCTGTAAACCACGTTCGACACCGGCAGCGGCACCAGCTCGTTCAAGCCATCCGGGCCGCCCCACGCCGCCGGCTCAATGATGATGGCGCGTTGCGGATCAATCGCGCGGATCGCCCGGGCGGCGCGCTCGGCCAAACCCTGCCAGTCGTCGCAACCCTCTTCGATCAGACTCTCGACCGGTTCGTTGGCCAGGTCGTAACCCCAGATGGGCTTCGCGTCCTTGTAGCGGGTCGCCATACGCTGCCACACCTCGACGAACTTCCGCTGACAGGCGGGATCGCTGAACAGGCGGTCGTCCGAACCCACGTAACCGCTCACCGTTGCCTTGCCGCCCGGAGGGGAGTGCAGGTCCAGAGCGATGTACAAGCCGTTCTGCTCGCAAACCGGCAACGCCGCATCCAGTTTCTTCAACTCGCCCTCCAGCCACTGATCGTAATCGTCCACGGACATCGGCTCGTCGGGCCGCCCGTGGCGGATGAGTTGCCAGCGGATGAGGTTGGCGTTCCATTCGCGGCCCAGCAGGCGGAGGCTCGCCGCGTCAATGTTCGGGCTGATCATCGCTCCGCGCAGCCGCGGCAGGTTGTGCCCGGTGAACCGCGGTCCGGCCACGGGCTTGGCGTCGCGAACGATCGGCGGCTTGGCGACGCTGATCTTCAAATCGTCGAACCACACCTTGCCGGTCACCTGTTCCAAACCGAGCACCAGCGTGATGGCGGTGGCGTCGGCCGGCACGCGGGCGGTGAACGCGACGCGCTGCCAGTCAAACGTTCCTGTCCCAATGTCGGCTTGCGGCCAGAGCTTCCGGGTCGGCGCTTCGATGGCGAGCATCAGCTTGATGCCGTTCCACGGATTGGGTTTGGGGCTGACCGCCTCCGCCCGCACCAGAACCGCGCCGCGCACCAGATAGCCGCGCATCGCCTCCGCCGGCAAGGGCAGTGCGACCGTCGAGCCGCCTGTCCCCAGTTTGCTCTCAATGGCCAGCGCCCGCCCGCCGTGCCGCCCGGCTTCCAGCGCCGGCGATCCGGTGAAAGACCTGAGCGTGTCGGAATTCTCGAAGTCGGTCTGGAAATAGACATGGTCGCGCGGGAGTGGCCCTTGATCCGCCGCCCAACCGGGCACAGCCAACAGACCGATCAGCGCCAGCAACGCCGGCCAAAGGTGAGATCGGTTTCTCACTGGTGATTTGTACTCGGCAACACCACAGCAGTTCATACGTGTCAAGACACTGCACGAGCGGATGCTGGGGCGAAACTCAAATCACCAGGCTAGACGCCCCTGCCGGGCCAAGTCCATACTGGCACTCAAAGCATGTCGCGCCATCCGGACAACGTGATCGCCGAAAGACGGATCGTGTCGCTCGTCGAGGTTCACGGGACGAATCGCTCGCTCTCTCGTTGCCGAACAGGTGGGAGATCGTCGTCCGCGCACATCTTGGCGGCTGGAAGAAGTTCCGGTTGCGTTTTCCTGATGACGATGATGAGTTCCTCCGCCGCGGGCAATTGTCGTTCATGGTCGTGATTCCTCCCATCCTGGCAACGGACCGCGAATGTCTCGACGCATGGCGACGACGGCGAGCCGCGGAAGGCCTGCGCCCGCTGATCGGGCGGTATGGTCCGCTGGTTTATGCGTCGGCGCTCCGGCGCACCGGCAAGGCGGAACTTGCCGGGGAAGTGACGCGCGCGGTGTTTCTCGTGCTGGCCCGTCGCGCACGCCGGCTGCGGAAGAAGACCGTGCTGGCAGGTTGGCTGTTCCACGTCACGGCGGTTGCCTGCCGCAAGCTCGGCTGCAAACCAAAACGCGGATGGCCGTGGCTTTGGCTGAACAGGAAGCGGCAGGTTTCCGCGGATGAACCCTTGTGGACGCGCTTGGCGCCGGAGCTGGATGCGGGCCTTGAGCGTCTGCCAACGCGCCAACGGAACGCGGTGTTGCTGCGGACGCTGCTCCAGTGGGACTTGGGAGCGGCAGCCAAGGTTCTGCGCGTGAGCGAGCGGCGTGTCGGCAAACGTGTCGAGCGCGGATTGAAGAAGCTCACCCGCCGGCTGCGCCGGCGCGGCGTGCCGGTGGACATTGAGGAGTTGGCACAAGCGTGTGCCGCCGAGGCTTGTGCGCCACCGCTGCCGGAGAATTTGGTGGTGGAGATTGCGTCGGCGATCGAGCAGCGTCCGGGGAAGCGCCCCGCGCTGAAACTGGCCCGGCGCGTGTTGCATTCGCTGGCTTGGGTGCGCTGGCGCCGCCGGGTCGTGATCGGCGTTCCGACGTTCATCGTGGCCCTGGTGGCCGTCGTGGGCGCGTTGTGGTACGCGTCCTCGCGCTCCGGGCATAGCTGGTTGTTCTCCCGGCTGGTCGTCTGGGGGGCCCAGCAGGAGGCGAAGAAAGAGCCTGGGAAGACGCTGCCCGCCCGGCGTTGGCCCGCAGACGTCAGTGTTCAGGGGCCGAGCGCGGTTGGCGTTCGCACCGCCCGGGACCTCTACCAAACAACCAACATCTGGCTGGCCCACCTGAGCTTCTCCCGCGCGCAATGGCGCGCCGTGGCGCCCAAGCGAATCGCGCCGTTGCCGAATTTCTGGCAGCCGGACGGCACGGTGCTGCTCCGCAATCCCGCCGCGCAACGCAGCGGGTTGGCGGGCGTGCTGGGCTTCGATTTCCACTGGGCCTCCGCCGATTTCGAGCTGGGCGGCGTCGCGTTTACCAACGTCGGGGCGCGTGTCAAGGGCAACGGCACTTACCTCGCCTCGCTTTACGGCGACAAGCGTTCGTACAAAGTGGACCTCAACCGGTTCACCAAGGGGCAAAAGCTCGGCGCGGCGAAGGAACTCAACTTCCACAACCTGCTCAGTGATCCTTCCTGCCTGAGCGACACGCTGGCCTATGAGTTCTTCCGTGACGCCGGCGTGCCGGTTCCGCGCACGGCGTACGCGTATCTGAGCATCAGTGTCGAGGGGCAATGGGACCGCAAGCCGCTCGGTCTCTACGCCATGGTGGAACCGGTGGATGACGTGTTCGCCTTGGAGCGGTTCGGCTCGAAGCAGACGCCGCTGTTCAAACCCGTCACCTACGAACTCTTCAAATACCTGGGCGATGACTGGTCCGCCTACGCAGCGATTTACGATCTCAAGACGAAAGCGACGGAGGCCCAATTGCGCCGGGTCATGGAGTTCGCGCGATTGGTGACGTATGCGAGTGACCCCGAGTTCGCCGCGCATTTGGGAGACTTTCTGGACTTGGAACGGTTCGCGCGCTATCTCGCCTGCGAGGTCCTGTTGTCCAACTACGACGGCTTTCTCTCCGACGGCCAGAACTTCTATCTCTACTTGGACCCGAGCACGAACCAGTTCGGGTTCATCCCGTGGGACCTTGATCTTTCATGGGGCGGTTTCTTTCTAATCGGCACGCCGGAAGGACGTGAACGCGCCAGCCTCTGGCATCCGTGGGTGGGCGAACATCGTTTTCTGGAGCGCGTTCTGGCGGTGGAAGAGTTCCGGCAACTCTACCGGGCGCAACTTGAGGACTTGTTCACGCGGCTCTTCGTGCCCAGCCGGCTGGGGGAGCGCATTGATGCCGTGGCACAGGCCATCCGGAGTCCCATCGCGGCCGAGTCCGAGTTTCGCTTCGCCAAGTTCGAGCAGGCTGTGGGCACGTCGCCCGCCAAAGCTTCCGCCGATCGTCCGGCGCATCAACTCAAACGCTTCATCGAGCGGCGGGCCCTCTCAGTGCGGGAGCAGCTCGACGGGAAATCGGAGGGCGTCATTCTGGAGCGCACGGCGCGAAAGTGAGTCGAGGGAAGGCGAATGCCGAGTGCGGCGCGGCGTCTGGCAGCCGGACACGCTGGCTATCATCGCCCGTCAGCGTCTTCATCGCCGGGAATCCACCGCTGCCGCGGGACGTTTCCATCGCATTTTCGCATTGTGCAGCGCCACCAGATTCCCCGGTGGCTGATGCATGTGCAACCCGAGCGCGTGATAGACTTCAGCCATGGGTCAAACGAGGCGGAGCAGCGATTCCAGTTGGGGACTTTGCCCTGTAAATCCTCTGATTGTGGTAATCGACGTACTGCATCTCGATTACGTGATCATTTGAATCGGCACGATTAACCGCTGGTATGGGTGTGACGCCGTAGTCCAATTCTGCGTGGTGGTTCGGGCAAACACATATGATGTTGCCTCTCGTGTCCGGCCCATTGTGCGGGGCACCCAGAGGTTGAATGTGATGGGCTTCGGCGTAGAAGGAGCCATCAGGAAGCTGGATTGTGTGTCCGCAGATCTGACAACGGTAATCGTGTAACGCCTTGATTTGCCGGGCGAGGTCCGTGTCACGCAGAATGCGGTAAGCTGTGGTCTCGACTCTTTCCGGTGCTGGAGCTGGCAAATCGGATGCCTTCTGTGTCTGACCGTCTTCAAGCCTTCGGTCAACTACTCGATAGCCCTTCCTTATGAAATAGTTCTTTGCCTCCACCGCGTTAAAATCCTCTGGAGGGTAAGCCACGCCACTCGCGCACTCTGATGCGAGGGACACGACGTATTTCGGTGGGTATCTCTTATCATTGACGCAAAGATCGTAATGGACGGATTCTCGTTTGGACGGCACGCCATCGCGATCAATCTGCTCAATGGCCTTCTGAATGCATTCCGGAGTCAACGTTGAAGGAATCATATCCTTGTTACCCTGCGGGGAGTTCAGTGCGCTTCCTCCGCCGGCTTTGCTTCTGCCGACACAGGCGCGGCTTCCACTCGCTCCGGCTTGAACGCGATGATGCTCAACGGCGGCAAGGTGAATTCCGCCGAGTAAGATTGGTTGTGGCAATCCTGGTCTTCGGCCACGACACCGCCCATGTTGCCGACGTTGCTCCCGCCGTACACCGCCGCGTCGCTGTTCAGCACTTCGAGCCACTTGCCCGGCCGCGGCATGCCGATGCGGTATTTGTGGCGCGGCACGGGCGTCAGGTTCAGGATCACCACCACCTCACTCGTCCGCTCCGGCTCCTGGCGAATGAACGACATCACGCTTTGTTGATTGTCCGAGGCGTCAATCCACACGAAGCCGCCCGGGTCGTAGTCCGCCTGCCACAGGCCCGGCTCGGCGAGGTAAAGCTGGTTCAGGTCTTTCACGAACTGCTGGAGGCCCCGGTGATACGGGCCAGCTTCGAGCAAGGACCATTCGACCTGCGCGTTGGCGTTCCACTCGGAGCTCTGGCCAATCTCGCCGCCCATGAACAGCAGCTTCTTGCCGGGGAACATCCACTGGTAGCCGAGCAGCACGCGCAGGTTTGCGAAGCGCCGCCAGTCGTCGCCCGGCATGCGGCCGAGCAGCGAGCGTTTGCCATGCACCACCTCATCGTGCGAGAGCGGCAGGATGAAGTTCTCGTGGTAGTGGTAGATCATCGCGAACGTGAGATCGTTCTGGTGATACTTCCGGTGCACGGGGTCGCGCTTGAAATACTCCAGCGTGTCGTGCATCCAGCCCATGTTCCACTTAAAGGAGAAGCCCAGCCCGCCCAGATACGGCGGACGCGTCACCTGCGGCCAGGCAGTGGATTCCTCGGCGATGGTCATCACGCCGGGGAATTCGGTGTGGACGAGGTGATTGAACTGCCGCAGGAACTCGATGGCCTCCAGGTTTTCGCGGCCGCCATACTTGTTGGGAATCCATTCGCCGTGCTTGCGCGAGTAATCGAGATAGAGCATCGAGGCGACGGCATCCACGCGCAGGCCGTCAATGTGGAAGCGGTCGCACCAGAAGAGCGCGTTGGCGATGAGGAAATTCACGACCTCGTGCCGGCCGTAGTTGAAGATCAGCGTGCCCCAATCCTGATGCGCGCCCTTGCGCGGGTCTTCGTGCTCGTAGAGGGCGGTGCCGTCGAAGCGCGCCAGCGCCCAGTCGTCGCGCGGGAAATGCGCCGGCACCCAGTCAATGATCACGCCAATGCCCGCGCGGTGCAGTTCGTTGACGAGATACTGGAAATCCTCTGGCGTGCCGTAGCGGCTCGTCGGCGCGTAGAAACCCGTCACTTGGTAGCCCCACGACGGATAAAACGCGTGCTCGGCCACCGGCATGAACTCGACGTGCGTGAAACCCATTTGCTTCACGTACTCGATGAGCGGCGCGGCGAGCTCGCGATAGCCCAGCGACTCGGCCTTGCTCTTTTTTCTCCAGGAGCCAATGTGCAGTTCGTAGATGCTGACGGGTGATTTCAGTGGATCGCGTTTGCGGCGCTGTTTCAGCCAGGCGCCGTCAGTCCAGTTGAACTTGCGGTTGTTCCAGACGATCGAGGCGTTCTTGGGCGCGACTTCAAAGAACTGACCGTAAGCATCTGTCTTCAGGACAATCTTCCCGTGGCGGTTGCGGAGCTCGAACTTGTAGTGCGCGCCCTCGGCCACGCCCGGGATGAAGATCTCCCAAACCCCGGACATGCCCAGCCGGCGCAAGGGATGGCAGCGTCCGTCCCAACCGTTGAAATCGCCGACCACGCTGATGCGTTGCGCATTTGGCGCCCAAACGGCGAAGCTGGCGCCTGTCACTCCTTCCACCGTGCGAAGCTGCGCCCCGAGCTTCTCGTAAATGCGCCGCTCGTCACCTTTGCCAAAGAGATACAGGTCCTGTTCCGTCAAGGTGGGCGCGAACGAGTAAGGGTCGCGGAGGCGCCGCACTTCGCCGGCGACGTTCGTGACGATCAACTCGTAAGGCACAACCTGCGGAATGTCCCGCGCCACGCCTTCGAACAACCCAGCGTCGTGCAGTTGGCTGAGTTCAAAGGCCGGGAGCGCTGATTCACCGAGCGGCTGCACCTGGACGCGGGCCGCGCCGGGCAGCAGCGCCCGCGCAACCACCCCCGCCCCATCGCCAAGCGCGTGCATTCCCAGCAAGTCGTGAGGCGTGGCGTGGCGGGCTTCAACCAGACTCCGCAGTTCGTCCGGGGTCAGAATCATGGGCGCGAATCTAGCAGGAAACAGCCGGGAGGGAAATGATTCTGCACCGCCGGCCTCGCCCCCGTTTGCCAAGGGCTCGGCGTGGGCCGGACCACGGCGCCTCGGCTTCAGGTTCAGTTCCGTTGCCAACGGCAGCATCCCAGTCCGGGATAAGACACTCGGGACGACGCGAGCTTGTTCCGTCCAAGGGGCCGAGGCGGGGCTGGGTTTGATCGGACCTACTTCAAGAGTTGCGCCTCGGCGCTGAAGGCCGTGGTGCCCAAGGTCACGGGGCGAAAGATGCCGCCGCCGCCGTACCAATCGTAAACTCGGACCGCGATGTCATGGTGTCCGCCCGGCCGCACCCAGGCTGTGAGGTCATGGCTGAACTTCTCGTTGAAGGTGTCTTGGCGGGTGGCAATGTCGCCGCGGCGGGAGATCAATTTGCCATCCACGTAGAGCTCGTACATGTCATCCACGCCCTCGAAGCTGAGATAGATCGGTCGGCCTGCCCACGTGGCCGGGACTTCCACCCGCAGGCGATACCAAGCCCACTTGTCGAGTGACGGGAAGCCCTGCGATTCCCAATGTTGTCCGACGCGAATCTCCTTCCAGGTGTCGTCCAACGTGAGCGCGGGCGAAGCCCAGCCTTGCGTGACGCCTTCCGCGTTCGGATCTGGTTTGAAACGCCAGGTTCTCCCGGTGAGATCGAGCTTTTCCTCGCGAAGCTTTTCCTGGAGCCGGACCCAGGTGGAGTCGGCGAGCGCGTGCCGCGGTTGTGGCCCGTTCGCAAGGTGCTCAATCAACTCCGGCAACAACCACTGGCCGGCCGCATTCCAATTCTCCTGGTGACGCAGCGCGCTGACGAGGAGGCGGCCTTGGGACGCGCGCGTCTCGAAGAGGAGTCCGTGTGTCTTGACGGTCTTCAGGTCATGCGTGTCCCAGAGAAGCAACGCGGGGTCTATTTGATCGAGGTAGCCGAGTTCGGGAATCACGCGGCCGGCAAGGTCAAAGTGCTGAAGCTCAATCCAGAACTCCCGGGGAGCGCGCCGGGTGAGTGGGTGCTCAGGCACGTAAGGCGCGCCGCGCAGGAACCAGTGGGCGTTGAGCGGAAAGCTGCCGCGCTCGCCGTCGGGCAGGAACAACACCCGCCCGCCTTGTTCAAGGAACCGCACCAGGGCGGCATCGAACCGGGACGCGACCGCCACCTGACCTGTTCGCGGCTCCGGCGATCGCGGCAGTCCCGGGAACAGCGCCCGGGCCAGTTCTTCGGGCACGGAACCGTGCAGCCAGACCCGCTGATCCCAACCGGTTGCCGGACGTGGCACAAGCCAGACGGGCCACGAGTTGCTGTAACTCAGCGCCGCCGATCTCAACTCGGCGCTGACCAAGAGCCGCTGCGGAGCGGGGGTGGGCGGCAGTTTGAATTCGATTGTGACCGGGCGGGTCAACGTGCCGCAATTCTGGTTGGGGATTCTCTCCCGAACCTGGGAAAACACCCGGTTGTCGCCATCGGCCTCGCGCACGGCCACGGTTAATTCCGCGTCCCGCAGGCTTTGGTCGCCAAAGTGGCTGAGCAAAACCTCGGCGTGGAACGCTTCCCCGGCGAAGAAGCTCCGGCGATCGTTCTCAGTCTGCAGCAGGCACATCGTGTCGCCCTGCCATGCCCAGTCGGCCGGAGACCACTTGGGCTGATCCATGTAGTCCAGCAAACCCATCGCCGCCGTCGAAAAGTCGCGGATGACACTGACGACGTAGCCGCCGTAGGGGATTTCCCGCCGGAAGGTTTCCACCTGAAACTTGCGCATGAGCATGGCGTAATGCCGGGACTCGGCGGCGAGCGCCTCCAAGCCGCCCGGGCCGGCGATTCGTTTCATCTGCTGCTCCCACTCGCCCATCGCGTCGAAGAAACCCGGTACCCAGTACGGGCGATTCGTCCCAACGCGTTCCAGCAGCGGCTGACGATCAAACCACGTATCCGCGGCCATGCACTCCCCGAGCACCAACGGCTTGGGCCCGTGCGCGAGGATGTGCTCACGGAATCCCGCCAAGGTTTTCACCCAGGTGTGGTTGTTGCCGTAAGGGTGATCGTCATAAAAATCGTGGACGCGGTTCCAACCAATCCAGCTCGAATCGTCCTCCACCACGGCGCCGGGGATCGTGCGGTGGGCGAGATCGTAGAGTTCCTGGATCACGGTGAGGTCGGCGCCGGAGCCAGTTTCGCAGGTGAGGCTGCGCAGGATGACGGAGGGATGCCCGCGATCGTAATGGAAGAACTCCAGATACTCCCGCCGCAGATCGTCGAGATACTCCGGGGTAAGCTGCGGATGCCAGGTCGGGTATTCCATCCACGCGAGCATGCCCAACTCGTCGCACAGTTCCAGGAAGCGCTTGGGGGGCACCCAGAGGCAGAACTTCAGGGTGTTGAACCCACAGGCGCGCGCGAGTTCGATGTCCCGCCGGAAACGCTCCTCGTCCGGTTGCGGCGCCAAGCGTGGCGGGTAGTAGCCCCAGTTCAGCAACCCGCGGACGTTCAACGGCCGGCCGTTGAGGCTGATGTGATTGCCGCGTGCCTGCAGATCGCGAAACGCCGCGCGTGCGGACACGCGATCCAAGACGTTGCCCCTGGAGAGAATCTCAATCTCGAGTTCCTCGAAGGCGGGCGATTCAGGCGACCACCGGGGAGCATCCGGCGCGGGGATTTCCAAGCGGGCGCCCGCCGCGCCCGGCCAGGCCCGGGTGGTTTCCGCCGACCAACCCGTCGCGCCCCGGGGACGCCGCCGCACGCGCACCGAGTCCACTGCGGACGTCGAACTGCCGCACAGCGGGAGATGCAATTCGAGCCGATGCGTCAGGGGATTGCCGTAGGCGTGGAGACAAAGATCGTCCACGTAGGTTTCCGGTACTCCGAGCAGCTTCACCGGTTGCCAGAGCCCGCCAAAGTGGGGTTCGATGATGGTCAGAAACCCTTGGGTGTTGTGGCCGACCTTTTCATCGAGGCGCACGCGGACTTCGTGCGGTTGGCCAGCGGCCGCCCGCCGCACGAGGTCGGTGACATCGAACCGGAACGGCGTCCAGCCTCCCAGATGCGCGCCGAGCCGCTCCCCGTTCCACCACACCTCGGCGGCTGTCGCCGCAGCCTCAAAGTGCAACAACACGCGCCGGCCCGGCGGCAACTCAAACGGCGCAATCTCGCGGCGATACCAGCCCACGCCATGAAAGGCATTGCCCTCGTGGTCCTGAAAAGTGGAGGGCACCGTCACCGTCCTCCACGCGTTGGTGGGCAGAGGACCGCGCTGAAACTGCCACGGTCCGTCCAGGCTGATGGCCCAGCGTGACGGCTCCGCCACAGTCGCCAAGGCAAGCCGCCCAGTGACGAGCAAGGTCAGAATGGGGGCGGTCAGAAGTGACGTGACTTTCACATTGAACAACGGTCGGACAATTCCCCAGAACGCTGCAACTCTTGCCGCCAAGCGACCGATACCCTTGGCTTGCGGTGGCCCCACTGGGCTGGGATCTTGACGGCGGTTATCACGCGGGATAGTTAGCCCCGACAAGCTGCGGCTGGCAAGGGCGGCCTTCGGTGCGCGGCCGTTGAGTCTCCAGTCGAAAAGAGTTGATGACCTTCGCACGCGAGCCGCGAAGACTACTTGCTCCCCGGCTTCTGGGGCGGGAGCGCGGCCAGATCGGGTGGGAGCTTGTCTGGCGCGAAAGTTTCGACGTTCAACGCCAGGAGACTGAACATCGGCACGCCGAGGTTCACGCCGCCGTTGGAGCGGTCCACGAGCATGGCCACGCCCAACACAGTGCCGCCCGCCGCCCGCACGATCTCGAGGGTTTCTTGAACGCGGCCTCCCTTCGTCACCACGTCCTCCACAATGACGATCTTCTCGCCAGTCCCGATCTTGAATCCGCGTCGCAGGACCAGCTTCCCGTCCTCCTTCTCGACGAAGATGAACCGGACGCCCAACTGCCGGGCCACTTCCTGGCCGATGACGAGTCCGCCCATGGCGGGCGCAACAACGGTGACGGCGCCCAACCCGCGCACTCTCGCCGCCAGCGCCGAGCCGAGCCGCTCCACCACGGGCATCTGCTGAAGGGCGAGCGCGCATTGGAAATACTGCCGGCTGTGCAATCCGCTGCGGAGGATGAAGTGCCCTTCGAGCAGCGCACCGGTGTCGCGGAAGACTTGCAGAACTTGATCGTGCGTCATGCGGCAAAGTCTCAAGGCGCGGGTTTCAAGTTTCAAGCCGGATTGCGTTCTGTGATTCCCGGCCCCCGCCAGCTTCGCGCCTCGGGGCAATGAAGCTGGCTTGGCCTTTTGGACAACCGGGAATCGGCGCTCAAAGCCGCACTCCCAATGGTTCGCGAGACTCCAGGCCGTTGTGCCTGAAGTGTAGCGGCGGCTCTGCAGAGCGCCGCAAACTCCAAAAGGAGAAAAATGGCGGCGCCTTGCCGAGACGCCAACGGGTCGAGGTTAAGGGGGAGGGATGGAACGCGCTGGCGGCGGACCAGCGGCCCGGGTTTGGGTGCGGCGTCGGACCGAACCGGCTTTCCGGCAAGGGCGTTCAGCTTACTGCTCCAACTTCAGCAGCGCGCCCTGCCCGGGGGCGAGCCAGACCTGTTCCCCCTCGTGCGGGGTCAGCGCTCCGGTGTAGGGGGAAACCTGGAGCAGCTTCTTGGGCGGCGTGCGGAATTGGGGCGCGCACACCCGCGACTTGGCGAGGTCCTTGTTCACCACGAGCACGTAACGCGAACCATCCCGGTGCGTGAAATCGCCAACCACAAAACACTCGCCCGCGATGGCGCTCACCAGACTGTTGGTCGTCGGGCCGTGGCAGCCGGCGGGCGGTTTGCCGAGGTGATACACGTCATCGGACGCGAGTTGCAGCAGCGTCGGGGCGAGTTTCTGCACCTGCAGGTTGACGTTTTGCAGATGGTGCCAGGTGGGCGTTTCGTTGCCGAACTGATCCACCGGCGCGCTGCGGTAGTTGCCCACCGCGGGCGCGAGATACGTGAAGTAACTCAGTCCCCGACCGCCGTACGCCAGCGTGGTGTAGGCTTGAAAGCGCAAATCCGCCGCGCTGGCCTCGCGATAGCTGAAATGCGCCACGCTCAGCACAATGTTCCAAAACACCACCCCATGTTTCCGGCTCGCGGCGCGGACGGCCTCGAGGTTGGTCCAATAGTTCTCGCGCAGGGAGCCGTCGTCCATGATCGAGTAATTGTCGTAACTCACGATCGCGGGTTGGCAGGTGGTGATAAACCGCTCCAAGTATTCGGCGTAGCTGGCGGCGCCAAGCTGGCCTGCGGAGGCGTAGTCCGGAAACAAATTGATGTAGGGCCATTTGCCGGGCGCGAGTTCCCGGAAAAGGCCGGCCACTTTGCTCAAGCCGGCGAAGGCGTCTGCGGAAGGCTCATCGCGCAAGTAGTAGCCGAAGACGGACGGGTGCTGTCCGACTTCCGCCACCAGGCTGGCGACCTTCCGGCGCGCGGCGGCTTCGTCCACGCGCGCCCAATCGTAGTCCGACGCCCGGGCATCTGAGACGATGGCCTTCAGCCCGACGGCTTGGCAGGCATCCAGCGCTCCCGGCGCGACGAAGCCCGCCACCGTGAAGCCGCAGTCCCGCACGCGTTTCAGCACCGCCAGATCGTCGGGCATCCAGTTCCACGGCATGATGGGAAAGAAGTTGGTTTCGGCAGGCGGTTGCGCGGGCGTTTCCAGACTCAGGCCGAATGCGAGGACAAGGGCCAGCCGGCAGGCGATCTGTTTCATGTCCAAAGTGTAACCGGCTTTCGACGGAAGCAAAGCCCGGCGCGCGGCGGCCAACCCTGTTGGAACGACTGACACCCGCTCTGTCGGATGCGGAGAGAACCAGACTCCGGCGGGGGCAAACTGCAAAGTGCCGAGGGCTCGGACCGCCGCAGGCCCGGGGCGAATGCGGCTTGAAAACAAAGGTGCGCGTTCTATTGTAGTCGCGGTCAGCCGGGCGCAAGGCCGCCGCGCGCGAGGCGGGCGGGTGGAGAGTGCCGGGCAAGGGCTGGATGAACAAGAACACCAAGACCTGGAATTCGTTCGACGAGATGCGCAAGGCCGCCGAGGAAGGCGATCCCGCCGCGCAATGCTATTACGCGATCTGCATTCAGACCGGCCAAGGGGTCGCGCAGGATCACGCCGAAGCGGTGCGGTGGTTTCGCAAAGCGGCGGAGCAGGGCGATGCCACGGCCCAATGTTATCTGGGCTTTTGCTACCAGACCGGCCAGGGCGTGGTGCAGCAGTTCAGCGAAGCCGCCAAGTGGTTTCGCGAGGCCGCCGAACAGGGGGATCCCGCCGCCCAATTCAACCTCGGGGTGTGCTACGAAACCGGCCAGGGTGTGGCGCAGAATTATGCCGAGGCGGTGAAATGGTACCACGCCGCCGCCGAGCGCGGCGAACCCCAGGCCCAGTTCAACCTGGGCGTCTTCTACGAGCAGGGGCAGGTCGTTCCGCAGAATTTCGCGGAAGCGGTGAAGTGGTATCGCTTTGCCGCCGAACAGGAATGCGCCCCCGCCCAATGCAATCTCGGGTTGTGTTACGAAACCGGCCGGGGCGTGCGGCAGAATACCGACGAAGCGGTGCGCTGGTTCATCCGCGCCGCGCGGCAGGGCGACAAGACTGCGCAGCACAATCTCGGCGTCTATTACGCCCGAATCGAAGCGGCCCAGGAAAAAGAGCCGGAGGCCGTCGAGCCGGATTCGACAGACGAGAACACATGACGGGCGCGCGGAACGCCTCAGAACCCGCCCGCCTTCTGGATCTGTTCGAAGTAGCCCATCCAGAAGTTAATGACCTTCCAGGCGACCAAGCCTGCCACGATCAGATAGAAGAACCGCGGCGTCCATTGCGCCACGGCTTCCAGCTTGCGCGAGCCCTCCTCCTGGTAATAACGGTTCAGCCGGCGCAGGCTGTCGTCGAGTTTTCCGCTCTGTTCGCCGGTGGCGTATTGGTTGGCGAACAACTCCGGGAATCGTCCGCTCGCCGTCACCAATTCCGCCGGGGTCTGGCCCGCGGCCAATGAACTTCTCCAGCGCGTCACCGCGTGCTCCAAGGCGGGGCTGCCGCTCGCCCGCGCCGCCAATTGCCAGGCCTCCACCACCGTGACGCCGGCGCTGATCAGCGCCTCCAACGCGGCCGCCAACCGCGCCAGCGCCAGGTCGCGCCGACCCGAACCCAGCACGGGCGCGCAGCGGAGCGCCTGTTCCAAAAACGCCCGCCACGCCGCGCCTCGCCGCCCTTGGGCGGCGAACATTCCCAACGCCAGCAAGGCGTAAAGCGGCAACAACACGCCGAGCGTTCGGGCCAGGTAGGTCCGCAGATCGCCCGTCGTGAAGAACTCCGCAAAAGGCAGAATGAAGATGGCGAAGTGCAGGACGAACGCCGGATACATCAGGCCCGAGAGCAGGCGGCGCCCGAGCTTGGCGCGGTCATCGTGGTAATCGGCGAGCAGCTTGAAGCACTGTTCCAGGCGGCCGCTCCGCTCGCCCGCCTCCAACAGGGCCCGTTCGAAGTCCGTCATCCACCCGCCCGCCGCGACCGCTTCGGCCAGCGTGGAGCCTGCGTTGAGTTGCCCCAGCGCACGACGCAACGGCGCGCGGAAGCCGCGGCTTGGGGGATGACGATGAAGTTGTTCGAGGGCCTGAATCAGCCCCACACCCGCGCCCGTCAGGGCGGCGAGTTGGTGGTACAGCTCGGCCCGGCGGGTGAACTGTCCGGGCGTGATGAGGCAGGGCATGGCGCCCTTGGGGCGCGCCTAGGCGACGGCCTTTTCGAGGCTGGCCTTCAGGTCGCGCTTGCTTTTTGCGCCGACCAGTTGCTCGATCACCTCGCCTTTCTTGAAGAGCAGCAAGGTGGGAATGGCGCGGATGCCATATTGCGCGGCCAACGCCTGGTGGTCGTCAATGTTGACCTTGCCGACGCGGGCGCGACCGAGGAACTCGTCCGCCAACTCATCCAGCACTGGGGCGATCATCTTGCACGGACCGCACCACTCGGCCCAGAAATCCACGAGCGTGGGCGTGGCCGACTGCAAAACTTCCTGGGCGAAATTCTGCTCGGTCAGAGTGACAACATTGGGCGATGCCATAAATCAAGAGCGCGTTGAACGCGACCGGACCTAGAAGGCCGCGAGGTCGCTATTCGATGGGCAACAAGAACGCGAGATACGACGCGGCGCCCACGGCGATCAGCGCCACGACCATCGCGGCAATCGCGAGCGCCTTGTCCACCACGCTCACGGTGGCCACGACCGGAACAATCGGGGCGGAACGCATCGGGGCGGCGGGCGCCGCCGCCGCCGCCGGAGCCGCGGCTGGACGATGGCTCACCGGGGCCGCGACGCTCGCGCGCGCCGCCACGGGCGCGGCGGCTGGAGCCGCAGCCACGGCGGGAGCGGGAGCGCCGGTCGGACCGCCCGGGGGCAGCGTTGGCAGCTTGATGGTCGGCGCCGCCGTGGGCTTCGGGGGCAAATTGATGCGGACGGTTTCCTTTTTCGGCTGGACCTTGCCGGTTTCCTTCTTCGGCGGCACGGCGCCACCCGGGAGATTCGGAATGTTTTCTGCCATAAAATCTAGACGCGTCGCAGGCTAAGAGCCGTCGGCCAGAGTGTCAAATGGATATTCCGCAGCTTCGAACACTCTCTGGGTCGGAATCGAGCTTGCTTGCCTGGGGCGGCCTCTGGTCAAATCTGGTCGTGCTCTCGCAGCAACGGCGCATGCAAAGCCATCCCAAACACTACTGCGGCGTCTTCGGCGTTTACGGCCACCCGAAGGCTTCGGAGTTGACGTACTACGGCCTGTTCGCCCTCCAGCATCGCGGGCAGGAGAGCGCCGGCATCGTGTCCTCCGACGGCAAGGAGTTTCACCCACACAAGGGCATGGGACTGGTGCCGCAGGTGTTTGATGCTCCCGCCTTGCAGGGGCTGGTCGGCAACATCGCCATCGGCCACACGCGCTACTCGACGACCGGTTCGTCGCATATCCGCAACGCCCAGCCGCTCACGGTGGATTGCGCCCGCGGCCAAATTGCCATCGCGCATAACGGCAACCTCACCAACGCCGCCCAGCTTCGCGAGGAGCTGGAACTGAAGGGCTCGATCTTCCAGACCACGGTGGACAGCGAGATTATCCTGCACCTGCTGGCCCAGCCGAGTTGCAACGGGTCGGTCAACACACTGGTCCAGACGATGCGTCGCATCCAAGGCGCGTTTTCGCTCGTCATCATGACAGAGAAGGAACTCATCGGGGTGCGCGACCCGCATGGCTTTCGCCCGCTTTCGCTGGGACGCGTGGACGACGCGTGGGTGCTCTCCAGCGAAACCTGCGCCTTCGATCTGATCCACGCGAAGTTCGTCCGCGACATCGAGCCCGGCGAGATCGTGGTGATCAACGAGCACGGCGTGACCAGTGTGCCGGCCTTTCCGGAGAAGCAGGAACGCGCCTTCTGTATCTTCGAATACGTGTATTTTGCGCGTCCGGACAGCACGATCGCCGGGCGCAACGTCCACCAGGCCCGCGTGGAGATGGGCCGGCAGCTCGCCCGCGAGCATCCGGTCCAGGCCGACCTGGTAATCCCCGTGCCCGACAGCGGCAATTGCGCGGCGCTGGGCTTCTCCTTGGAGTCCGGCATTCCGTACGAGATGGCGTTTGTCCGCAATCACTACGTCGGGCGCAGTTTCCTCCAGCCCACCCAGCTCATCCGCGATTTCAACGTGCGCGTGAAGTTGAACCTCATTGCCGAACTGGTGCGCGACAAAAGGGTCGTGGTGGTGGACGACTCCATCGTGCGCGACACGACCTGCAAGGCACGGGTCAACACGCTCAAGGAAGCCGGCGCCCGGGAAGTCCACGTGCGGGTGAGCTGTCCGCCGCACATGAATCCGTGCGTATATGGCATTGATTTCCCCGACCGGGACAAGCTGATGGCCGCGAAGCACACGCTCGACGGCATCCGCAAATACCTCAAAGCCGACTCGCTGCACTACTTGTCCCTGGACGGCATGGTCAAGGCCACGGGCCAGCCCGAAGAGTCGTTTTGCATGGCCTGCTACGACGGCCGGTATCCCGTGCCCTACGACCCCACGCTGAATAAACACATCATCGAGCGGCGCAGCAGCCGCGGGCCGAAGCTGGTCGAAGCATTGATGCAGGAGCGCGAGCAGCGGCGGTTGTTGTGAGGGCGGGGCGGAGTGCCGAATGACCCAACCCCAATGACCAAGACACAGCACGGCACGCGATTGGGACCTCGAACTTCGGACTTCCTTCGTCCTTTCCCCGCATGAGCCTGCACCCGCTGGACCTGATCATCATCGTCCTCTACATGGCGGGCACGCTGGCCGTGGGTTGGTGGTTCAGCCGCAAGCAGCGCAACATCCGCGACTACTTCCTTTCCGGCAACGACACGCCCTGGTGGGCGTTGATGGGCTCCATCGTCGCCACGGAAACCTCCACGGTCACGTTCATCAGCGTGCCGGCGTTCGCGTTCGCGGCCAACGCCAGCGGGGTCGGCGGCGACTTCACCTTTCTCCAAATCGTCATCGGCTACCTCCTTGGGCGACTCGTCATTGTGGCGCTGTTCATCCCGCTCTATTTCAAAGGCGAGCTGTTCACCGTGTATCAGGTGCTCGATCAGCGTTTCGGCGGGCGCGTGAAGCGCGCGGCGGCATCGCTGTTTCTGGTCACGCGCTCCATCGCGGACGGCATCCGGCTGTTTCTCACGGCCATCGTGCTGGTGGCGCTCACTGGCTGGGCGGACCCGGTTTCCATTCTCATCATCGGCGTGGTGACGATTGCCTACACCTATCTGGGCGGCATGGCGGCGGTGATCTGGACCGACGCGATCCAACTCGTGGTGTATCTCATCGGCGCGGTGGTGGCGGCGCTGGTGTTGCTCGGGAAGATTCCGGGCGGCTGGAGCGAAGTCGTGGCGGTGGCCGGCGCGGCGCACAAGTTCAACCTGTTCGACTTCACCTTTGATCTGGGCCGAAGCTACACATTCTGGTCTGGGGTGATTGGCGGCGCGTTTCTCACCACGGCCACGCATGGCACGGATCAACTCATGGTGCAACGCTACCTGAGCGCGCGGAATGCCCGCCAAGCCACGCTCGCGTTGCTCACCAGCGGCGCGGTGATCCTGGTCCAGTTCGCCTTGTTCCTGCTGATCGGCGTGATGCTGTATGTGTTTTATCAGCAAACGGCCTTGCCGGCGGAAGTGGCCGCCAAGGCGGACCGGGTGTTTCCGCACTTCATCGTGACGCAACTGCCCAACGGCCTCATCGGGTTGGTGGTGGCTGCAATTTTCGCCGCCGCCATGAGCACATTGTCCGGATCGTTGAACTCGCTCTCGGCAGCGGCGGTGACAGATTTCTATCGCCCGCTGTTTGCGCCCGGAAAATCGGATCGCCACTACCTGAATGTGTCCCGCGTGCTGACGGCGATTTGGGGTGTCGTGCAGATTGCCGTGGCCATGACCGCCATTGCCATGAAGGGACGCGGCGTGGACGCCGTGCTGGCGGTGGCCTCGTTTACGAACGGCCCGGTGCTGGGGTTGTTTTTGATGAGCGCTCTCACCCGCCGGGTGGGCCCGAAGGGCGCGCTGGCCGGCGTCGTCACGGGCATCGCCTGCATGGCGTTCGTGTGGCTGCAACTCAAGATTTCCTGGCAGTGGTATGTATTGATCGGTTCGGCGATCACCTTCATTGCGGGTTGTCTCACCAGCCTGACGGTCGAACGCAGTGCGGGCGAAGAGCGGAACTGATGGTCACCTGCTGGAACATCCGGTCGCGCTTGGGAGATTTGCCTGCCTCGGTGGCCGGACGCCGAGCGAATGGACGAGGTCGAAACTGGGCATGACTGGCCCCAAAAGCGCCAGCATACTTTACAAATAGTCCGGCCAAACGCATATTACGCCTGCATGATTAGCCGACCCTTCTGGCTGGAACGCATTCACAACGCTTGGGGCGAGGCTCCCATTGCTTGGCTTTCCGGTGTTCGCCGCTCGGGCAAGACGACGCTGGCACAGCAACTTGGCGAGGAGCGGACGCTGTTCGTCAACTGCGATTTGCCGGCGGTGGAAGACATGGTCCGCGACCCCGCCCTGTTCTACCGCAACTGCCAGAAACCCGTCATCGTCTTCGATGAAATCCACCAGCTTCGCGATCCCAGCCGCGTGTTGAAGGTGGGTGCGGACTTGTTCCCGCAACTTCGTATCCTGGCGACGGGCTCCTCCACCTTGGCCGCGAGCAAGAAATTCCGCGACACGCTCACCGGAAGGAAACGGCAAATCCATCTCACGCCTGTGCTCACGGGGGAGTTGGCCGCGTTCGGGGCGACGCTGTCCAAGCGCCTGCTGCACGGTGGACTGCCGCCCGCTTTGCTGGCCGAAACGAAAGCGCCCTCGTTTTACCGGGAGTGGATGGATTCGTTTTTCGCCCGCGACATCCAACGGCTGTTCGCCTTCCGTGATATGAACCGGTTCAACGCACTGTTCGAATACCTGTTGCGCCAGAGCAGCGGCCAATTGGAGGTGACGAAAACGGCGGCGGCCCTCGGCATCACGCGGCCCACGGTGGAAAGCCATCTCCAAGCGCTCGAAATCACCCACGCCATCACCCTGGTGCGTCCCTTCTTCGGCGGCGGTCAGAAGGAACTGGTCAAACAGCCCAAGGTCTATGGTTTCGACACCGGCTTCGTGAGCTTCGCCCGCGGCTGGGATACGCTGCGCCCGGACGACTGCGGCAGCCTCTGGGAGCACTTGACCCTTGAGCACCTGCAAGCGCGCCTGCCCGACACGCCCGCCCGCTACTGGCGCGACAAAAACGGGAACGAAATTGATTTCGTCCTCCCGCGCACCCGCGACACCGTGGACGTGATCGAATGCAAATGGAACCCGGATGCGTTCGATGCCCGGGCGTTGACCCTGTTCCGCTCGTATTATCCCAAGGGGCGAAACTATCTGATCGCACCGCTCCAAATCCCGGCGTACGAGAAACGCTTCGGGCAATTGGAGGTGAGCATCTGCGGCCCGGAAGGAATCGAAGCCTGAGACGGGCTAAGGAGTGTCTGGCGCGAAACGCGGATGAGCGCGTCAGCATTGGGTTTGGTGCG
>CAZJTM010000086.1:16819-22455 GCA_964548925.1 uncultured Verrucomicrobiota bacterium | reverse complement strand
CTACAGCTCATCAAACCCACTACCAGAGCACCGCTTCGAGTCTAACGCCGGACACGAATTATGGCTCGCCCTGGGCAACCTACTCCACTCCGACTCTGACTTTCGGTGGGTTAAACGGCACCGAGCCCTCTTATAGCGGTGGTTGGGTCATCATCCCCACGCAGGGCGCGAGCGGCAATGGGAGTGTGATGGCAGCTCAACCATCTATGGCCGTATCTTCTGGGTTTTCGTTTACGAGTTTGACCTGCACCTTCGACTACAGCAACAGCGGCATGGCGGATGTCCCCCTGGGGAGTTTCAATCCGAGCGAGAGTTGGTTGACATACTACGGTAACATCGCTTCTGGTGGCGGCGACCCCGGCACGATGCTGGAATTGGCGCCGATCCCCGAGCCTGGCACGACCGGAGTTCTCGCGGTTGCGCTGCTGGCGCTGATCGTTGGCGGACGCACTTGGCATCAACGCCGCAAAGCCGCGATTCAGCACTGACGATCGAACAGCCGTCGTGGTTTCCCGAGGCGGCGTTTAAGTCTGCGTAGCGGCGTAGTTACTTCTTCGCCTTCTTTGTGGGAGCCTTGGCGGTTTCGTCCTCCAGCACGGCTGATGCGAGTCAACGCATGAACAGTTCTTTCGGCAACTGGCTTTGCCGGATGATCGAAAGCAAGCTGCCAGTTCGGATTTCGCGGTGGTTGGGAATTGGCACGGTAATCGTCGTGCCTTCCATCCGGCGCTGCATCACCACGTGACTGCCGCGTTGGCGCACTTGGGCGAAACCCTACGCACGGAGGATCGCGCACACTTCCGCGCCCGAGAAGACGCCAGCTTAGGCATAGGTGGCCTCGAACCGACTGACAATCACTTCCGGGTGGTACCGCTGCTCGATCTCGGCGGGCGAAGCGGTTTGCAAGAACAGGTCCACCGCTTCGCGCAAGTTGGCCAACGCCTCGTCCACCGTATCTCCCTGGCTCGCCACATCGAGCTCGGGACACAAGGACACGTAGCCGTGGCCTTCACGCTCCAGCAATCCTGTCAATTGAAGCCGTTTCATAACGGTCAAAGTCTGTCATCGAATCGAGAGAGGGGCAAAGGAAAAGCCGCCCCGGTTTCCCGGAGCGGCTCGCATGAATTCGGTCTCGTTCAGCGGCGCTCTTCCGAGTCGCCGCTACGAAGTTGTTACTTCTTCGCCTTCTTGGCGGGAGCCTTGGCGGCTTCGTCTTCCAGCGCGGCTTGCGCAGCGGCCAGGCGGGCCACCGGAACGCGGAACGGCGAGCAGCTCACGTAGGTCAGTCCGACCTTGTGGCAGAACTTCACCGAGTCTGGATCGCCACCGTGTTCGCCGCAGATGCCCAGCTTGATGCCAGGCCGGGTCGCATTGCCCTTCTCCGCCGCGATCTTCATCAACTGGCCCGTGCCCGTCTGGTCAATCGAGGCGAATGGATTCTTCTTGATGATCTCCGCTTCGGTGTAGGCCGGGATGAACGAGCCCGAGTCGTCGCGGCTCATGCCCAAGCAAGTCTGCGTGAGGTCGTTCGTGCCGAAGCTGAAGAACTCGGCCGTCTGCGCGATCTCGTCGGCCGTGAGCGCGCCGCGTGGCACTTCGATCATCGTGCCAACGAGGTAGGCGATCTTCACCTTCTTCTCGGCCATGACTTCCTTCGCGACGCGATGAACGACTTCGACCTGGAGGTCGAGTTCCTTCTTGAACCCGACGAGCGGGATCATGACTTCAGGCTTCACCTTGATGCCGGCCTTCTGCACTTCGGCGGCGGCTTCGAAGACCGCACGGGCCTGCATCTCGGAGATTTCCGGATACACGATGCCGAGACGGCAGCCGCGGAAGCCAAGCATCGGGTTGAACTCGTGGAGTTCCTTCACGCGGCGCTGAATCTTCTCGACGGGCACGCCCATCTTGGCGGCGAGGTCCTTCTGCGCGGCTTCCTCGTGCGGGAGGAATTCGTGCAGCGGCGGATCGAGGAAGCGAATCGTGGCCGGGTAGCCCTTCAGCGCCTTGAAGATGCCGACGAAGTCGCTCTTCTGGTAGGGCAGGAGCTTCGCGAGCGCGGCCTTGCGGGCTTCGAGGTTGTCCGCAAGGATCATCTCGCGCATCGCATCAATGCGGTTGCCCTCGAAGAACATGTGCTCGGTGCGGGTGAGGCCGATGCCTGTGGCGCCGAACGCGATGGCGTTCTCGGTCTGCTCGGGTGTGTCGGCGTTGGTGCGGACCTGGAGCTTGGTGACCTTTGAGCACCAGTCCATGAGCGTCTTGAACATCTTGTAGGTTTCGCTCTTCGAGCCATCGAGCGACTTCTCGACGAGGACCTGCACGATTTCGGACGCGGCGGTCGGAATCTGGCCGGCGTAAACATTGCCGACGGTGCCGTTGATGGAGAGGTAATCCCCTTCCTTGAAGGTTTGGCCACCGGCGGTCACGGTCTTGGCATTGTAATCAATCTGCAACGCGGCGGCGCCGCAGACGCAGACCTTGCCCATCTGACGGGCGACGAGCGCGGCGTGCGAGCTGACGCCGCCTTTCGCGGTCAGAATGCCTTCGGAGGCAATCATGCCGCGGAGGTCTTCGGGCGAGGTTTCATTGCGGACGAGCAGCACCTTCTCGCCCTTGGCCGCAGCCTGGTCGGCGCGGTCGGCGTTCAGGTAGAGCTTGCCGCTGGCAGCACCCGGGCCAGCCGGGAGACCGGTGGCGATGACCTTCGCGGCCTTCTCGGCCTTCTGGTCGAAGATCGGGGCCAGCAACTGGTCGAGCTGATCGGCCGGGTTGCGCTTGATGGCGGTCTTCCAGTCAATGAGCTTCTCCTTGCACATGTCCATGGAGAACTTCAGCGCGGCGAAGGCGGTGCGCTTGCCGTTGCGCGTCTGGAGCATGAACACCTTGCCGTCCTGGATCGTGAACTCGAAATCCTGCACGTCCTTGAAGTGCGTCTCCAAAGTCTTGCGGATGTTGTCGAGCTCGTTGAACGCGTCGGGCAGATGGCTCTTGAGCTGGGCGACAGGTTCGGGCGTACGCACGCCAGCGACGACATCTTCGCCCTGGGCGTTGATGAGGAATTCGCCGTAGAACTCCTTGACGCCGTTGGCCGGGTTGCGCGTGAACGCGACGCCGGAGCCGGAGGTGTCGCCGGTGTTGCCGTAAACCATCGCCTGCACGTTGACGGCCGTTCCCCATTCGGAGGGAATGTTGTACTTGCGGCGATAGACAATGGCGCGGTCGTTCATCCACGAACCGAACACGGCGCCGGCCGCGCCCCAGAGCTGCTTCCACGGATCCTGCGGAAATTCCTTGCCGCCCGTGCGTTCCTTGATGAGCGCCTGGAACCGCTTCACGAGTTCCTTCTGGTCCTCGGCGGTGAGCTTCGAGTCTTCGATGTCGCCGTGATACTTCTCGTGCTTGTAGCCGTGGATGACGACTTCAAACGGCTCATGATCTTCGCCGGCGCTCTTCTGCACGCCCATGACCACGTCGCCGTACATCTGGACGAAGCGACGGTAGCAATCCCAGGCGAAACGTTCGTTGTTCGTGGCCTTGACCAGCGCCAGCACGGTTTGGTCGTTGAGGCCGAGGTTCAGAATGGTGTCCATCATGCCGGGCATCGAGTCGCGCGCACCGGAACGGACGGAGACGAGCAGCGGCATCGCGCTCGTGTCGCCGAACTTAGTGCCCATGATTTTCTCGATGAACGCCACGCCGGCCTTGACCTGCGCGTCGAGTTCCTTCGGGTAGGATTTCTTGTTCTGGTAGTAGTAGGTGCAGACCTCAGTGGTAATCGTGAAGCCCGGAGGCACGGGCAACCCGATGCGCGACATCTCGGCGAGATTCGCGCCCTTGCCGCCGAGCAGAGGCTTCATCGAGCCATTGCCGTCGGCCTTCTTGTTTCCGAACACGTAAACGTATTTTGTTGTTTTGGCCATAAACTGTTTCTGTTGTTTCAAATTGTCGTGGTCAAGTCTCAGATTTCGTCGGAAGCCGCTCCGCAGAAAACGGCGCGCACTCTAACAAAGCGGCGGGGAGTGTCAACGAACGAGTGGCGGGCTGTGGCCGCGGAACGCCGGTTTTGCCAAAATCCGGTGAAGTTTCCGCAAGAATGGTGGGTTCATGCGCCTTTCTGCTGGCGTGAGGAAACCAATCCCGACGTGCCAGACGAGCGCGTTCGGGGCCGCCGGGGAAGCCTGGGGATGGCGACCGGGGTTGAATCGCCGCTTGCAATGGCACGGCAGGCCGCTTTAATAGCGCGTGTTGCGGCGGTTTCCGGGGCATGATACCTTCCCGCGGCCTTTACGATTCATGGCTGAAGAAAACAAATCACGAGACGACGATCGCGGCTCCCGCAAGACGCCGGAGTTCCGGATGCAACCGCGGACTTGGGTGGTGTGGACGGCCATCGTGTGCGGCGTCGTCACGCTGATGCTGCTCAAGGGCCGGGTGGAGACCCCGGTGGAGGTCTTACCCCAGTGGAAATTCCTGCAAATGGCCGACGCGGGATTGATTGTTCCAGGAGCGAAGATCAGCTACAGCCCGCAGTCGTCGGTTTTGGCCGAGATCACCGGCAAGTATTACGTCGTGAATAGCCGGGGAGAACGCGAAATGGACAACGGCAAGCCGAAGGAAGTCGCGTTCCGCACGAAGGCCGACCTGACCGAGAAGATGCGCGACAAGTTGCTGGTTTCCGGCGCGTTTGAGCCGCAGGAGCAGAACGTGATGTTTACCAACATCCTGCTGAGCATCCTGCCAATCGTGATCATCGCGGCGCTGATTTGGTTTTTCTTCATTCGCCAGATCAAGATGGCGGGCAAAGGCGCGCTGAGCTTCGGCAAGAGCAAGGCGCGCATGCTGGCCAAGGAACGCAACAAAACTACCTTCAAGGACGTGGCCGGCATTGAGGAGGCCATTGAGGAAGTTTCGGAACTGGTGGAGTTCCTCAAAGACCCGAAGAAATTTCAGCGCCTGGGCGGACGCATCCCGAAGGGCGTGCTCATGGTGGGGCCGCCGGGCACGGGCAAGACGCTGCTCGCGAAGGCCATTGCCGGTGAGGCGGACGCCGCCTTCTTCAGCATCAGCGGCTCGGATTTCGTGGAGATGTTCGTCGGCGTCGGGGCCAGCCGCGTGCGCGACATGTTCGAGCAGGCGCGCAAGAACACGCCCTGTCTGGTGTTCATTGACGAGATTGACGCCGTGGGCCGGAGCCGCGGGCATGGCTTGGGCGGCGGCAATGATGAGCGCGAACAAACGTTGAACGCACTCCTCGTCGAGATGGACGGCTTTGACACCCAGGAAGGCATCATCATCATTGCGGCGACCAACCGGCCGGACGTGCTCGACCCGGCGCTGTTGCGCCCCGGACGCTTTGACCGCCAAGTCGTGGTGAACCTGCCCGACGTGCGCGGGCGGGAAGCGATCCTGAAGGTGCATGCCAAGAATGTGAAGCTCGCGGCGGGAGTGGACCTTTCGATCATCGCGCGCGGCACGCCAGGGTACTCGGGTGCGGAGTTGGCCAACCTGCTGAATGAGGCGGCGCTGCTGGCCGCCCGCTCGAACAAGAAGGCGGTCAGCCTGGAAGAGCTCGAGGAGGCGCGGGACAAGGTGCGCTGGGGACGCGAGCGCCGCAGCCTCGCGATGAGCGACGA
>CAZJTM010000086.1:12918-16809 GCA_964548925.1 uncultured Verrucomicrobiota bacterium | reverse complement strand
GGTCAACGTGCTGCTCCAGCACACGCATCCTTTGCACAAGGTGACGATCATTCCCCGCGGCCAATCGTTGGGCTCGACCATGTCGCTGCCGAAGGACGACGTGCTGAACCGCCGCCGCAAGGAGATGCTGGACATGGTCGCCGTGATGATGGCGGGCCGCATTGCAGAGGAAATCGTATCCGGCGACATTTCCACCGGGGCCGCCGGTGACATTCAACAGGCGACGAACATGGTGCGCTCCATGGTGACCTCGTGGGGAATGAGCGACCGCCTCGGCATGGTCAACTACGGACGCGACGACGAGTACGTGTTCCTCGGACGCGAAATTGCCAGCCACCGGGCCTATAGCGAAACCACGGCGCAGGAGATTGACGCCGAGGTTAAACGAATCATTGACGAGGCGTATCAAGTGGCCAAGAACCTCATTGACGCAAATCGTGACAAGTTGGAACTCATCGCCAATTCGCTGTTGGAATACGAGACCTTGGAGGGCTCTCAGGTGCAGGAGATCGTTCTCACCGGCAAACTGACGCCGCCCCCGCCGCCGTCCGACGCGGGCCCAACTTTGGGCGCTCCCGCCGGTACGCCGCTGCCGGAAGTCCCGCCCAAACCGGCCCCGCCAAAGTTGCCCGGATTGGGCACGCCGGCGCCGGCAACGGCCTGAGCCGCATCCACGCGGTTGGTATGCGCCGTGGCTGTGACGCCCCGTCGCCGAGGCATGCGCGCGACGCCTCCGGCGCGCGGAATCCGGCAGTCATTTTTCCGTGGTCTCCCTGGCTGGACGACGCGAGAGTCGTCTTCACCCCACGCGACGGCGCGTTGCCGCCACGCGCTCACGCTCGTCGCGCAAAGGCATTGCCCCGCAGTCAACCTTGGTTAAACTTTCGGCGATGTCTGTAGTGCCAGAGAAGCCCAAGCCCTCCACCAGCAGTGCCGTGAAGGCCATTGACTGGCAGGATTTTCGCGACCACCTCTCCACGGCGGACCAGAAGGGCCGGCGGATGTGGCTTTACCCGAAACAGCCCAGCGGCCGTTACACCCGCGCCCGAACCTGGGTGAGCTACGTCTTGATCGCCGTGATGTTTGCCGGACCGTTCATCCACATCAACGGCAACCCGCTGCTGCTGATGAACGTCGTCGAGCGCAAGTTCTCCATCTTGGGCCAGGTCTTCTGGCCGCAAGACGGAGCGATCCTCGCCTTCGGCTTGCTGCTCTTCCTGACCGGCATTGCGGTCTTCACCGCCGCGTTCGGCCGGCTGTGGTGTGGCTGGACTTGTCCCCAAACGGTGATGATGGAAATGGTTTTCCGCCGCATCGAATACGCCATCGAAGGCGACGCGCACGCCCAGCGCATACTGGCCCGGGCGCCGTGGACGGCGGCCAAGTTTGCCAAGCGTTTCTTCAAGCACGCCCTCTTCCTCGCGATCTCGTTTCTCATTGGCAACACGTTACTGGCCTACGTCATCGGGATTGAGGCGCTGAAAGCGATCGTCACCGACGACCCCCGGAATCACCTGACCGGTCTGGGCTTCATGGTGTTGTTCACGCTGGTCTTCTACGCCATCTTCGCGCGGTTTCGGGAACAAGCCTGCACATTCATCTGCCCGTACGGCCGGCTGCAATCCGTGTTGCTCGATGAGAACTCCATCGTTGTGGCCTATGACCACAAGCGCGGCGAGAAGCGCGCGAAGATGCGTCGCAGCGAGACGCCGGAACAACGCCGGGCCCAGGGCCGGGGCGATTGCGTGGATTGCGGCCAGTGCGTCGCGGTCTGTCCGACGGGCATAGACATTCGCAACGGCACCCAGATGGAGTGCGTCCACTGCACCGCCTGCATGGATGCGTGCGACAGCGTGATGGCCAAGGTCCACCGTCCCCGCGGCCTGATCCGCTACGCCTCGCTCAACGGCATCGAACGCGGCGAGCGTTTGCGGGTGACGCCGCGGCTTGTGATCTATTCGTTGGTGTTGCTGGCGTTGGCCGGCGGGTTGGCGGCGCTGTTGCTCACGCGGTCGGATGTGGACGCCACGTTGCTGCGCTCCCCCGGCGCGCTCTTCCAACAAACCGCCGACGGGAAGATCAGCAACCTCTATCAGCTCAAACTGATCAACAAAACGTCACGGGATCTGCCGGTGGAACTGCGCTTGGAAAGTCCCGAAGGCAAGTTGACGGTGTTTGGCGAAACCCGCGTCGCCGCGCACCAGCTTCTGCAAACCTCGGTTCTCATCGAACTCGCCCCCGCTCAGCTTCGATCCGCCACGACCGACGTGTTGGTCGGCGTTTACGAACAAGGGCAACGGGTCAGCCGGTTGAAGACAGCTTTCATCGGTCCGCGCTCCGGCGCGACGACGCGGTAGCATGAAATCCAACGATTCTTCCCGCGAGCGGACCGAGCGACCGCAAGCGCCCGAAATGCGCCGGCCCTCTGAGACGATGGTCAAAGCCGAAACCGTCCGTCCCCTGGCTCGCAACCTGTGGCCGATGGGCTTGGTCGCCGCGTTCGGGGTTTTCATCTCGGGCACGATCGCCCTGATCGTGCTGAGCGCCCGGACGCAAACGGACCTCGTCAGCCCGGATTACTACGAGCGGGAGTTGCGCTACCAGGAAGACATTGACCGCCGGACGCGAACCCAAGCCTTGGAAGGACAAGTCCAGGTCCGGTACGACGCCAACCGGCGACAAATCACGTTCGCGCTGCCTGCGGCGCATGCGGCGAAACGGGCGGAAGGCGAGATTCAACTTTACCGGCCCTCGGCGGCGGGCTTGGACCGGCGCATGCCGCTCGCAGTGGATTCGCGCGGACAACAAATCCTCGACGCCACCACCCTCAGTGATGGCTTGTGGCGCGTGCGGGTAACGTGGCGGGTGGGCGGCGAGGAGTTTTCCTGCGACGAGAAGGTCATCGTCGGCGCGCCCAAATCCACCTGAGCCCGCGTATGGAATTCTGGCTGGCCTTCATGTTGGGATTGGCGGGGAGCGCGCACTGCGCGGGCATGTGCGGGCCGATTGCGTTGGCGTTGCCCTCCGGCGGGCGGAGCGGTTGGGCGCTGGTGCCGAATCGAGTGGCCTACAATGCCGGCCGGGTGACGACGTACTGCCTGTTGGGAGTGGTGTTTGGATTGATTGGGCGCAGCCTGGCGTTGGCCGGAGTGCAACGCTGGGTTTCCATCGGCCTGGGCGTCGCCATCCTTGTGGGCTTGTTCGTGGCCCGGGCGCGCGCCCTGACCGTGCGTATTGCCTTGCCTGTGGCGTGGCTGAAGTCGGCCCTCGGGCGGCTGCTGCGGCAACAAGACCTGCGTTCGCAGTATTTGCTTGGCGGGTTGAATGGACTGCTGCCGTGCGGCTTGGTGTACATCGCCTGCGTGGGCGCGGCGGCGACCGGCGGTCTGTTCTCCGGCGTCCAATACATGCTGGCCTTTGGCGTCGGCACCGTGCCGATGATGCTCGCCCTGGGACTGGCGGGCCAGGCGCTGCCGCTGGGGTTTCGCCTCCGGCTGCAGAAGTTCATTCCCTTCTGCCTCGCGGTCGTGGCCGTGCTGTTGATCCTTCGCGGCCTGGCGCTCGGCATCCCATATCTGAGTCCCGACCTGACGGGCGACCAACCGGGCGCGTGTTGCCACTGACCGCGCGCTTGTGCCGGTGAGGGAGAACCGCTACAACCCCGGCGGCTGAATCATTTTGAAAACGCTGCACCGCTACTTGCTCCGCCAGGTCCTCGCCTCGTTGCTGATGACCGTGGTGATCTTCACGTTCGTGCTGCTGGTCGGCAACGTGGTCAAGGAGGTCCTGGTTCTCCTGGTGAACCGTCAGGCCGGACTCGCGACGGTGCTGGAGGCCATCGGGCTGCTGATTCCCTACGTGGTGGGATTCGCCCTGCCAATGGGGATGCTC
>CAZJTM010000086.1:0-12908 GCA_964548925.1 uncultured Verrucomicrobiota bacterium | reverse complement strand
CGTTGCTGGTGTTTGGCCGCTTCAGCGCCGATCAGGAGTTGACCGCCGCCCGGGCCAGCGGCCTCAGCCTGGTGTCGCTCGTCACGCCGATTCTTCTTCTGAGCCTGGGGCTTTGCGGGCTCTGCGCTTATTCGAATCTCCACCTCGCGCCACGCAGCCGCACGGCCTACAAGGAACTGCTCTTTCGCGTGGGCGTGCAGATGGCCAGCGCGCTGTTGCCCGAGGGGCGTTCGGTGAAGGATTTCAAGGGTTACGTCTTTTACGTGGGGCACAACCGGAACGGCGAACTGCGTGACGTGATCGTTTACAAGCTGGACCCGGAGGGGCGCGCGGAGCTGCGCATCCGGGCGCCGCGCGGCCGGTTCACGGAGGATGCGACGCAACAGCGGATCACCTTGGAACTGTTCGACACGCGCGCCGCCGCGCACTTTGGCGGCGACTGGATACCGGCCTTCTCGGGAGACTGGACGCAGCAATTGGACCTGACCCGGCCGGAGGAACGGGCGCTAAAGCCCAAGATCAATCTGATGACCTTCCGGGAACTGGAGGCGGAGCGCCAGGATTGGGAAGCCAAGGGAATGGACCCCACACCCGTCCTGGTGCAGATCCATGCGCGCACGGCATTCTCTTTTGCCTGCTTCGGCTTCACGCTGGTGGGCATTCCGCTGGGCATTCGGGTCCACCGGCGCGAAACCAACATCGGCATCGCCCTCGCCCTGGGCCTCGTGGCCGTTTACTACAGTTTTCTGCTCCTGGGACAGGCGCTGGCGACGCGACCGGAGTTCGCGCCACACCTCATCGTCTGGTTGCCGAATTTCCTGTTCCAGATCGTCGGCGCCGTCTTGCTCTGGCGCGTGAATCGCGGGCTGTGACGCGGCAGACTTCTCGGATTCCAAACCGAACGCGCTTCGCGTGAGCCGTCTCCCGTCCGGAGTCCCACCATCAACCGGTTGGGAGCAGATTCGCGGTTTGGTTTAAGCCTCCTCCAGCACCTTCCAACCGAGCGCGTCGGCAAGCGCGTAGATGGGCTCTTTCAAATCCCCGTAAAACGTCACCCGATGCCAACCCCACTGGTCCCAATGCGCAAAGAGCTTCTCCAAGTCGCCCACGGGTTCGGCGCACAACTTCGTGCGGCAGGCCCGGTCATCGGGATCGTTGGCCACCGCTTTCGCGCGGTGGAAGAGGATTTCCTTGCGGCTCGGCTCGAACTCCAGCGTCGTCGTCATGTAGCCCACCGGCAGCAATGAGCGAACCGATGCCCCTTGCCGGTCTTCCGAGTGGGTCAGAATCTCGAACGGATTCGTCGGCCCTTGCGGGCCGAATGCCTTGTTGGCGGCGACACAATGGGCGTAGATGATCTGCCGCTTCGACGTGTCAATGACCGGATCGGAAATGTAGCCCGGTCGTCCTTGCGTGAGAATCGTGCCCGCCAGCATGGTCACTGCGGAACGCACGTCGCACTCGCAGCCGCCCACGAGCGCCTCGTTGTTCAGTTGATGGAATCCGAGACAGGGATACGCGTGGATGTGGTTGCCGTAGAATCCGCCCAGGCAGTTGATGGTGATGCCGCTCGCGCCGTGCTTCTTCATCACCGCCTTCTCGGCCAGATACATGGCGGCGGAAGTTTCCAAGGTTTCGCGGGACACGCCCTCCACCTTCTTCGCCGTTTTCGCCCATTGATCGGCCACGGCGCGGCTCTCGTCACGGTCGGCGTTCCTCCAGGCGTCGTTCAGTTCGGAAAACGGAATGTACTGAACCTGGATGCCCATGCTCTCGCTGGCCGGCACGGGGTCCTGCCCGCGCACCGCGAGAATCTTCGACTCCTTGAACCGCCGCAGGCAGTCGCTCGGGGAAAGGCACTTCACCTCATCCCGCGCGCACGTCAGTCGGCCGGCCTTGGGTGTCTCCTTCACGCGCACTCGGTCCGTTGCCGCCACGAAGTCCGCCGGGGAACCGCCGCGCTTCACCACCTCAAAGCACTTGACCGCCGCCACCAGGTCATCGAGATCCGACGACGCCACAAAGCCGACGTTGGGCGTCTTGGCGCGCAGGAACGCCGCCGTGTAAACCAGAAATCCGCCGCTCCCGCCGAATTGGAAATCCGCGTAAAGCACCGGCTTGCCGGAGGTGGCGATTGTTTGCACGACCCGGTTCCAGCAGTTCATTTGGTAAACCAGATAGCCGTCCACGCCACCCGCGGTCGTGTCCGCCTGGAGAATGGCCTTGGCTTGCTCCTCGCCGTTGGCCAGGGAGGAAACAAACTCAAAGCCCCGGCAACGCTTCGCCAGTTCCCCGTTGATGCGCCGGATATGGGGGCCGAAATCGAAACCCTTGTTGGGCCAGTCCGGCCCCTCCTGCTTCTCGCCGTGCAGCGCATAGATGATGCGAATGCGCGTCTTGGCGGTTGGCGAAGCGGCTTCGAGCCAGCCTGGGTCGCCGAGCAAGCCGAGCGCGCCCGCCGCTGCGGCCCCGCCGCGAGCGAGGAAGCGCCGCCGGTTCATGGGACAACACGCGCAGCCGGTGGGGAGGAAGTTTGCGTTCATAGTGTTGGTTGTGTGCGTTGAGTGAATTGCGGACTTGATCTTGGGCCCGAGCCTAACGCTGGTGCGCGGCGGCTTCAATGGAAATCAAGACCGCCGAGAATCCAGCCAGGAGTGGCGCGGATTCCGGTCTCTCGGGCACCCCCGCAGGGCGCAGTTGACCCGCCGGACGCGGTTCGCCATGCTCGCTCCGCGTTCCACCGGTGACGGCGGACCTGCATGAAAGGCAAGCACCATGGCGGCAAATGAGAAACAGGAGTTGCTCCGGCGGCTCCCCTCAATGACCGAATTGCTGAAACGTCCGGAAGTGGAGCGTTGGCAGGCCTCCTTCCCGGCGGCGCTCGTGACCGGGTGTCTGCGCGAGGCGGTGGCCCGCGCGCGGCAGGAAGCGCTCGCGGGCGCCTCCCAGGAACCGGCCACCGCCGAGTCGGTGCTCGCGCTCGCGGAGTTGCGCCTGCGCGAAACTACCACGCCGCGCGTGCGCGAGGCGATCAATGCCACCGGCATCATCCTGCACACCGGCCTGGGGCGCGCGGTTTTCCCCGAGACGGTGGTGGATTCAATTCATTCCGCGCTCAAGGGCTATTGCACGTTGGCCACGGACCCCGCCACGGGCGAACGCGTCGAACGCGACGAATTGATCGAGCCGGTGCTTTGTGAACTGACGGGCGCCGAAGCGGCCACGGTCGTGAACAACAACGCCGCCGCCACGTTGCTGGTGCTGGCGGCACTGACGGCGGGCAAGGAAGTCATCGTGTCACGCGGCCAACTCATCGAGATCGGCGGCTCGTTCCGTTTGCCGGAAGTCATGGCCCAAAGCGGCGCGCGGATGGTCGAAGTGGGCGCGACGAACCGGACGCATCTCAAGGACTACCGCCAAGCGATCACCCCCGAGACGGCGGCGCTCCTGCGAGTCCATCCCAGCAATTATCGCGTCATCGGCTTCACTAGCGCGGTCGGGACACGCGACCTGGCCGAGCTGGCGCACAGCAAGGGGCTGTGGGTCATTGACGACCTTGGCGCCGGCGCGCTGCTGCCGCTGGAGCGGTTCGGGTTGCCGCACGAGCCGACGGCTCGCGAATCCATCGAGGCCGGCGCGGACATTGTCCTGTTCAGCGGCGACAAACTGATCGGCGCGAGTCAGGCGGGCGTGATCCTTGGCCGGAAGGAGTTGATCCAGCGTATCCGCAAGCATCCGTTGATGCGCGCCCTGCGGGTGGACAAGACCTGCCTTATGGTGCTGGAGCGGACGTTGCATCTGTTCCGGGACCCGGAGCGGTTGTGCCGCGAGCACCCGACGTATCGGATGATGGCGACACCGATGGAGACGCTCCAAGCGCGGGCCACGGCGCTGGTGGCAGCCTTGGCGGTGACCGCGCCAGAGACGCAGTCGGCCATCGGCAACAGCGTCGCCTATCTGGGCAGCGGCTCGCTGCCGACGGAGGCGATCCCCAGCGTGATGGTGACCGTGGCCGTCAGCGGTGTCAGCGCCGAGGAATTGGCGCGGCGGCTGCGCATGGACGAGGCCCAAGTGTTCGGACGCATTGAAGCCGACAAGCTGCGGCTGGACATGCGCACGATCACGGACGGGCAGGTGATCACTCTGGTTGCGGCGCTTCAGCGGGCGACTGAGGCCGCCGGACGAACATGAAACGAACACGAACTCCCAGCACTGCTCTCACGAAATCCGGAGCGAACTCCAAGGCATTGCTCGCCGACTTGCGGGAGTTGATCCTGACGGCGCGGCAGACAGTGGCCCGCGGGGTCAACGCCGCGCTCGTCACATTGCACTGGCAGATTGGGCGGCGCATCCGGCAAGACATCTTGCGGGAGAAGCGGGCGGAATACGGAAGGCGGATTCTCTCCGGGCTCAGCAGCAAACTGGCGAGCGAGTTCGGGCCGGGATTCTCGGAGCGCAATCTTGCTTACATGGTTCGCTTCGCCGAGGTTTTTCCCGACCCCAAGATTTTGCACGCACTGTGTGCAAAATTGTCCTGGTCGCATTTCCGCCGCCTGATCTACCTCGACGACCCGCTCCGGCGCGACTTCTACGCCGAGATGTGCCGTATCGAGCAATGGACCACGCGCACGCTGGAGAAGAAGATTGGCTCGATGTTGTTTGAGCGGACGGCGTTGTCGAAGAAACCGGCCAAGCTTGTCGAAAGGGAAATCAACCAACTCCGCGAAGCGGACAGGGTCACGCCGGACCTGGTGTTCCGCGACCCGTACATCCTGGATTTCCTCGGCTTGAAGGACACCCACAGCGAGAAGGACGTTGAGGCCGCCATCCTGCGCGAGTTGGAGGCGTTCATCCTCGAACTGGGCGTGGGCTTCTGCTTCGTCGCGCGGCAGAAGCGGATGCAAATTGACGACCAGGACTACTATCTCGACCTGTTGTTCTACCACCGCAGACTCCGCCGCCTGGTCGCGATGGACCTGAAGCTTGGCGCCTTCGAGGCCGCGGACAAAGGGCAGATGGAGCTTTATCTGAACTGGCTCAAGCAGCACGAGCAAAATCCCGGCGAGGGCGAACCGCTCGGCATCATCCTGTGCGCCGGCAAACGCCAGCAGCACGTCGAGTTGCTGCACGTCGAGAAAAGCGGCATCCATGTCGCCAGCTACCTGACCAAGCTCCTCCCGAAACGGGAACTCGAACGGAAACTGCACCAAGCCGTGCTGCTGGCCCGGGCGCGCTTTCCAGAAGCCAAGCCGGCATGACTTTTCATGGCAGACCCCCGCAAGAACATCATGCTCGGCACCGCCGGGCACGTGGACCACGGCAAGACAGCGCTGGTCAAATTGCTCACCGGCTGCGAGACGGACACCCTCGCCGAGGAGAAGCAGCGCGGGCTCACGATTGACCTTGGGTTCGCTCCCTGCCGGCTTGCGGACCAGCGCGTGGTCGGCGTCGTGGATGTGCCGGGCCACGTGGATTTCATCCGCAACATGGTCGCCGGCGCGCATGGCATTGACGTGGTGATCTTCGTCGTCGCCGCCGACGACGGCATCATGCCGCAGACGCACGAACACTTGCACATCCTCACACTCATGGGGCTGAAGCATGGCGTGGTCGCACTGACCAAGGTGGACTTGGTGGACGCAAGCCGGCGCGCATTTGTCCTCCAGGATTTGCGCCGTCTCCTCGCCGGGACCTTCCTCGCAGCAGCGCCGATCTGCCCCATCTCGAACCTCACGGGCGAAGGCTTCGACGGTTTTTTCGACACGTTGAACGACGTCGTCGCCGCCTGCGAAGGCCGTTCGTGCCACGGCCTGTTCCGCGTCTGGGTGGAGGACGTCTTCACGATCCGCGGCTCGGGCACAGTCATCACCGGCATTCCCACCAGTGGCGTGGTGAGGCCGGGGGGTTCGTTGACGCTGCTGCCGCCGGGCCAATCCGGGCACGTGCGCAAGATGCAGGTCTATGGCGAGGACGCCACCGAAGGCCGCGCCGGCGAATGCGTGGCGCTGAATGTGCCTGAATTCGACCACGCCACCGTGCGCCGCGGCATGGTGTTGTGCGAGTCGGACGCACTCGAACCGGTGACGATGTTCGAGGCGGAGTTGCGATTGCTCGACACTCTGGCCGCGCCGATCAAGGACGGGACGGAAGTCCACCTGCACGTGGGCACGGCCTCGGTGCTGGCGCGGCTCGCGATGCTGGAAGGCCGACAGATGGCGGCGGGCGAGACGCAGATGATTCAACTGCGTCCGCTCGAACCGCTTGCGCTCGTTCCGGGTGAGCGCTTTGTCCTGCGCGCGAATGTCTCCGCCGAGGGCCACAGCGAACTGACCACCATCGGGGGCGGGCGCGTGCTGGGCGCGAGCAACGTCCGCCTGCGCCGGCAAAAGCCTTGGACGCTCGCCAGTCTCGCGGCGCGGCGTGAGGCGCTGGACGATCCCGCGCGCTGGGCCGAACTCATGGTTCGCGAAAGCGCCGCCCCGCTTTCGCCTGCCGAGTTGCAACACCGCTGTCTGTTGCGCGCCGAGGAAGCCGCGACGCTGATTGGGGAACTCCGCGCTTCCGGCCGTGTGCTCCAAACGCCAGCGGGCTTCACGCATCCGGCGGTGGTTGAAGAGTTGGCGGCCAAGATCATGACCACGGTTCAGGCGTTTCACACAGCCCAACCCCAGCACGCCGGCCTCGCCCGCGACGCGCTGCTGGCGACCGTTGGCGGCAACGCGGAGTTCATCAATCTCGCCATCGAATCATTGCGCAAGGGCGGACGGCTCGAATTCAACGGCGCGGTGTTTGCCCAGCCCGGTTGGAAGCCGCGCATCTCCGATCCCGAGCAGCAATTGAGCGAACAAGTCGCCGCCGCGTTTCAGAAGGCGGGTTGGGCTCCACCGGCATCCGAGGAACTCGCCACGGCGCTGCGCGTTCCGCAGGACCGCATCGCCAGGCTCACGCGGCTGCTGCAAGAGCGCGGCGTGCTGGTGCGGCTTGACGACCGCGTGACCATGCACCGCGATGCGGTGGAAGCCGGGAAGCAAGTTGCGCTTCGTCTCTTCACGGAACGTCCAGCCTTCACAACGATGGAGTTCCGCGACGCGCTGGGCGTGAGCCGCAAGTTCGCCGTGCCGCTGCTCGATCACTTGGACCGCCTGCGTCTCACCGTCCGCTCCGGCAACAACCGCACGCCGGGAGTGGAAGCAAAGCGGCGGTTGGGCTGACGCCCCCGACGGGAAGCGCGGTTTTGGCTGGGCGGCTTCGGGAGGCGGCTCGCCGCGTTGGGCTCAGCCGTGGATGATCAACTGGATGTTCTCCGGCAGTTCTTTGACCACGCGATTGACCACGTCGCCCTTGAACATCTGGGCGAGCGTGAGCCGATGCCGCGCCCCGAGCATCAGGAGGTCAATGCCCAGGGTCGCCGCCAGATCCAGAATGGTGGCCGCCGGATCTTCGCTCACCACGTAAATGGGCAGCACGGGCACGCCGTTCTGCTGCCCCAAGGCCAGCATGGCGGACATGATCTTCGCGGCCGCGGGGTCATCCTGCCAACGGGCGCGTTCGGAGCTTTGCAGCGGCCCGGGGAGGGTGACCGCAACCTCCTTCACATAGAGCACGTAAAGCGTTCCCTGGCGCAGGCGCGCTTCCTCCAGGGCGAAGCGCAATACCGGCGTCAAGCCGCGCGCCGCCACCAGGATCGCCTGCCCGGGATTCAGGCTGAGCTTGAATCCGGCCAGCGCCTCCGGCGCCACGGCCGCCGCCACATGCTCGCTCACCGTGACGGTACGCAACCCCGCTCGGCGCTGGGCCAGGCCGCGCAGGCCAAAGCCGGCGCCAAGGATGCAACACACAAAGAACAGCGCGTCGTGTTTGGTCTTCGCGATGGTGAGTTCGACCGCGAACAAGACGATGAACGTGGCGCCCATGATCGTGCGCTCATACCAGCGCAAGGCGAGTTGGCGGTTGAACGTGCAGGCGCCGAGATTCACCGCGATCGCGCCCACGACGCCGATGGCGTAGAGGCCCGCCAGCATCTCCAGGTCGGAGGCGAAGGCGGTGACGACGAACGGCAGCGCGGTGGCAAGCACCAGCGGCACCCACGGCACGCCGTGCCGGTTCAACCGCGTCATGTTGCGCGGCATCTCGCCGTCCCGCGCCAGCATGTAGATCAGGCCGATGAGCGCCCCGATGGCGGTGTTCACCGCGCTGAGCAGCAGAATGCCGACGACCACGCCAACGATCACACCAAACACCCGCCCGGCCGGCGTCCCAAAGGCGAGCGCCGCGTACTGCTCGCCGAGGAAACGCAGCATGTCTTCCGAGCGTTTCGCCATCTCCGGCTGCAAGTTTTCCGGCAGTGAGAGCATCGCCCAACCCAGCAGGGACGTGCCCAGCACCACTTCCATCGCCACGGGCAAGATGGCCCAGCGCGCGGTTTGGCCCACGCGGGGCTGGTCCGTCGTGGCGCCCGGATCGAGTTTCATCACGCCGGTCAGGTTGGCGATGGCCTCGACGCCGCTGAGCGCGAGGATCACGCCGACGAAGGCGATCCAGTTGGGCCGAAAACCACCGTGCATCGGTTCGAGGTGGGCGGTGGTCAGGTGCGGCACGCTCAAGGCGACGATGAGAACGACGAGCACCACCATCGGCGCGGCCATGAGGGTGGCCAGGTTGCCGGTATGCTTCGGTCCGAAATAGTTGATGACCCCGATTACGAGGATCGCCCCCAAAGTCGCCCAGCGCACCCAGCCCGGCGCAAAGCTGAAGTAACTCATCGCCGCCCACCCGCTGAGCGCCGCCGTCACGGTGAAATTCGCCACCAACAACAGCGCGCCCATCACGGCGAGGAAACGGCTCTGTCCGCGCGCCGCCGAATACACGCCGCCGCCGTCCGGGAAGTGCTTGCAGACGACGATGTAGTTGTAGCCGACCACCGCCGTCAGGGCGCAGACGGCGAGGATGATGGGCAGCGAGGAATAGGCGGCGGCGAGAAACGCCAGGCCAATGACATAGGCCTTGCTCGTGCCCCAATCGCCGTAGAGGAGCGCCGCCGCGCGCTTCCAATCCAGGTTGCGCGGGCGATGATAATCTATGCCATCCATGAACGATGAGTTGCGATCCCGTCGGGCATCTCGCCGCATAGCGTCGCAAAAAACGACGTTGAAGCAAGCCGGGAAGCGGCTGGGACGGGATGCCTACACGCCGATCCAAGAAAGCCATCCACCCGAGCGTGGATAGCCGTGGCCGCGTGGAAACGAATTCCGCGCGATAGCACTCGCGGACAAGAATGTCTGTGTTCCTTTCCTACTACAGACCTGCGGATGCTTGTTGTCCAGGCAACGAAACGCAGAGACGACGAGGACGCAGAGTTTCGCAGAGCCGGGGTTTCTCCGCGTTTCTCCGCGTTCTCTGCGTCTCCGCGTTCGGTCGGCCGTCCCGCGGTTGCGGCTTCGTCGCGCTGGGAAGCGGCGAGAGGCACGCTTTTGACAGTTCTTTTACAACTGTTTTGCCCGGCTTTGACACCTTTGGCGGCGGTTGCGACAATCTTGCGTTGTGAAACGAGTCGCCCTGCTGTTCGTGCTTGCAGTGCTGGTACCGAGCGTGGTGCTCGCCTGGCTGGCGGGGAACTCCCTGCGCGACCAGCATTACATCCTCGAACGGCAGCAATCGCTTCTCTACCAAGAGGTCGCGGATGGTTTCGCCAAGGAGGCGCAAACGGTGCTCGACGAGGAGGTGCGCGGATTCGGGCTGGAGGTCGAGGCGATGTTACTCGCGGCCACCAACAACCTCCCGCACGATTTTGACGAGGTCCTGCGCTCCCGCTGGCCGCTGGCCGAGGTCGGCTTCGTGGTGAGCACCAACGGCGTCTTGCTGGCGCCGCAGGCGACGAAGCGTGCGGCCACCAGCGTGTTCCTGGCGGCGAACGGACGCTTCCTCGCCAACCAGGAAGTGGCCGAGGTGTACTTGAACGTCGGCAACCTGGGCCAGGTCCTCAACCAATCGTTGCCGCAACCACCAATTCAAAACACCGCATTGTGGCCAAACGAAAGCCCGGCTGACCCGGGGCAAGTCCCGGCGCAGCAGCGCTACAGGAGCAAGGTCCCGGCAACCCGCAACGTCATTCCTCAGCAGCAGCAGGCCGCTCTGCTCAACACCACGGCGGAGTTGCCACAGTTCGACTACAATCGCTCTCGCCTGAATCCGGAAGCAACCGGCTTCGCCCAGGTCGTCGGCGAGACCGCCCAAGGCTCGCTCGCGCGGTTCGTGGACAATCGGCTCACGGTGTTGTTCTGGCATCGCTCGCCCCGCGCCGCGGACAACATCTTCGGAGCGCAGCTTGCCCTGGACCGGCTGCAGGCGGATCTGCGGGAACTCTTCCGCGAGCTGAAGCCGGAGTTGCGGAGCGAAGTGTGCGTGGCCGTGCTGGATGACACCGCCAAGCCGGTGGCGCTGTCGCATGCGGGGTTCACGGCCAACTGGAAACGCCCGTTCGTGGCCACCGAGATTGGCGAGGCGCTGCCGCACTGGGAAATCGCGGTCTATCTGCTCGACCCGGGCAAGTTGAATCAGGCCGCGCGCACACTGAAGCTGACGCTCGGGCTGCTCATCACCCTGTTGCTCATCGCCATGGTGGTTGGCAGTTGGCTGATCGTCTCGGACCTGCGGCGGCAGCTTGCGCTCGCTCGGCAAAAAACGGATTTCGTCAGCAACGTCTCGCACGAACTGAAAACGCCGCTCACCTCGATCCGCATGTTTGCCGAATTGCTGGCGGAAGGGCGCGTGGCCGATGGCGAGAAACAGCGCTCCTACCTTCACATCATCACCGCCGAAGCCGCGCGCCTGACGCGGCTCATCAACAACGTCCTCGACTTCGCGCGCCTGGAACGCGGCGAGAAGAAATACCAATTCCAGCCGTGCGACCTGGCCGAGGTCGTGCGCGACACGGCGGAAACGCTGCGCCCCCACCTGGAGCAAAGCGGCTTCACGTTCGAGAGCGATCTGCCCACTGAGCCGTGCCCGATCACCGGCGACCGGGATGCGTTGGCGCAGGTGCTCGTGAACCTGCTGTCCAACGCGGAGAAATACGCCGGCGACCAAAAGGAAATCCGGGTGGAGTTGCGTCGGCGCACGGACCCGCTGCCGTTCGTCGAGGTTAATGTGCTGGATCGCGGGCTGGGCGTGCCGCGTGGCTGCGAGGCAAAGATCTTTGAGCAGTTCTACCGAGCGCACGACGCGCTGAACAGCGGCATCCAAGGCTCGGGGCTCGGGCTGACGCTGGCCCGGCAGATTGCGCGGGCGCACGGGGGCGACGTGGCCTACGAGCCGCGCGAGGGCGGCGGGAGCTGCTTCAGTCTCCGGCTGCCGCTCGTAGGACAGGCATCCCGCCTGTCTCCGTCTTGAGTGAGGAATTGAATGAATTGAATCAGAGACAGGCGCGACCCCCTGTCCAAAGTGAGCAGATGAAAACGAAAATTCTGGTGGTGGAAGACGACCCGCACATCTTGCTGGGTCTGGAGGAAGTGCTGAAGAGCGATGGCTTCGAGGTCGTCACCTGCAACCGCGGCGATCAGGCGCTCGCGGCGTTCACCGCACATCGGCCCGGGCTGGTGGTGCTCGATGTGATGCTGCCCGGACTCAGCGGCTACGACATCTGCAAGCAACTCCGCGCGAAGAAGGTCACCACGCCAATCCTAATGCTCACGGCCAAAGGCCAGGAGATTGACAAGGTCGTGGGCCTGGACCTTGGCGCGGACGATTACGTGACGAAACCGTTTGGCGTGCGGGAACTGCTGGCGCGCATCCACGCCCTGTTGCGCCGCGGCAACCCCGCGCCTCCGCCGGCCTTGCCGGACACGGAGTTTCGCATCGGCGATGCGACGATTGATCCTAAGTCCTTTCAAGTCCGCCGGGGCAAGGTCATGGAAGAACTCACTGCCAAGGAGTTGAAGCTGCTCCAGCTTTTCCACGCGCACGCCGGCGAGGTCCTGTCACGCGACCGGCTGCTTAATGAGGTTTGGGGCTACCACTACTACGGCACGACGCGCACCCTGGACCAAGTCATCGTGCAGTTGCGCCGCAAGGTCGGCGACAACGGCGACGCGCCCCGGCACCTGCTCACGGTGCATGGGGTGGGATACAAGCTGGTGCTGTGAGCCGTGAAGCACACCCTCCGGCGGCTCACGCTGAATCGTCGGGGCAAGCGTTTCCGATCGCCTCAACCAAGTCCTCGATGATCCAATTGCGCCGCCGGCTCTGCAACCAGTCGGCGGTGGCGCCGTGCTGCCACACGCCGTACTGGATGGTTTGCAGCGGATCGGTTTGCAGGGCGGGTTGCGCAAGCAGACCGGCGAGGTAACCGGCCAACACGTCGCCGCTGCCCCCCTGCGCGAGGTGCGGGTTGCCGGAGCTGTTCACGTAGATTTCGCCCGAACTGCGTCCCACCAACGTCTGATGGCCTTTCAGCACCACCCAACAGTTGCCGAAACGCCGGGAGATTTCGCGCACCGCGCGCGCGCGATCCGCCTGCATTTGAGGGACGGTGGCATTGAGCAATCGCGCCGCCTCGCCCGGGTGCGGCGTGATGACGCGGATGGCGCTCTTGGGCACAGGATCCAACGGCAGCCAGTCGAGGGCGCTGGCATCCACCACCACCGGCGAGGCGGCGTCGCGCCACAGGCGTCGCAGCGTGACTTTCATGTCCGGCGGCAGATCGGGCGCGGCCAGGCCCGGCCCGAACAGGAACGCGCTGAAGCTGCCGGGCAGCTTCAAGTCCGCCGCCCACTGGCGCAACATCGCCGACTGCACCTGCGTCGCCACCCACGGGTAGGCGGATTCCGCCGTGATCAACGTGACCAGCCCCGGTTGGGCGCGTTGCGCGCCGCGCATGGCCAGCACGGCCGCACCATGATACCCGAGGCTGC
>CAZJTM010000085.1:0-22894 GCA_964548925.1 uncultured Verrucomicrobiota bacterium | reverse complement strand
TCATGGTGTCGGCGATGGCGCGGTCGAGCGACGGGTCGGCGCCCACGTCGGAGGCTTTGATCCGGTTGTAGTAGTCCAAGGCGCGGTCGAACTGCTTCTTCTGCGTGTAAAGCTCCGCGAGCGAGCGAAGGAGTTTGAGGTTTGTCGGTTGAGTTTGGACACGTGTTTCGTATTCGCGGATCAAGCGTTCAGCGACGTCCTCGGTCTTCTGAAAGCGCTGCTCCTGTTCCAGCGCCTTCGCTTGTTCTTCGTCCCGCAAGATGTCGCGATACGAACCCGAGCCATCGGCGAGCGCCTCGTAGCCGCCTTCGTCGAGCGTCTTGCGGGCCGAGAGATTCTTGAGTTCCTGGCTGAGTTCCACGTCCCCTGGATACACCCGCGACAACGCCAGCAGCACTTGTTCGCCCCGGCTCACCTCGCCGGAATCGGCCAAGGCGTGGGCAAACTGCGTGGCGATCTGACGGTCCCGGGGCGAGTGGGTGAACAGGACTTCCAGCGACAGCGCCGCCGTGCGGGGCAGACCGGCGGCGAGCGCCGCTTCAGCGAAAACCTTGTGGGCCATCATGCTGTTCGGGTCGCTGCTCAGAATCTGCTCGGCGACGTGCATGGCCTCGGTCGGATTCGACCGCAGGCTCGCCTGGGCTTTGAGCAACTGGGGCGAGGAACTGGCGCTGCTAAAGACCTTCTTGAAGAAGCCTTTGCCGGATTCGC
Source organism: uncultured Verrucomicrobiota bacterium (assembly GCA_964548925.1). Taxonomy (GTDB): domain Bacteria; phylum Verrucomicrobiota; class Verrucomicrobiia; order Limisphaerales; family MWDV01; genus MWDV01. The sequence goes on along the minus strand of CAZJTM010000085.1, from coordinate 22,183 downwards.
CGGTCTTTTGCTGGGCGGCGGCGCGCAGCGCCTTGCGGCCCTCCAGAAACGCCGGCTCCTTCTCGAGCACCTGCGTGAACAAGGCGATGGCGTAATCCAAGTTGTTCCGTTGCAGGGCCTCATTGCCTTTGGTGAACAGCGCCCGAAGGTCGCGCGAAATCTCATGGAGACTCTTCTCTGACATGGTGGCGAGTCTAGCCGGAGGGCCTGGAAAAAATCCACCCGAAATGCGCGGCTCCCCGGCGAGCCCGACGACCACCGCCTGATGCGAAAACACGGCGACATCCTCCCCGGATGCCCTCCCATGACTTCGAAGCGTTCAAGGATGCATTCGATCGAATCCCTGAACGCTTCGAGTCTGTGGGTGATTCCAGTGGATTCATGGCGCCGATGCGCGCTTTCGGAGCCTGTGAGCTCCCCCATGCCCCGTTCCAAGGCGTCCGGGGATTCTCCCCCAATCCCTGCACGGTTTGCATCCTTGGTGTCCTTGGGATCGCGACACCGGTTTTTGTTCGACATCCGCCCCTCCGCCGCGAACATTCCCCGCCATCATGCACGACCGCACGCTCACACTCGGCCATTCGCCCGATCCGGACGACGCCTTTATGTTTTACGCGCTGGCGAAAGAACGGATTCCGACGCAGGGCTTTCGCTTCGAGCACATCTTGCAGGACATCCAAACGCTCAACGAGCGTGCCACCCGCGGAGAACTCGACATCACCGCCGTCAGCATCCACGCTTACGCCCACGTCAGCAGCCAGTATGCGTTGCTGCCGAGCGGTGCGAGCATGGGCGATGGCTATGGGCCAATGCTCGTCGCCCGGCGCAAGCTCTCGCGCGCCGAGGTGCTGCGCAGCCGCATCGCCGTGCCGGGCAGGATGACGTCCGCGTTTCTCGCCCTGCAACTCTGGCTGGAGAAGTCCGCAACCGAGTTCGACCATGTCGTCGTTCCGTTCGACCACATCTTCCGAGCGGTGCGTGAGGGCAAGGCGGAGGTCGGGTTGATCATTCACGAGGGGCAACTCACTTACGCCAATGAAGGTTTGCAGGTCTGCGCGGACTTGGGCGTCTGGTGGGGCGAGACGCAGGGTGGGCTGCCGCTGCCGCTTGGGGGAAACGTCATCCACAAACGGCACGCGCCCGCCACGCGCAAGGTCGTCTCCGACATTCTGACCGCCAGCATCCGCTACAGCCTGGATCACCGCCCCGAAGCGGTGGCGCATGCCCTCCAATATGCCCGCGACATGGGCCGCGACCTGGCGGACCAGTTCGTGGGGATGTACGTGAACCACTGGACGCTGGATTACGGGGAACGGGGACGCGAGGCCATCCGGCGTTTCCTGGGATTGGCCTTCGAGCGCGGGCTGATTCCGCACCGGCAAGAACTGGAGTTCGTGGTGTGAAGCCCGCCGGTTGCGCGAATCCCTCAGGCAGTTGACACGCGATCTGCGAAGAGGCTACAACGAGCTCACCATGACCGCGCCCGCGAACGCCTCCGACCGACTCGCCCGGCGCATCATGGCGGGGCTGATCCTTGGGCTGGGGCTGGGGCTTCTCGGTCGCGCAGTGTTGGCCGCGAACCCCGGCTGGCAATCCGCCGCGGACTGGCTCGCCACCCAGGTCCTCGATCCCTTCGGCCAAATCTTTCTCCGGCTGCTTTTTTTCGTCGTCGTGCCACTGGTCTTTGCGTCCATCGCCCTTGGCGTGGCCCAACTGGGACAACTCCGCCGGCTCGGGCCGCTGGCGGGACGCACCTTTGCACTCTTCGGCCTGAACATGGCCGTCGGCGTGGCCTTGGGATTGACGATGATGAACCTCGTCCGCCCCGGCGACCGCATCGCTCCGGAAACGCGCGCCCAACTGCTCGAGGAATTCCGCGCGTCGGCGCAGACGCTTCAGGTCAAGGCGGACGAACAAACCCCGATCAGCTTTGCCAGCCTGGTGGAGACGTTCCTGCCGCGCAATCTCGCCCGGGCCGTGGTGGATTTCCAGATTCTGCCCCTGATCGCCTTCGCCATCCTGCTCGGCGCCGCAGGCGCCGAGTTGCGCGAGGAACAACGCCATCGGCTCATGGGCGGGCTCGAGATCGTCAACGACCTCATGACCCGGCTCGTCCACTACGCGCTCCGGCTCGCGCCCTACGCCGTGACGGCCCTGCTCACGAGTGTCGTGCTCAAGCTGGGAATGCAGTTCCTTCAGGCCCTGCTGCTCTTTGTCGTCGGCGTGCTGGTCGTCATGGCGCTGCACCTTTTCGGCACCATGACGCTCCTGTTGAAGCTGCTTTCCCGACGTTCGCCGCCCGCGTTTTTCCGCGCCATCCGCGCGGTGATGGTTACCGCCTTCTCGACCAGTTCCAGCGCGGCCACGCTGCCGACCAGCCTCCAGGTCAGCCGCGAAACCTTGGGAGTGTCCGCCAGCACCGCGGGCTTTGTGCTGCCGCTCGGCGCCACGATGAACATGAGCGGCACGGCGCTTTACGAAGGGTGCGTGGTGCTGTTCGTGGCGCAAGTGTATGGCATCAACCTCAGCCTCGGCGCGCAACTCACGTTGCTGGTGCTGGCCGTGTTCAGCGCGGTCGCCGTGGCCAGCGTCCCCGGCGCGTCGCTACCGCTCATCGTCGGCTTGCTGGCCAATTTCGGACTGCCACCGGACGGCATCGCCCTGATCCTCGGCGTGGACCGCCTGCTCGACATGGCCCGCACCACCTTAAACGTGAGCGCTGATGTCGTCACCGCCTGCATCGTGGACGAGAACCTGCACGCACCCGGCGACGGCCCTCCACCTGCGGCTGGCTGACCGAGAGCTAACAGCGGAGGTAGAAGGTCCGGCCAACAGGATCGCCGTTTTCGAGTTGTAGGCCGGGTTACCTCGCCCGGCGTTCTTGCAGGCACGGCGCCCCCAAGGGGCGTTTCTTTCCCCGATGCTGGTCAACGACAATTATTCTTTCGACTGAGGCTCTTTCGAAACTCGGTTTGGATGGGGGGTTGAGGGAACGTGTGAATGTGGGGCGGCGTGAAGTGGTCGGAACCGCATGTTCGACCTGGCGACGATCTTCCAGGGCCTGCCACGCCAGCTCTTTTCCGCCCTCTCCGAGGAACGGGGCGAACGCTCCGTCTTGGAGCAAAAGTGCTGCGAGGTCATTGTGCTCCCCGAACTGGGCCGCTTCACCGGCAATGATGAGTGGTGCGGCAAGGGTCGTCCGCCTTGTTCCCGCGTCTGGCTGACCTCCGCCGTCATCGCCAGAGCCGTTGATCATTCCCCCCACTGCCGCCCTCATCGCAGCGCTGGGGAGCCCTCCCACGCGCCGCCGCCTCTGCGGCTGGGAAAGCCCCGGAGACCTCCCCAAAGAACCGACCTTCCGCCACGCCTTCGCCACGTTTGCCCACGACCCGTTGCCCCAGCGCCTCCAGGAAACCAAGGTCAAGATTCCACGCCGGGAACAGTGTGGGACGGGCTTCCAGCCGGTTTCCATCTATCTGAGGTCGGCGGCTGCGGATTCTTAAGCAAACTCCGTCAGGCGGCGTCAATGCACCAGACTGCCAATCCTGCGCAGACAAAGCACCGGTTCGGCCTTCTTGCGGGATTCAACGAGGTCCACCCCAAACTCGGCGACCCAGTCGTTGTGGCCCTCCGGGTCCACGAGCATCTGCTGCACGCGCCAGGTCCGCTTGTCCTCGGACGGAATGACGTAAGTGTGGCGGAGGTTGCGCGCCTCGGGGGTCAGCAGCAATTGCTGATGATCCGCCAGGTAATCGGCCATGGCCTGCTTCAGGCGTTCCGGTGTCCACGACTCGTCATTGACATCCAGAGGTGAATCCAAATGGGCAATGGCCTGTTCGAAGTCACCGATGATCAGACCGCGCAAGAAGGTGAAGATGCGGTTGCGAATCGCGGCGGTGAATGCCTTGGTGTCGCGCGTGACATCGGCGGCGGCTTCTACCGCGCCGGGCGGACGCATCTCCAGGCCCGAGTCCTTCGCCCGCTCGGCGGCGATGCGGCGCTCGTAATCCGGGTCGCGCATCTTCTCCCATTCGTCGAGCAGGCTGCTGTCCACCTGCCGGATCATCGTGCCCAGGTAAAGTTCCATCTCGCGCACCTGATCGTTCTTCGCCGCGTCGGGCACAGTTTGCGCCAGCACTTTGAAGACACTGTTCAAGTGGCGCAGCAACAGGCCCTCCGAGCGCTGGAGTTCGTAATCGCGGATGTAGTCGGCAAACGACCGGAAGTTCTCGAACATCTCGCGGGCGATGGATTTCGGCCGGATGTTCTCCTGCCCGACCCACGGATGTCTGTCCGCAAAGGCGTTGAAGGTGGAGTAGATGAACTCCCGATTCGGCTTCGGATATTCCAACTCGTCCAGCTTGGCCATGCGTTCGTCGTATTCGATGCCCTCGGCCTTCATCTGCGCGACGGCCTGCGCCTTCACCTTGTCGAGCTGCCGGCGCAAAATGATCTCCGGGTCTTCGAGAATGGCCTCCACAAGCGAGAGCACCACCAGCGCGTAATCCTCCTGCTCCGGGTTCACCAGCGGAATCGTCTCGAGCAGGTAGAGCGACAGCGTCTGGTCCATCGAGAAATCGTCCTGCAACTCCACGTTGACGCGGAGCTTCTGCCAGCGCTCCCCCACACCCGACCTTCGGTCACCCTCTCCCCCATCGGGCGAGAGGGCTGGGGTGAGGGGGCGTGGGAGAATCTCAATAATCTTCCGCTCCACCAGCGCGCGGAACAACTGCCAGCCGCGCTTGCGATGCGCGTCCTTGGCCTTGTCCGACTCGTGGGAGTCGCGGATCAACCGCTGCATGGCCAGGCAGCCGTCGCCCTCGCGGCTCAGGACATTCAACAGCATGCCGTGCGACACCTGAAAGCGCGACGTGAGCCGCTCCGGCGGCGCGGCGATCAAGCGCTGGAATGTGTTCTTGTCCCAGTTCACGAAGTTGTGCTCGGGCGGCTTGCGCTTCACGAACTTTTTGCCCTTCTCCGCCGACTTCTCCTCCAGCTTCAGGTTCTCGACCACGTGCTCCGGCGCCTGCGCCACCACCCAGCCCTTGTCGTCAAACCCCTTCCGGCCGGCGCGTCCGCTGATCTGATGAAAGTCCCGAGCGCTCAGGATGGCCGTCTTCTGCCCATCAAACTTGCACAGCCGCGTGAAGAGCACCGTGCGGATCGGCACATTGATGCCCACACCCAGCGTGTCCGTGCCGCAGATGACCTTGAGCAACCCCTTCTGCGCGAGCTGCTCGATCAGCACGCGATACTTCGGCAGCAACCCGGCGTGATGAATCCCGATGCCGTGCTTCAGCCACTTGCGAATCTCCGGCCCGTAGGGGCTGGTGAACTTGAACCGCTCGATTTCGTTGGCGATGCGGTTCTTCTCTTCGCGGGTGCAGACGTTGAGGCTCGTGAAATCCTGCGCGCTCTGCGCCGCCTCGGCTTGCGTGAAATGGACCACATACACCGGCGCCTTGCCGTCCGCGACCAGCGTCTCCAGCGTCTTGGCCAGCGGCAACTCCGAGTAGGCGAACTCCAGCGGCACGGGCCGCTCCTGCGATTTCACCGTGACCGTCGGACGGCCATTCAACCGCGTCAGTTCCTTCTCGAAAAACTCCGTCTCGCCGAGGGTGGCGGACATCAGGAGAAAACGCGCCTGCGGCAACGTGAGCAACGGCACCTGCCACGCCACGCCACGGTCGCGGTCGGCGTACCAATGGAACTCGTCCATGACCACGTCGCGCACGTTGGCGTCCGCGCCTTCGCGCAAGGCGATGTTCGCCAGAATTTCCGCCGTGCAACAGAGGATCGGCGCGTCGCGGTTCACCGAGGCGTCCCCGGTGCTGAGCCCGACGTTCTCCGGCCCGAACTCGCGACAGAGCGCGAGCCATTTCTCGTTCACCAGCGCCTTGATCGGGCAGGTGTAAACCGAACGCCGCCCCTGGGCGAGCGCCTTGAAATGCAGCGCCGCGGCGACGAGGGATTTCCCCGAGCCGGTGGGCGTGTTCAGGATGACGTTCTTCTCCTCGAACAATTCCAGCATCGCCTCCTCCTGCGCCGGGTAGAGCGTGAGGTTGCGCCCCACCGCGTAATCGAGGAAGCGCCCGAGCAACACGTCATTGCTGAGCTGCTCGTCGCGCGGAATCAGGTCGTAAAGGGTCGTGGGCAATTGAGGGGGAATGAAGAACTCTCAGGCGAGTTCGCGAATTTTCCCGCGGTGCTCCTCGACCAATTGAGCGATACGAGTCAGGCTTTCCTCTTCAAGGAATCTGGGATGCGGTTTCGGCGGATTGGCCAACTTCGGAGCCTGGCTGGACAAGAAGGCCCGCGTCATCGCGCAGTAAGGCGCATCCTCCTGGAGACACCAGATGAGAAGCTGACGCGCTTCGTTTCGGACCTGGCTCTGCTCAGCGAAAGTTGCGAGCAAGAGCAAGGCTTCCAATTTGACCAGCCAGGAGGCGCGCTCGCGGGATAGAGGGGAGCGATCGAGGCCGAGAATGCGAACCGTTTCCCGCCCTCGATCACTAAGGCCCTCAACATCCTGTCGGTGAAAGTAAAGATGCCGGCCTGGCTCATCAACAGTCGGGTCTAACAGGCACGGCACTCCTCCACAATCGGGAAAGTGCTTCCATTTGGAATCGTTGCATCGCCCGCACGAAAGAAGCCAGTTGTTCCAGTCAAACATCCGAGCCTCAAACTCCGCGCGTCCTTTGGGACGGTAGTGTTCAACGTGCGGATGTTGCACGTGCCCCATGCGGGCTTCGCAGAATGCGCACTTGTGGTGAAACCGAGCGGCTAACTCGGCCGCATCGGCGCGCAGTTCCGGGCGGACGCGCTGCCAAAACTGGGAAGCCGTCAGGGTTGGATCCTCGCGCCGCGCTTCCGCGAAGCGACGTGCCCATTCCGTCGCTCTCGCTTCAAACCCCGAAGGCGGATCGCCGCGTTGGACATGAATCATTCGAGTTCCCGCACCTGGGCCGCGCGCCGATTGAACGCCTGCTGGATGACTTTCTCCTCCTCCCGTTCAGCAGCGGTGGCTGTTTGGGGCAGCGTGCTTGCCCACAATTCCAACTGCTGAAACCGGGTCTCCTCCTCCGGCGACAGGTTGCCTTGGCGCTTCTTTGCCCGCAGGCTGCGGTATTGATTGAGGCGATCCTCCACCGGCCCCGCGTAGAGGCTTTCCACACCGAAGAGCGGCGACAACAGGATTTGGTCTGCTTGAAGGTTCCTGGCTGGCTCGGTCGCACCGACGAAAACCACTCCGTCAGACGATTCTTCCAACTTGATGTTGCCGCTGCATGCGTCAGCTTCGGTTGCTGTAGTTGCGGAGTCATCACCCGCAGCGTCCTCTCCAGCCACTTGGGCAAGAAATGGACTGTGGGTCGCAACGACGAACTGGATATTCGGGAACTTCTGCCGCAGCCAGTGCCCGATCCGCCGCTGCCAATCGGGATGGAGGTGGGCATCAAGCTCATCCACCACGACCACACCAGGACACTCCAGCGGATTGGGCTCGTCAGGGAAGGCCTGGGTCAACCAGCGCAAAAGATCCACGCTCAACGCCAGCATGCTCCGATAGCCGTCGCTCAAGTCCTGGAAGGAAGTCTCGCTGCCATCGTGCCGGCGGAGCTTCACGGTGCGGGCATTCAGCACCAAGCCAGCAGTTTCAGGGAGGAGATTCTGGGCGATGGCTTGTTTGACCACTTCGAGCTTCCTCGCTTCAGCACCATCCTCCTTGCCGGCATTATATCGCTCCAACAACCAGGCCGTTGCGTTGGTCAACGCCGCATCCTCGCGAAACAAGGTGACGAAACGCGCTGACCGACGCTGGCGGGCGACAATCTGATTGGGGTATTCCGCTCCCCCGCTCAGGCGGCGAAAAGGCCCATAACCACAAGCAAGCCACCCTCTTTGGTCCTCGGCATAGGCACTCTGTTGGAGGAGCTTGCGATCTTTCGTCAGGTTCTCTTTTTCTTTTGAGTCGCCGTCGCCTGACCAGGCGATTATTTCCGGCACCGTAGGTTTTTCTTCCAGCGCTTCAGGCAAGGTGGATGGATTGCCACCCGTGACAATGTAGCGTATTTCATACGGCCGCAGCACGCGGGCTCTCCTGACGCTGGAGTCGCCTTCGGATTGCAGGAGTTGCGCCGTGACCTCCCCCCACGGCTGTTCCTTCCTGACCCAACCGTCGGCGGTGGGAAGGAGTTCACGCACCGCACTCGGCCCGGCCAACACGGCTCCGATAGCCTGGAGGAGCGTGCTTTTGCCCAATCCATTTCGCCCAAAAAACGTCGTCCACCGGCGCACGGAATCGCCGCTGGAGAAATCCACTGTCGCGTCCGCAAAACACTTGATGTTCCGGAGTCGGATGCTTTTCAGATACATGACTGGGCCATCTTAGACACAGGGCGGCGGTTGCCAAGCCCGCTTTTGTCCCACACCAGCAACTGCCTAGCGATCCACATGTCAGTAAGATTCGTCCATGACCACGTCGCGCACGTCGGCGTCCGTGCCCTCCCGCAAGGCGATGTTCGCCAGGATTTCCGCCGTGCAGCAGAGGATGGGCGCGTCGCGGTTCACCGAGGCGTCGCCGGTGGAGAGGCCAACGTTCTCGGGTCCGAACTCGCGACAGAGCGCGAGCCATTTCTCGTTCACCAGCGCCTTGATCGGGCAGGTGTAAACCGAACGCCGCCCCTGGGCGAGCGCCTTGAAATGCAGCGCCGCGGCGACGAGGGATTTCCCCGAGCCGGTGGGCGTGTTCAGGATGACGTTCTTCTCCTCGAACAATTCCAGCATCGCCTCCTCCTGCGCCGGGTAGAGCGTGAGGTTGCGCCCCACCGCGTAATCGAGGAAGCGCCCGAGCAACACGTCATTGCTGAGCTGCTCGTCGCGCGGAATCAGGTCGTAAAGGGTCGCGGCCACGTGGGAGTAACTGTACTCGCGGATCGCTCGACTGAGAAGGAAGATGAGCAGGAATCCGTCGGCAGCAGATGGGCGAGGGGCGAGGGCGTGACCCCAAACATCCAAGCGACGGGGGAATCCCAACACCCCGTGTCGGGTTTACCCCCACGGCCATCCTGCCAGCAGCCGCACCTTCTCGACGCCAGCGTGTCCGGTTTTCTGTCCGTCAAGGAATCCCCTGTGGCGGCCGATGCCATTGTGAACACCGAAGTCGTCACGTCGTGGCAGATGGAAGCTCAGCCAGGACGCCGGCTTCACAACATGTAGTTCGGTATCTTGACCGCTGAATTCGGAACAGAAGAACGCGCCTTGCAGGTAACACGGCCGAGCGCTCAGGTTGGCCGGCTCATCCAGCCGGCCTTGCCCTGCGCCACCAAGGCTGTGGACGGGTGGCATACTGCGGCAGAGGCCATTGCCGGCGCCCCAGCGTTGAACCAAGCAGGAACAGAATTATGAAAAACCTCAAACTCAGCACCAAGCTCATTCTGGGCTTTGGAATCATCACGGCCATTGCCGTCGCGCTTGGCCTGGTCGGCTACTACGGAGCCGCCCGGAACGCCGCGTCCATCACCGAGGTCGGCGTGGTGCGGCTGCCGAGTGTCGAAACCATTCTGACCATGAAAGAAGCTGCCACGTCCATGAAGTCCATCCAGCGGACTCTGCTCCAGCGGGACATAGACGCGGCCATGAGGCAGCGGCAGTACACGTTGGCGGCCGAAGCCCGCCGTGCCTCCGACGAGGCCCGCCGCGTGTACGAGCCGCTGCCGCAGACGGTTGAGGAGGCCGCGCTCTGGAAGGAGTTCGTGCCGGTATGGGAGCAGTGGCAAAAGGCCAATGAGGAGTTCCTTGCGCTTGCGAAGGAACTGGACGCGCTGAAGCTCGGCGACCCGATTGCGCTGGAACGCGACCTGGCCACCTTCCGCGGCCAGCATTTCGAGTTGCAGATGAAAGTGCTCGCCAGTTGCAGCGGGGGACCGGTGTTCGAAGGCGGAGCGGATCACACCGCCTGCGCATTCGGCAAATGGAGGGCGGCACATCAGAATGTGGAGAACCCCGAACTGGCGGCGGCGCTCAACGAGATTGACACCCTGCACCAGAAGTTCCACGAGGCCGCCGGCCAGGCCCGGGAGAAGATCGTGGCGGGCGACCTGGCCGGGGCAAAGAAGTTCGTCTTTGACGAAATGGAGAAAGACGCCAAACGCACCTTCGAGCTGTTTGGCCGGATGCAGCAGACCGCCGCGTCCGCGTCCGCCCTCTTCGACAAGTTGAACCATCACGCCATGCAGGTGTGCCGTCCGCCGCAATTGAAGGCCGCCGACCTGTTGGACAAGATCGCCGCGATCAACGTCCAGGTCGGTCACTCGGAAACGGACCATGCCGTGCATTTCAGCGGTCACTTCAAGTTGATCTGCCTGGTGACGGTGCTGGTCGGTCTGATCTTGTCAGCCGTGATCACCTCCACCTTGACGCGTTCCATCACGCGGCCCATCCGCGCCGTGGCGGACGCGCTGTCGCTGGGCGCCGAACAAACCGCATCGGCGGCGGGGCAGGTTTCGAGCGCGAGCCAATCGCTCGCCGAGGGGGCCAGCGAGCAAGCGGCCTCCATCGAGGAAACCAGCGCCTCGATTGAGGAAATGTCCAGCATGACCAAACGCAACGCGGAAAACGCCCAGCGAGCCAACGAACTGGCCCGGCAGGCCCGCGCCGCCGCCGAGAGAGGAACCACCGACATGCAGGCCATGAACATCGCCATGGATGCCATCAAGGCCAGCAGTGACGACATCGCCAAGATCATCAAGACCATTGATGAAATCGCGTTTCAGACCAACCTCCTCGCCCTGAATGCGGCGGTGGAAGCCGCGCGGGCCGGCGAGGCGGGCATGGGCTTCGCGGTGGTGGCCGATGAAGTACGCAACTTGGCGCAGCGCGCCGCCCAAGCGGCGAAAGAAACCTCCGGCAAGATCGAAGGCGCCATCCGCCGGTCGGCGCAGGGGGTGGAAATCAGCACCAAGGTGGCCCAAGCGCTGACGGAGATCGTCACCCAGGCGCGTCAAGTGGATGAGCTCGCGGCCGAGGTGGCCAGCGCCTCGCGGGAGCAGAGCCAGGGCATCGCGCAGGTCAACATGGCGGTGAGCCAGATGGACAAGGTCACGCAGAGCAACGCGGCCAACGCGGAGGAAAGCGCCGCCGCCGCCGAGGAACTCAACGCGCAAGCCGAGACGATGAAGGAAGCCGTGCAGGAGTTGCTGCGGCTGGTGGACAGCACCCGACAAACGACTTCGTCGGCCGAGGCGCGGCCAGCGCGAAACGACACCCTCAAGAAGGCGACGACCCGAGTTCGGATTCCCGCGGGCACGCCCCAAGAGAACGGTCGCCATGAAACCGCCCCGGCCGCCGCCGAATCGGAATCCGCCCCGGCCCGGGGAAACGCCCGCTCGGCAATTCCGCTCGAGAGCGCCTTCCGGGACTTCTGACGTTGCCCGAAACTGCCGGTTGAAATCGCTTCCCTTTTGCGGGGGAAAGCAGTAGAAAACCACCAGACCAGCCTGCTCCCACGCGCCGCGCCGGCGGGGGACTGGCGATGGTGGCGGGCTTGGGTGGCGGGGTCTGTATAATGATTGGGTACCACAAGACAGGCCGTGCGCTCGTAATCCGGGCTACTCTCCCGAGCAATCCGACGAGGGGTTCCCTTATCACCGCATTCCGGTCGCAGGCCGGTCCCAGCAAGGTTTGACGCGATGGACCTGCCCCAGCTCATCAGCGAGTTCAATGAAGCCCTGTTCGATACGGACCGGGACCAGGCACTGCGGCTCGTGCGCACCGCGGTGAGCGAGGGAATCACTCCCGAGGAGGTCGTCTTTGACGTGGTCATCCCTGCCTTGGAGCAGCGAAGCACGGTGGCCGAGGACGGCTTCGAGTTGGATTTGGCGCAACATTTCCTCACCTCGCAGATCGCCGCGGACGTGACGGAGGAGATGGTTTCGCGATTTCAACAAGCGCCGGCGTTCGTGGAGGGCGGTCCCGCGGACGTTCCCCGTTCTTCCCACACTCCAGCCACCTTGGGGCGGGTGGTCATTGGCAGCGCCCAAGGCGACTTGCACACGCTCGGCAAGCGGATTGTCATGAGTTGTCTGCGCGCCCAACTGATCGAGTGCAGCGACTTGGGCGTGAATGTGCCGCCGGAGCGGTTCGTGGCGGAAGCCGCGGCGCGGAATGCGACAGTCATCGCAATTTCCGCCATGATGGTTCACACCGCACGGGGGGAGCATGGTTGCCTCAAGGTGCGGCAGATTCTGAAGGAACAAGGGCTCGAAGGTCGGATCAAGATCATCGTGGGCGGCGCGCCGTTCCGGTTCGATCCGTTGCTCTACCAACGAATTCAAGCCGATGCCTGGGCAGAAGACGGAATCAAGGCGGGCAAGGTGATCACCCGGCTGCTGAAGGAGGCTCGGCCATGATGACGGCGATGCAACGTCTCGCGGCGGCGATGAGCGGCTCCGCGGCCGACCGCATCCCCGTGTTCTGCAACTTGCTGGATCAGGGAGCGGCGGAATTGGGAATGCCGCTCCAAGAGTACTACGCGCGCGGGGAGCATGTGTCCGAGGGACAGCTCCGCCTGCGTTCCAAGTACGGGTACGACAATGTTTGGAGTCTCTTCTACGTTGGGAAGGAGGCGGAGTTGCTGGGCTGTCAACAGGTGCTGTTCGCCAAGGCCGGCCCGCCCAACGTCGGGCATTGGGCGATTGACTCGCTGGACGACATTGAGCGGCTTGAGGTACCGCATGACGTGGCCGGCCATCCAGCCTTCGAGGAAACCCGGAAGTGTCTGCGCCTCCTGCGCGGGGAGGTTGGCGGCCGGCATCCCATCTGCGCCTACATCACGGCCTCCATGGCGCTGCCCGCGCTGTTGATGGGCATGGAGAAATGGATGGAGTTGCTCTTCCTCGGGCCGGTCGCCGCCAGAGAGCAACTGCTGGCCAAGTGCCACGAGTTCTTCGTGAAGGAGTTGCTTGCCTATCGCAACGGCGGAGCTGACGTGTTGGTGTACTCCAATCCGTTTGGCTCGACAGACATGGTTCCGATGAGGTTCTTCCGGGAGTGTTCGTTGCCTTGGATCGAGAAGGACCTTCAGGCGGTGGGCACGCCGGGCATTGTTTATTACTGCGGCACGGCCCGCATGAACCCGGTCTTGGCGACGGTGCTCGAACGGACGGGCATTGGCGCCTACTACCTCGGGCCGTTCGATGACGTGCGAGCGGGCAAGGCGATCCTCGGCAGGCGGGCCCTCACGTGCGGGATCATCAATGACATCCGGCTCATTGACTGGTCACCGGAAGAAATCCGGGCCGAAGTGCGACGCATCGTGGAGGCCGGGCGACCGGGAGGCCGGTTTTTGTTCGGCACCGGGGTCATGCCCTGCGGCATCCCGGAGGCGAACATCCGAGCAATGCTGGACGCGGCGTTTGAGTTCGGTCGCACTGCCGAGGGAGACCAGTGATGAGCAACACGACGCCTGTCTCCAAGACTGAGCCGGAGCGTTTGCAGGAACGCCTCACGCGGCTGGCGACCGAGAAGTCACACCTCCAGTTGATCATTCAATTGATGAACCGGGTCAGCGCCGCAGGCGGACTGGAGCAGACCGTTGAGCAGATGTTGCGCGCGGTGGGCGACGTGATCGGGGGGGTAAACCTCATCCTCTATTACCGCCTCGGCGAAGAACTCCACTACGCGGACTTGCACGGCGCGCGGCGGTCGTTGGAAACATTGGAGGACGACCTGGTGAAACGGGCCTTTGCGACGCGCGAGCCGGTCGAGCAGGAGCATCCCTTCAGCGATACGCAGATGCGGACGCCCGAGTTCACCAAGGCGTACACCTGGGCTGCACCCCTCGTTGTCGGTTCCGAAGTGGTGGGAGTACTCAAGTTGGAAAGCCTGCATGTCTCCATGCGCGGACTCTCCCAGGAATTGCCCGTTTTCTTCAACCATGCGGCGATGGTCCTGAACCGCGAGATCGAGCGCTTCCTCAAGCAAATGCAGGACGCCCGCCTCGCCGCCATTGTTCAGTCGTCGGACGACGCCATCATCAGCAAGACGCTGGGGGGCGTCATTACGACTTGGAACAAGGGCGCTCAGCGGTTGTACGGCTACGCGGAAGCGGAGATGGTGGGCCGTTCCATTGCGGTGCTGGTCCCGCCGGGGCACGAAGACGAAGTCTGCGGCATGCTTCAGCGGTTGGCGGAAGGGCAGCACATCGAGCATTTCGAGACGGTGCGGCGACGGAAGGATGGTCGCAACATTCACGTTTCGCTCACCATCTCGCCGCTCCGCAATGCCTCCGGGGACATTGTTGGCGCCTCGACGATCGCGCGCGACATCACCGAACGGAAACGAGCGGAAACCGAGTTGCGCCGGCTGAATCGCGCGCTCGCCATGCTCAGCGACTCGAACCAGACCCTGATTCGCGCCGTTAACGAAGCCAATCTCCTCCGTGACATCTGCCGGATCGTCGTGGAAACGGGCGGCTATCGGCGGGCGTGGGTCGCCTTGGCAGAACCCAACGAGCGCGCAACGCTGCGGATGGTGGCGCAGCAGGATGTTGCGGCGGCCACCCCTGCGGCGATGGACGCGACCTGCGACCAAGAACTTCTCGGACTGGAACTGGCCGGCACGGCGATTCAAACCGGGCATCCCGCCATCGCCCCCAATATCCCGGGCAATCCCGCCTGCGCGGCGTGGCGGGAAGTCGCACGCCAACGGGGCTACCGATCCGCCATCGCCTTGCCGTTGACCCGGGAAGGCCGTACGTTCGGAGCGTTGTGCATTTACTCCGCCGCCGCCGATGCGTTTGAGGTCAAAGAGGTGGAGGTCCTCAAGGAATTGGCGGGTGATCTGGCCTACGGGATCGTGGCCCTGCGGGAACGGACCGCGCACGCCGCAGCCGAGGCCAGTCTCCAGTTGTTCCGCCAACTGGCCAACCAATCCAGCGACGCCATCTACGTGGTGGACCCGCCCACAGGCCGGGTGCTGGACGTGAACGACACCGCGTGCCGGACGCTAGGTTACATGCGCGAAGAACTGCTGGCGCTCACGGTCGCAGGGTTCGATCCCCTGATGCGCGGAGCGGGGCGCTGGACGGAGCACGTGAAGCAGCTCCAGGCGGGCGGCCCGACGACGTTGGAAAGCCGGCACCAGCGCAAGGATGGCACCGCCTTCCCGGTGGAGGTCGCGGTCACTCATACCGTCCAAGAGGGGCGGCAATACATGATCGCCACAGTTCGCGACATCACCGAGCGCATACTGGGGCAGGAAGCGCTGCGCGCCAGCGAGGAGCGTTTCCGGAGACTCTTTGACAAGGCCGCCGTGCCGCTTTGCCTGGTCAACAAGCAGAGCGGGACGCTGGACTTCAACGAACGGTTCCGGACCACTTTCGGCTACTCGCGCGAAGAAGTGCCGACGCTGGGGGAGTGGTGGCGACTGGCCTATCCCGATCCGGAATACCGAAAGCACGCGCAGACGCTCTGCGAAGCCGCCTGGCAGCGAGCCGTGGAAGCCGACACCGACCTTGAGCCCCTCGAATATCGCGTGACCCGCAAGAACGGCGACGTGCGCACGATGGTGGTTTCGGGCAGCGCCGTTGGCGGCGAATTCCTGCTCACCTTCTTCGACGTCACCGAAGCCAAGCGGGCGGAGGAGGAACGCAAGGCGAATCTCCGCTTCTTCGAATGCCTGGACCGCGTCAACCGCGCCATCCAAGCGAGCCACGACTTGGAACAAACGATGAACACGGTGCTTGACGTGGTGCTCGCGGTTTTCGACTGCGACCGGGCCTGGCTCCTTTGTCCTTGTGATCCGGAGTCCCCTTCGTTCCGCGTGCCCATGGAAGCCACCAAGCCCGGCTATCCGGGGGCCAAACTCCTCAACGCGGACCTGCCGATGACACCGGACGTGGCCAATGACTTGCGGGAGACCCTGGCATCCGCGGCGCCCGTCACTTTCACCGCTGGCACGGAAAGGCCCATCAACCGGACCAGCGCCGAGCGATTTGGCGTTCAGGCGATGATGATGACGGTCCTGCATCTGAAGTCGGACCGGCCTTGGGCGTTCGGCCTCCATCAGTGCTCCTACGTCAGACGCTGGACCGCCGAGGAGACGAGGCTCCTTCAGGAAATCGGCCGGCGGCTGGCGGATGGCCTCGACGCCCTGCTGTCCCGCCGTCGCCTGCGCGACAGCTTGGAGAAGCTGGAAGCGGCCCAGCGCATCGCGCACATCGGATACTGGGACCGCGACCTGTCCGGCAACCGCATCACGTTGGCGGCGGAGGCCTGCCGCATCTTTGGCATCTCCTCGCAGGAGTCGGTCTTCAACCTGGAACAGTGGCATGGGCGGTGGCTCGCGCTGCTCCATCCCGAAGACCGGCCCAGAGTGGAAGAGGTGCTGGGCCAAGCGCTGCGGGGGGAAGCGCGCTATGACCTGGATTACCGTGTTGTCCGCCCGGACGGCGAAATCCGGCACGTCCACAGCGAAGCCGATGTGACGCGCGAGGAGTCAGGCCGCCCTGTCCGCATCACGGGGATGATGCAGGATATCACCGAGCGGATGCGCGCGGAGGAGGCCTTGCGGCGGGCGCACCAGAACTACGTGACCTTGGTGAACACCATTGGTGGCATCGTGTGGGAGGCCAATCCGCGGACCTTTGCCTTCAGCTTTGTCAGCGGCCAGGCCGAACGGCTGCTGGGCTATCCGATATCGCAATGGCTCGCGGAGCCGACTTTCTGGAGGGACCACATTCACCCTGACGACCGGGATTGGGCCGTTGACTTCTGCGCCACAGCCGTGCGGGAGAAACGATCTCACGACTTTGAATATCGCATGCTGGCGGCGGATGGCCGGGTGGTGTGGTTGCGCGACATGGTGACGGTTCTGGTCGAGAACGGCGAGGTGGCCCACCTGCGGGGGGTCATGCTGGATTCGACCGAGCGCAAGCGAGCCGAGGCCACGCGGGAAGCGCTGCTCTTTTTGGAGGCGCGGCTCAATGAGGCGGACACGCCGATCGAAGCGGCCCGGACCATCTTTGCGGCGGCGGATCAACTTTGGGATTGGGACTGCGGAGCGCTGGACCTCTACTCGCCGGAGACGGACCGGGTGCAATCAGTGCTCAACTTCGATGTCATCGAGGGACAGCGGCGCGAAGTTCCATCGGCCCTTGGTTCAGGGGAACCTTCCCCGCGCATGCGCCGGGTGTTGCGCGACGGCCCGGAGTTGATCTTGCGGGTGCCACCCCTTGAGCGTCCCACCGACTCCGTCATGTTCGGCGACACGAACCGCCCGTCCGCCTCCGTCATGTGTGTCCCGTTGCGGCGGAAGGGGCAACCGGTCGGAATCTTGTCGGTGCAAAGTTATACGCCGAACGCCTTCACCCGGGAGGATCTGAAGACGCTGCAAGGTTTGGCGGATCATTGGGGTGGAACGCTGGAGCGCATTCGGGCCACCGCCGCGCTGCGGGAAAGCGAGGCGCGTTACCGGGAGTTGATACTGCATCAGGGTGAGGGTTTGGGGATCGTGGACCCGCAGGAGAGATTCACGTTCGCCAATCCGGCGGGCGAGGCCATCTTTGGGGTGCCCGGCGGGGGCTTGGCCGGCCGCACCTTGCGCGAGTTCACCACGGAAGCCGAGTATGCCCGGATTCTGGACCAGACGCGGAAACGCCGTGCGGGGGAGAAGAGCACTTATGAGATGGAGATCACCCGGCCCGACGGTGAGCGCCGCTGCATTCTGGTTTCCGCCGTGCCGCAAACGGACGCGAGCGGGCAGTTTGCCGGGACGCTCGCTCTGTTCCTGGACATCACCGAACGCAAGCGGACCGAGGCGGAACTGCTCAAGCTCAACCAGGAACTCGATCGGCGGGTGAGAGAACGCACCTCGGAGTTGGAAACGAAGAACCGGGAGCTGGAACGCTTGAACAAGCTCTTCGTCGGCCGCGAACTGCGCATGGCCGAATTGAAGCAGCGGCTCAAGAAACTGGAACGGTCGAGCCAGGGCGGCGGAACCGAGGCCAACGCATGACAACCCGAAACCCGGCGCAACCTGTCGCAGAATGGCCGCGCATCGCTTGCGCGGCTGCGATGGATCGGCGTGGTTTCCTCCAATGCCTCGGCCTCGGTGCGGCTGTCACCTGCGCGTCTGGCCTGTCCGGATGCAAGAGCGCGCCGCGTTTGATCGTCGCCGTCCACCCTTGGGTGGGGTACGAAACACTCTATCTTGCCCGCGAACTCAAGTGGTTGCCGGACACGGTCCAGCTTCACGACAGCAAGACGTTGGGTGAATCGCTCGCGGCCCTGCGATCAGGCGCGGCCCAGGCCGCATGCATGACATTGGATGAAATGCTGCGCGCCCGGGCCAACGGCCTGCCGTTGTCGGCGGCGCTGGTCTTTGACGTTTCCGCAGGGGCGGACATGGTGCTGGCCCGCCCCGGCATCGAGCGGCTGGCCGATCTGGCCAAGCAGCGAGTTGGATTCGATCCCGACGCCCTGGGCGCCTTGGTGTTCGAGAAGATGCTGGAGGCGGCAGGTTTGCCCGCGTCGGCGGTGACCTCGGTCAATGTGCCTCCCGACCGGCAACTGGAGGCGTGGCGCAAGAACGAGGTGGACGCCGTCATCACCTATGAACCGCTGGCCAGCGCCTTCTTGCGCGAGGGGGCGCGCATCGTGTACGACAGCCGGCAAATGCCCGACACGATCATTGACGTGCTGACGGTGCGGCGCGACCGATCCGAGGTCTTTACCCTGGTGCGCGCCCTGGGCGCCGCTCACTTCCGCGCTTTGGATCACCTGCACACCAACGAGCAAGACGCGCTGTTTCGCATCTCGGCCAGGGAGAGAACGAGTCTGGACGAGACACGCCGCATTTTGGCCGGCGTCACGCTCCCGTCGCTGGCCGCCAATCGCGGGTATCTGGTCGGCCAGAATGCCGGCTTGGTGGGAGCGGCGAAAAGCCTCTCGACCCTGATGGTGAGGCGCGGCCTGCTGTCCAGAGCCGATGACCTGGACAAGTTGATCCTCCCCGGTCTCCTGCCGGATGATGAAAGGTGACGCCGTGAGGAACCCCGTCGTCAGCCTGTTTGTGATGTCCTTCGCTGGCGCGGTCCTGGCCGCGCAAAATGACCCGCCGCTGAGGCTTGGCGTCCTTGCCTATCGGCCCAAGCAACAGGTGACCGCCCAGTGGCAACCGGTGGTCGCCTATCTCGAATCCGCGCTGGGACGGGGGGTGGATCTGGGCGTGTATGACTATGCGGAGTTGGACGCGGCCGCAGGGCGGCGGGCGGTGGATGTCGTCATCACCACCGCCAGCCATTTCATCGTGCTGCAGCATACCAGCGGCCTGTCCTCGCCACTGGCGACGCTGCTTACCCGCGAGGGCACAAACCGGCTCAGCGCGTACGGCGGGACGATTCTGGCGCGGGCCGATCGCGCGGACCTCGCGTCCCTGGCGGACCTCGCGGGCCGGCGGATTGTGGCAGTCGCAACCGACGCGTTTGCGGGCTATCAGATGCAGGTGCTGGAATTGTTGGAGGCGGGTTTGACCGTTCCCGCACCCCGGCAGTTGTTGATCACCGGCCAACCCCACGACCGGGTGGTCGAGGCCGTGCTGGCCGGGCGTGCGGATGCCGGCTTTCTGCGCGCCGGTGTCTTGGAAGCGCTGGTGCGGGAAGGCAAACTGATCCCCTCGCAGGTCAAGGTTATTAACCGGCAAAACCTCCCGGCGTATCCGTTTGCGGTGTCCACGCGGCTCTATCCCGAATGGCCGGTGGCGGTGATGCCGCAGGTGGACCAGCGGTTGGCCACCGATCTGGCGGCCGCACTTTTCAAGTTGCCGACAGAGCGTTTCGAGGGGTCGGCCTCCAGCATCGCTGGGTTCACCGTGCCGGCCAACTACAGCGGCGCGGAGAATCTGCTGCGCCGGTTGCGCCTGCCGCCGTTCCATCACACGCCGGAGTTCACCCTTGCCGATCTCTGGCAACGCTACTCCCTCTGGATCGCCGCGCTCACGTTCCTGTTGCTCTTGCTGACGGCGACCAGTGTCAGTCTGGTGCTGATGTACCGGAGGTCGCAACACTGCCTTCGGGAGCGCCAGCGGGCGGAGGTGGCGCTCAAGGAGTCCGAGACCAATTACCGCATCGTGGCGGACAACACCTACGACTGGGAGTTCTGGCAGAATCCAGCGGGCGAGTACGTTTACACGTCTCCCTCCTGTAAACGGATCACCGGTCACGAGGCACACGAGTTTGTGGCGGACGCCGGCCTGCTACGGCGGATGGTTCACCCGGAGGATCAGGAACGCTTCGACCACCATTGGACCGAGTCGCACCAAAACCGGGCTCCGGGCAAGCTGGAGTTTCGCATGGTGCTCCCGGACGGCACGTTGCTGTGGATTGATCATGTCTGCCAACCCGTGTTCGACGCCGCCGGCCACTACTTGGGACGGCGCGGCAGCAATCGTGACATCACCGAACGCAAGGAGGCGGAAGCGGCGTTGCGCCGGCTCAACGAGGAATTGGAACAACGCGTCAAGGAACGCACTGCCGCGCTGGAGACGAAGAACCAGGAGCTTGAACAGATGATCAAGGTGTTCGTCGGCCGGGAACTGCGGATGGCGGAGCTGAAGCAACGGCTCGCGGAGTTCGAGCGCCCGGCGCGGGAATCGCGTCAGCCGGGGGACAAGTCTGCATGAGAAACGATCGAAAAACAGTTCGGTGTGGGTGGTGGCTGGCGCTGGGCGCTCTCGTGGGCGGGCTGGCTTCCGCCCCAGCGGCCGCGCCGTATCGGCCGGTGGCCGAAGACCCCCTCCTGGAGCCGTGGCGGTGGAGCACGTTTCCCGAGTTGAACGGCCTCAACGCGCAATGCGTGACCGAAGGCACCGACGGCCGAATGTGGTTTGGCACGCCGGAAGGCGTGTGGGAGTTTGATGGGGTCAACTGGGCGTTTCATCCGACGAGTCTCTTGGCGGGCAACGTCACCTTGTGCCCGGGGCCGGGCGGCAGTCTCCTGGCTTGCGGACGCTCGGGCATCGTGCGATTCGCAGGCGGTCGCTGGGAGCGTTTGTTTCCGGAGACGGCCCTGCCTTTTGGCGAGGTTCGGAAGCTGGCCCTGGGACCGCGAGGGGAGTTATGGGCCGCGACCGCCTGGGGCGCCCTCTGTTTCCACAATGCGGAATGGACGTTGTTCACCGGGCAGGATGTCGCCGCCCGCATGGCGACCAATCCGGTCAACGCCTTGATGCGGGTGGAGTTGCTGCCGGAAGCCGTGCTCGCCAAGCCACGCACGAATGCGCTCTCCGCCCGACGCCACGAACTCTCTGAAGTGTGCTCCGACGCGCAGGGCCGGATTTGGTTCGGCACGGATGGTGGTGAAGTGTTGTGCTTCGACCCCGCCGCCGGGGACTCCACAAATGCCCCCTCCACCCCTCCGGTCGGGCGGTGGATGCTTCACAACGAACTGGACGGCCTGGTGTGCGGCCGCTTCCCATCCATTTTGCCCCTGCGCGACGGGACGGTTTGGGTGATCTATGGCGCGGGCTCGGGGTGTCTGAATGTTTTCGATGGCACGCGGTGGCAGGCAACCCGGCTCGGGGAGATTGGCGTCTCCGAGGACTGCAGCCATCCGGTCCAGACCCGCGACGGAGTCATCTGGCTCTCGACGCGCTACGTGATCTATGCCTTCCGAGATGGACGCTGGCGAGCCTACCAAAAGCCCGAGGTGCCGATTCCGACGGCGCGAAACTTCCTGCTGCAGTCCGCCGACGGCGCGTTGTGGATCGGCGGGCCCGGCACGGAAATCCACCGCGTGGATTACCAGACACCGCGCTGGCTCACCCTCCGCGACCTCAACTTCCATTGGGAAAGCCCGGCCGGGGCAGAATGGTTTCTGCATCGTTCCGGCCGGGTGGTGGTCCACGACGCCGACGAGTGGTTGAGCTACGGAGTCGAAGACGGCGTGATTGACGCCCCGGTGGCGCTGGTGGGCGCCCGAAACGGGGAAGTCTGGGTCGCGGGAAGCCACCAGCAGGTCGCCGCCACGGCCCGGTTCGACGGGCAGAAGTGGACGCGCTTTGTCCACGACCAGTTGTCCTGGGGGATAGATTGGCGGGGCGTTCTGGCGGCCTCTGACGGCTCGTTGTGGTTTGCCGCCGCGGTGGATTCCTCCGGGCCCGATGAACACCGCGCGGGTGTTCTCCAGTT
>CAZJTM010000084.1:0-23066 GCA_964548925.1 uncultured Verrucomicrobiota bacterium | reverse complement strand
TTCTTACCACGCCCTCCATCCGCAGAACAGAGGGTCGCCCCAACACCGCTTACCAATCGGCGACACGATGCCGCCGTTGGTCAGTGCCTGGCTGCTGAAATTGTCCGGGTATTGGAAACTCACGACGGGCGACATGACGTTTGTAATCACGTCGTCGGCAAGCGCGGACAGCGATTGCAGAAGCAACGCTGCAACCACAGCGAGTTGCCTGAAAGACCTCATGCGATCAATTTGCTGCTGTCGCGTAAATGATTCCGCCGCCGCGCGGCATGTTTATCAGAACCGTGGCCGTGCTGGAGGAAAGCGTGCCGACGCTGTTGAGTCCCGTCGCGCTGACTGCCGCGCCGTTCGCTGGCTTTACGCTCACGGTGATTTGAGTGTTCAGCGGAATGTTCGAGCAATGCACGACGATGGGAATTGGATTGTTCTGCTGCGCGGAAAGCACTGCGTCCGGTGTCGCAAGCTGCCCACTCGGCGAAGCAGAAACTGGAACTCCGCCGACGCTTGTCACAGTCAATTGCGCGCCTTGTCCGTTCGTCTGGATGATGATTGGCTGATAACCACGCGTGAACACATTTGAAAGTGGCCCATGGAGGTAGGTTACATTTCCTCCGAATGAATAATCGGGAGTGTCAATTCTCACCCACCCATCTCCTCCACTGTTATATCCGCGCACTTCGATAAGACCGCTGCCTGATACGCGAGAAGCCACCAAACGCACCGCACCGCCGCTGCCATCGAAGCCGCAACCACCACTACCCCATGCTTGTAATGTCCCGCTTAATTGAAGCTCACCGGACGTTGCAATCAATAGCGCTCCCCCTCCTCCGCCTCCTTGACAGCCCCCACTGCCTCCTGCTCCAGACCCGCCAATAAGAGGTAAAAGGAATCTGTTTCCGTATGTTGCCCCCGGCGGGATGTTACCAGTATTCGTGTAGCCGAAAGTTGCAAATGATGCATTTCCTCCCGGTGGCCCACCGCCCGGGCCTTCTCCATTGCTTGGAGAGACTCCTCCGTTTCCTCCGCGAAAACCTCCAGGACCTCCAGAGCCATATGAGCCATATCCATATATTGAACTTCCTGGTGCTGATACATCCACTGTGCCGTTTACCACACAGTTGCTTTGCACCAACCACACGACCGGCGTGTTGTTCGCATTCGGAATGAACTTCACCGTCACGCCGTTTGAAACGTTGACGGACGTGTATTGGTAAATGCCGTTCGGATGGTCGGCCATGTTAATGACGATGTTCGTCGTGGGATTGAACGCGCCATCGCTGCCATTGCTGCCGCTGTTCACTTGGGCATGGGCGCTGGCGCACAAGAGCAAAGCAATCACTGCGATAAATACCCTCACCCGTCCTTCGGACACCCTCTCCCATCCGATGGGAGAGGGACGGGGTGAGGGCGCGCCCCAGCACGCCAGCAGCGCGGTCATCGCTTGAAGAATTCTCTGGTTCATGGGGTATCCTTTCCGGCAGGAGTTGAAGTCGGTTGCGGTCTCATGCGGCGTTCTTTCGGAACGCCCACATTGAACCGGAATGCGGCCCTTTCAGCAAGGCCAGGTTTTGTAGTCTAGCTCGCCCTCACCCTGACCCTCTCCCCCGAGGAGAGGGAACAGCAATAGCCTGGCTGATTCAGTTCGGATGCCGCAAGCCCAGTCTCCGCCGGCTGGTTCTTCTCGCAAGATGCCATACGACTATCCGGCACTTCCGTCTCGTCCAAACGCGGCGAATGTCTCCCCCTCTCCTAGGGGAGAGGGGCCAGCAACTCAAGCCTCTCGTCATTTCGAACACCCTTCTTGTCATGCCCGCTTGCTGGTCACTTGCGGAAATGATGCCTGCCAATCAAGCGCGTCCAAACAGCCGGGGCGCGGCAAACGATTCTCCTTCTCCTGGGGGAGAAGGCCGGGATGAGGGCGGGCGTTTCTCACAGTCTGATACATGACTTGGCCTGCCTCCCGAGATAGCTCGAAGCAGCCTCACCCTTGCACATGGTTCGCATCCAGGTCACTTCGCAAGGGCCGCCTCACTCGATCAGGCGTTTGATGCGGATCGCCAAGTAGGGGTGGCCCGGCAAGGGAATGGAGCGACCTTCCTTGTCGGCGACGAAATAGTTGTCCTTCCGCTTGAGCGTGAACAGGCCGTCCACCGGCGTCACGGTCATGTTCCACGTGTCGAGGACTTCGGCGCTGAACCGCATGCCGGCGGCGGGCGGCGGGCCTTTGCCCTGCGGCGGCTTCGGGAGTTTGAATTCCCAACTCGTTGGCGTCCGCTTGCCGAGATAGACGAGGTAGTAGTCCGGCGCTTGCCCGCCGTATTCCGGGTTCTGCCATTGGTCAATCGGTTCGATGCCGGCGGCGGGCGCGTCGTCGAGCACCCGCTTGAGAAAGGCGAGGCGCGCGGGGCTTTGGCCTTTGAGCACGCCACCCTTGGACCACCAGAGAATCTGGTCGTCGCTCGCATAGGTTTCGCCGTGGCCGACATAGGTGCCGGCGATCGTGCCGTTCCAGAAGCGAAACACCATCTCCTCCGCGGACAGTTGTCCCCAGCGATTTGCGATGTTGCCTTCGTATTTGACCTCGTCATAGACGATCGGCTTGCGATAGGCCTCGCGGTAGAGGCCGGCACTGTTGGGGTCTTCCACCGCCGCGCCGTTCTGGATGCTGGCGTGCGTGATCCACGGGCGGGTCTGGTTGAAGAGGTGCTTGCCGTTATGAATCCCGAGCAACCGATGGAACGGATCGGCGCGCGACACAAGCTGGCCGATACGCTCCCAGTCTTCCTCGGTCTTGTGCTCCATGAAGTCGTATTCGTTGGCGAGCGACCACCAGACGTTGCGGAACGCCGCGAACCGCGCCACGACGTACTTGAGGTAACGATCATCCTCCAGCGGCGTCATGCGGTCGAAACCCCACGCACCGTTGTCGTAAGGGTGCAAAAGAATGAGGTCCGCCTCGATGCCGAGTTGTTGCAGGTCCAGAAGGCGCCGCTCGAAATGCTGGAAGAATTGCGGGTTGAAGCGCGCCGTGTCGAAGTTCCGCGGTGTGCCCTCGAAGGGATACCGCGGCGGTTCATTGGTGTTCCACGCGTAGCGTTTGGGAAAGATGCAGAACCGGATCTTGTTGAACGGCGAAGCCGCGAGCGTCCGGAGCGTCTGCTCCTGCAAGGCCTCCGGCTGGTGCGTCCAGGCGTAGCAGGTCGTGCCGAGTGGTCTGTAGGGAGAGCCATCGGCATAGGCGAAGTGGAACGTGTTGGTGACGCGCACCGGACCGTGATTGCGAGGCGCGGGGCGGGTGACAATAAACTCGCCGGTCTGGCCGTGCAGTTCGGGCGCGTTGCTCGCCGTCTCGTATTTCCAAGCGCCCTGCTTGTCCGGGCTGAAGCGCACCCGATAAAGGCCGTCGCCGTCATAGAAACCAGGGACTTCAATTGAGTCGTAGCCCTGGGCGAACCGCGCGGCGAACCGCACGTCAAGGAACGGATTGCCCTGGGTCGGGCCGCGAAGCATCACCTCATACACGCCCCATTGCTCAACCGTGACTGCGGCCATCAGCGTGGCCGCCAAAGGTGCGAGGAGAATCAAGACGCGAAGGATGAGTTTCATGGTTTCTGGAATACGAATTTCAAGTAAGCGGCGTTTGCGCCGAAGTTCTTCCTGACGTCGGGCGGACCGTCAGCGTCGGGCGCAAGTCCCGCAACGTGGTCAATCGCCCGCTGCATCCGCGTGGCGCTGCCACCGGGCACGGCTCGACCCCGACGCGCGCCGGCACGAGGGGGGATGAGCCGCGCCTGGGCCGCGTAGCCACAGGAGGAGAAGTCTGGCACGCGGTTGCCTCGGCGTCGCCGTCACACACCAGCCGCCCGTTCTGCAATTGCGAGAAGATGCGGGCCGGCTCGGCGCGAAGCGCGAGGGTCGTTCCGGCCAAAAACGGCGACAGGACCCCTTTCATGGCGCTGCGGAAGCCGGCTTCAGCCATCGCCTCGACCACTTCGCGTAATCGGCGGCGACCGGTTCGCCCCAGCTTCCGTACCATGCGTAGCCATTGCGGCGTTCCACTTCGATCTCGTCGAAGCGGTATTTCGGAACTCCGTCCCGTCCGGAAAAAAGGGGGCGGCCGGTTTCGATTTCATAGAACCGCGCCCAGAGTGGAGGCGCGTTGGTGTCGGCCAGCATGATCTTGTTGCGCCCGTCACGCGTCTGCCTCAACCCATTGATCTTCGCCGAGGCAAACCACTCGGCGCCGGCCTGAATGGCGCGGATGATTTCCGGGCTTGGACGTTCCAGCGACATCAGGAAGCGCAGAATGCCGGCGCTCTCGGCGCCGCTCAAGGAAACGAGTTCATAGGACCGGGCGGGCCGCGGACTCAGGTCCTTCTCATCATGCTGGGCGCACCAGACGGTGAGCTTGCCGTTGACGGTGATCTGGCACTTGAGGATGCAGGCCACGCCCCGGTCAAAAGCCTGCCGCGCCGCCACCCGTCGCGTGGTGTCCACGAACGAGAACTCCGGCGCGGACGCAACATCGCGCAACAACTCCAGCACGCGGATCATGGATCCGTCGTTGAAAGTAATGTGGCGGTGGTAAGACGTGGGAGGTGGCGGCGAATACTGCGGCCAGCCGCCGGTCGGGTATTGGGCGGCGAGGATGTGGTCCACGCCCTTGAGGACGGCTTGCTCGCAGCGCGAGTCTTTCGTGGCGCGGAAGGCCCGCGCGAGAAAGCGGATTTCGTCCGTGGTCGCGCCATTGTCGAACGTCCCTTTCAGCGTGCTGGCGTCGCCTGTGTAGGGTGCGCGGGTGGTGCTCTTGTTTTTGGGCCAGCTCCCCGCGGACGATTGCCAGGAAAGGACATTGTCCGTGATGCGCCGGCCTTCCTCGCCGCGAAACCAATCGTCGGGCTCCTTGAGCAATCCACCCGCGCGCGGGCTGGTTTGGGCCGGAGTTGTGATGGCGAACGCAAGGCAAAGGATGGATGCAATCAAAAGTCGCATGGTCTGGCACGTGAGTGCGATCGGGTTCATGGCAGTTTCCCAAAGGCAGGATGCAGTGAATCGGCACGGGCGATTTCTTTGCCGGCGGTAAGAACCTGCAAACCACTTACCCGCCCGTAACGACGGCGATCCTTGTCCCAGAGCACGGTGAGCAGGCGACCGTGATCCTTCACGCCATCGAGGCAACACCAGTCCCAGGTTTCCGGCGGGAGGAGCGGATGAACTTCCACGGTGTCGTCCGCATGGGAGCGCAGGCCGAGGACTCCGGTGATCAACAAGCCGGCGAAGGTGGAATGGTTGCAGTAGCGTCTGCGGCCGTCCTTGCCGTTAATCCAATCGCCGGTGACTTCGTCGAGGTATTCGCCAATGTAAGGATTGCCGTCGGCGTGCCGGCTGCGGACGCACGTGAGGAAAGTGGAGAAGTAGTCGCGCGGGACAAGCTTCAAAGCGCTGAACATTTGTGACGTGGCGAAGGGCCAGACGGCGCCTTCCGATTCGCAGGTGCCGACGCCGTGCGAGCGAAACTGCGGATGCCGGCGTTCGGCGGTGGTGAGGTCGAACGGGGAGGCGAAGCCTTGCGGATCGGCGAGTTGCGCCCAAGCGGCCTCGTAGCCCTTGCCAGCTTCAGGCAGGTCGAACATCCACGGGATGAAACCGACGGCTTCGCGGGCGTCGGACAGGCTGCCTGTTTCCAAGCGGACTTTGAAGAACTCCGCATTCCCGTCCCAGAGTCGCGCTTGGGTCAGCCGCCGCAAGGGCGCCGCCTTGGCGTTGAATTCCGCCACCAGCCCCGGCTTCCTCGCGCGCCGGGCAATGACCAATCCTCCAGGAGCGCGGACATTCTTGTCCACCACTGCCAAGCTACCCGCACTCGCGGACAAGAATGTCCGCACTCCAACTTGGCTACCGTTCAGCCGCGCTGCGTCCCTGCGTTGGCCGGGCGGCCTTGCGGAGAGCTTTGAGCGGCGCGAGAAGTCGCGGACGGATTGCGGCACGAACAACCGTCGCCGGCCCGGGCAACGGCATGCGGTTCTGGCATACCTTTCGGGCGGCGCCGGTGGCCGTGGATTAGAGTTGGAGCGTTTCAATCTCGGCTTCGAGTTCGGCCAGTTGGCGTTCCACCACGGCGCGCTCCTCGGCGCGGAAACGATGGAACGGTTCGGCCATGAAATCATCACACACGCCGCGACAGGCCAGGGCGCATTTGAGACCCTTGATGATCGCGGAGGGGTGGCGGCCGACGTGGTAAAGCGAGTTGCTCACGCGCAGGACGCACGCGTGGAGTCTCCGCGCCCGGGGCAGATCGCCCGCCTGCGCCGCCTCGAACAGCCGAACGTAAAGTCGGGGAAAAAGATTGGCCCCGCCGTTGACCCCGCCGTGTCCCCCGGCGATAACCGCGTCCAGCAACAACTCCTCCGGCCCAATGAGCAGCGTCCAGTCGGGCCGGCTTCGCAACAAACCCACCGCCCGGTGGAAATACACCATGTTGCCGGAACTGTCCTTGAGCCCGACGATCCGCGGCTCGTCCAAGGCCCGACGCAAGGTTTCCAACTCAAACGAAACCTTCGTCAACGCCGGCATATTGTAGAGGAACAGGGGCAGCGGCAATTCGGACACCAGGTGATCCAGGTATTCCTGCAACTCCGGCTGCCCCTCGGGCAGATAGTACGGCGGCGCAAGCACCACGGCATCGGCGCCCCGATCCATGGCGTGCCAGGCCAGATTCACCGATTCGATGAACGCGGTGTCGGTGATGCCGACCAGCACCGGGACACGTCCCCTGGCCTGCCGGCAGACCCGCTCCACCAATTCGCGGCGCACCCGGTAACTCAGACTCGGACCCTCGCCCGTGGTCCCAAGAATGAAAAGCCCACTCACCCCGCCGGCAAGGATATGCTCAATGAGCCGCTCCAAGCCGGGGAGGTCGAGCTCGTCGCGTCCCCGGAGTGGGGTGATCATGGGCGGGACAATACCAGTGAGAGGTGTTTTCATGTCGGCACAAACTGGCCGTCCGCACTGCGGAGGCGCATCCGGTGTGGCGATCCGGCGTGCGGCGGCGATGGCGTGTTGGGCAACATCGGGCAACGCGGGCTCGCCCGGGTCATCGCTGGGGAGCGGGAAACTCGCCGACGAGCCAGCCGAGGTATTCTTCCAGATTCGTGTGGCCGTGACCAGCCTTGTTAAATGGCGCAGACGCGTCAGACGGATCCGATGGGCTCAAGCCTCGCTCTGTTTCCCAAGCGTCGGGCAAGCCGTCGTGGTCGGTGGTCCCAGTCGGCGGGGCGGGGGAGGCGGTTCGACACGCAAGGCGCGGATGGCGGCCTTGCGGTGGCAGCCGAAGCGGGTGACCGCTTGATCCAAGAGTTGGCGTTGCAAACCCTGCCGGCTCGGGCGTACGACCGCCGCGGTTTGGCCAGCGCTTTGTGTTTCACTTCATTGACTGATGCCGTTGTGCATATCCGCCAGCACCGACTTTTGGCGCAACTCGTGTGCTGGGATGAAGATGACATGGTATTTGCATTCCCATTTCGTGTGATTCAGACTTTCGCAAACATGATTCATTTCTTGAGTCTCCAGTGGTTGACCCTGAGCGGTTCACAGCCCGGATTCTCAAGCGACTCCCTGAGCGGTTAGAGTCCGGGAGTCTTCCCGGCCCAGCCGGGAGGTTTCCCAATCTGGTCATCCAGCATGAACACGAAAGACTTCCTCCGGCTCGGCGTGCCGCTGGGTGAGGCCACGCGGCGGGCGACGGATTTTATTTCCAAGTTTGTCCTCGGCGGCGGCGACAAGGCGTGCCTGCGGGAGGAAGTCGCGGCCATCGTGGCGAATCCGGCGGCGTTCGTGGACGACCCGCTGCGGGGCGGCTTTGCCAAAGCGTTGCTCCAATCGCCGCCCCCACCACGCGCGGAGCCGGTGAAGTATCGCCAGTGGGGTACGGGGTTGGAACACGAGGCGGTGATGCAGATGGAGAAGGCGTGTCTGTTGCCGGTGTCGGTCGCGGGCGCGTTGATGCCGGACGCGCATGTCGGCTACGGACTGCCGATCGGCGGCGTGCTGGCCACGGACAACGTCGTGATCCCTTACGCGGTGGGGGTGGACATCGCCTGCCGGATGAAGATGACCGTGCTGGACCTCCCGGTGAACGATCTGGAGCGGCATCCGGAGCGACTCACGCGCGCCATTGAGCGGGAAACGCGGTTCGGCGTGGGCGCAACCTTCAGAGACCGCCGGCAGCATGACGTGCTGGACGCCGATTGGAATGTGAGCCCGGTGACGCGGCAGAACAAAGACCGCGCGTGGGCCCAGCTTGGCACGAGCGGGAGCGGCAATCACTTCGTCGAGTTCGGCGTCTTTACGGCGCATGGGGAGATCGCGATGAGGAGGTCGCAATCACAATCCGCCACGGAGGCGGCGCGGCTGCCGGCGGGCAGTTACGTCGCGTTGCTGTCGCACAGTGGCAGCCGGGGAACGGGGGCGGCTGTTTGTGACTATTACAGCCGGCTCGCGTTCGAGCGGTTTCCGGATTTGCCAAAGGAGCTCAAGCGGCTCGCCTGGCTCTCCCTCGATTCGCAGGAAGGTCAGGAGTACTGGGCGGCCATGGAGTTGATGGGGCGGTACGCGGCGGCGAACCACGCGCTCATTCACCGCCACATTGCCGCGAACCTCGGCGCGGAGGTGCTGCTCGATGTGGAAAACCACCACAACTTCGCCTGGAAGGAGCGGCACGTTATCCACGGCGTGGAGCGCGAGGTCATCGTGCATCGCAAGGGCGCGACGCCGGCGGGCGCGGGCGTGCTGGGCATCATCCCCGGCTCGATGGCGTCGCCGGGCTTCCTGGTTAGCGGCAAAGGCAATCCGGAGTCGCTCAACTCCGCCTCGCACGGTGCGGGCCGGGTGATGAGTCGGAAGGCCGCAAACGAGCGGTTCAATTGGAAGGACGTGAACCGCTTCCTGCGCGAGAAAGGCGTGACGTTGATCTCCGCCGGCCTCGACGAAGTGCCGATGGTCTATAAGAACATCCGCGAGGTCATGGCCGCGCAGAGCGACTTGGTGACGATCCTCGGCCAGTTCGATCCGAAGCTGGTGAAGATGGCCCCGCACGGCGAACGGGCGGAGGACTGACTTCCCCATTGCCACCCGACAACGCCTTGGGGAGGCTGTGGATTGGTGAATGGTCTGCAGGATCGAAAACCAAGCTTGTCATCGGCGGGCATTTTTGTTGCACTCCCCGCCAAGTTATCCTGCCAACGGCACAACGAAAAACTGCATGTCATCGGTCAAACGAGAACTCCTGAGCGGCGACGAAGCCATCGCGCTGGGCGCGCGGGACGCCGGCGCCGCCCTTGGGGCTGGCTATCCTGGCACCCCTTCCACTGAGATTTTGGAGCGATTCACAGAACTCGGAGGTCGCGGCCAGTGGTCGCCCAACGAAAAAGTCGCCCTCGAAGTGGCCATCGGCGCCGCTTTTACCGGCGCGCGCGCCCTCGCCACCATGAAGCACGTGGGCCTCAATGTCGCTGCCGACCCGCTCTTCACGGCTGCCTACACCGGCGTGCCCGGCGGACTGGTCATCGTCTCCGCGGATGATCCGGGGATGGCGTCCAGCCAGAACGAGCAGGACAACCGCCGTTATGCGGTGGCCGCCGGCGTGCCCATGCTCGAGCCGTCGGACTCGCAGGAGGCGTACGATTTCATGTTCGCCGCCTTCGAGATTTCCGAGCGGTGGAGAATCCCGGTAATCCTGCGTGCGACGACCCGCGTCTGCCACAGCTACACGCTGGTGCAACCGCGCGGCCCAAACGGCGCGCCCCGGACGCCTAGATTCGAGCGCGACATCCGCGGGCTGGTGATGATCCCCGCCTACGCGCGCCCCGCACACCGCCGGCTGCGGCAGAAGCTCGCCGAAATCCTGGAATGGAATGAGGGCTGTTCGCTCAACCGGGTTGTTCGCGGCAGCAAATCCTTGGGCATCATCACGAGCGGCATCTCGTTCATGCATGCCCGTGAGGCAGCGCCGGAGGCCAGCGTGTTGAAACTCGGCTTCACACATCCGCTCCCGATGCGGCAAATCGCCGAGTTTGCAAAGAGCGTGGACCGGTGCGTCGTGATCGAAGAGGGCGACCCCTATCTCGTGGACGCCATTCGCGCCGCGGGGATTCCGGTGGAGGGCAAGCCGGAGATGTATCGTTTTGGCGAACTGGATGTGCCGCGCGTCCGCCGCATCCTGACCAACGACACCAGTCCGGAGTCGTCCAAACCGCCCGGCAAACCGCCACAACTCTGCGACGCCTGCCAATACCGTGTCGTCTTCGAGAGCCTCCGCAAACGGGATTGCATCGTGGCGGGGGACATTGGTTGCTACACGCTCGGCGTGCTGCAACCGTTTGAGGCCATTGACACCTGCGTCTGCATGGGCGCGAGTCTGGGGGTGGGCCTGGGTATGCGCCATGTGCTGCCGTCCGACCAGGCACGCCGCGTGGTGAGTGTGATTGGCGACAGCACGTTCATGCACAGCGGCATCAGCGGGCTGGTGGAAATGGTCTATAACCCGCCGCCGGACGGACACGTGCTGATTATTCTCGACAACGCCACGACGGCGATGACCGGCCACCAGGAACATCCCGGCACGGGACGCACGCTGGCTCACGAACCGACCAACAAGATCGTGATCGAGGATCTCGCCCGCGGGCTGGGCGTCAAGCGGGTCCACGTCGTCGAACCGCGCGTGGGCTCGGGCGAGTTCGAGCGGTTGCTGGACGATTGCCTGGCCAGCAAGGAATTGTGCGTCATCATCGCCCGGCGGCCGTGCATTCTCATCGTGAAGCGGCTGCGCGAATACGAGAAGTGCGAATGCGAAACCAAGGAAGCCACATGCCCAGCAAGTTGACCAACGTGGTGGTCGCCGGCCTCGGCGGCCAGGGAGTGCTCAAAGCCTCGGACATCCTGGCCGATGTGGCCGTGCGCGCGGGCTTTGATGTGAAGAAGAGCGAGATCAAAGGCATGAGCCAGCGTGGCGGCTCGGTCACCAGCGACGTGCGTTTTGGCGACGTGGTGCTCAGCCCCATGGTGTCGCCGGGCGAAGCGGACTACCTACTCGTGCTCGAACCCACGCAGGTCGCGCCGAACCAGCATTATCTCCGCCCCGGCGGCATGTTGATTACGCCGGACGCCGTCAACGCCGACCAACTGCTCAATAAGAAGGCGCTTAACGTCGCCCTGCTCGGCGCCCTCAGCGCCCACCTCCCGCTGCCGGAGGCGGAGTGGCTTGAATCCTTGCGCGCCGGCTTCCCCGCCAGTTTCTTTGAGGCCAACCGCCAGGCGTTTGCACTGGGCCGCGCCGGACGGAATCAGAACCCCACCTCTCGATCCCTATGAGCAAGAACCGCGAAATCCCCCCGATGCATCCCGCCAGCGCGATGGACTTCCTCCCGCTCGCGCAGTTGCGGGACGTGCAATTCGCCCGCCTCAACGAAATGGTGCAGCGCGCCTACGAGCGCGTGCCCCTCTTCCGCAAACGCATGGACGAGCGCAAGCTCAAGCCCGCCGACCTGCGCACGTTGGAGGACATCGTCAAACTGCCCTTCACGGTGAAGACCGACCTGCGCGACACGTATCCCTTCGGGCTGCTCGCTAGCCCCATGAGCGACATTGTGCGCTTCCACGCGTCGAGCGGGACGACCGGCAAGCCCATCGTCGTGGCCTACACGCAGGAGGACATCGCGGACTGGACGCGGGCGATGGTGCGCAGCTTCGCCGCCTGTGGCGTGCATCGCGGCGACATCATCCAGAACGCTTACGGCTATGGCTTGTTCACCGGCGGCCTTGGCGCGCACTATGGCGCCGAGGGCATTGGCGCGAGCGTCGTGCCCATTTCCGGCGGCAACACCGAGCGCCAAATCATGATCATGAAGGATTTTGGCGTGACGGTGATTTGCTGCACGCCCAGTTACTTTCTGCACTTGATGGAACGTGCCGCCGAGAGCGGCGTGAATATGAAAGAACTGCCCCTGCGCACCGGCGTCTTCGGCGCCGAGCCGTGGACTGAAGACATGCGCGAGCGGATTGAGGCGGGCAGCGGGGTCAAGGCATACGACATTTACGGCCTGTCGGAGATCGTCGGGCCGGGCGTGGCGATGGAGTGTGTTCACCAGTCCGGTCCGCACATTTTCGAGGACATGTTTTACCCGGAGATCATTGATACCAAGACGCTCGAACCGCTGCCCGACGGCACGGAAGGCGAACTTGTCCTCACGACACTCTGCAAACGCGCCATGCCGATGATCCGCTACCGCACGCGCGACATCACCTCGCTCACCTCGGCCCGGTGCGCCTGCGGTCGCACGCTCCGGCGCATCTGCCGCATCGGCCGGCGCAGCGACGACATGCTGATCATCCGCGGCGTGAATTTGTTTCCGTCGCAGATTGAGGCGGCGCTGCTCAAAGTCGAGGGCACGTTACCCCACTACCAGATTGTGGTGGATCGCCAGAAGGGTTTGGACACGCTGGAGGTCCAGGTAGAGGTGACGAACGAGGCCTTCAGCGACACCGTGGGCGCGATGGAGCAATTGCAGAAGCGGCTGGCCCACTCGATCGAGAGCATCACTGGTCTGCGGCCGGCGCTCAAACTGGTCGCGCCGCGCACGCTCCAACGCAGCGAGGGCAAAGCCAAGCGCGTGATTGACAAGCGCCTCCTCTGAACCGGCAACTGATTACGAAAGGCACGCACATGAAACTCAAGCAACTCTCCGTCTTCCTGGAAAACAAGCCGGGCGCGCTCAGCGCCCCCTGCCGGCTCTTGGCCAAGGCCGGAATTAACATCCAAACCTTCTCGCTCGCGGACACCCGCGAGTTCGGCATCCTCCGCCTGGTGGTCGAGGATTCCGACCGCGCCCGCCGCCTGCTCATCCGTAATGGCTTTGCCGTGAAGATCACCGAGGTCGTCGCGCTGGAAGTGACGGATGCGCCGGGTGGGTTGGCCGCAATCCTGGACGCCCTAGACGGCTCGGGCATCAACGTCGAATACGCCTACGCCTTCACCGCCAAACAAGGCGAGCGCGGCTTGTTGCTCTTCCGCTTCAATGATCCCGACGGCGCCGTGAAGATCCTCAAGGCGCGAAAGATCAGCACTGTGAGCAGCGACGAATTATCCAAACGGCTAAAGGGTTGATCCCCCACCACCGGATTCAGCCCCAACTTCCGCATACGCCGCAGCCCGCGCCACGGGGACCCGAGTTTATGTCAACCATCTATGACTACTTCAAGACCGACCAGTTCTCGGCGCGCAACAACATCGAGTTGATCGAGGCCGGCGAGGGACATGCGAAAGCGAAGATGACGCTGCACCCGCATCATTGGAACGGGTTGGGCACCGTGCATGGAGGCGCGCTGTTCACGCTGGCGGACCTCTGTTTCGCTGCCGCCTGCAACTCGCACGGAACCGTGGCGGTGGCAATTGACGCCAACATCACCTTCATGAAGTCCGTCTCCTCCGGCGTGCTGTATGCCGAGGCGCGAGAGATCGCCAAGAACTTCAAGCTGGGCAGTTACGTGGTCGAAGTGCGGAGCGAGGCGGGCGACCTCATCGCCCAGTTCCAAGGACTCGCCTACCGCAAGAAGGAACCGCTGCCTTTCGGACTGGCGGCGGCGAACTCGGACCGGCGATGAATTGAAACAGGGCGGCGTCAGACTGGCGGGGTTCTGAAAGGCCGGTCATCGTTCCCAAACCTGCGTTCAGACGGAAGCGTCGGCATCACTTCGCGGCGCTGCAACCTCCCGCCCGTCCCACGTGCGCCCAACCATCGGTCCTCCGAGACTTACACCGTCATGATTTCCTTCTCCTTGTGGGCCAGATGGGCGTCAATCTTGGCGATGTAGTCGTCCGTGAACTTCTGAATCTCCTTCTCAGCCTGCTTCTCTTCGTCCTCGGTCACGCCGCTGTCGTGCGCGTGCTTCTTGAGTTGCTCCATCGCGTCGCGCCGCACGTGTCGGATGGCCACGCGCGCGTCTTCGGCCATCTTCCGGGCCATCTTTACGAATTCCACGCGGCGTTCCTGGCTGAGTTCCGGGAAGTAGAGCCGCACGGTCTTGCCGTGAATGGCGGGGTTCATGCCTAGGTTGGCCTTCTGCAGGGCCTTTTCGATGGCGTGAATCATGGAGGCATCCCACGGCTG
This sequence comes from uncultured Verrucomicrobiota bacterium, assembly GCA_964548925.1. GTDB lineage: Bacteria > Verrucomicrobiota > Verrucomicrobiia > Limisphaerales > MWDV01 > MWDV01. The sequence goes on along the minus strand of CAZJTM010000084.1, from coordinate 8,904 downwards.
AATGGCGAGCAGACGCGGTTCGGGCGTGGTGATGCCGGCGAGTTCGCGGATGCGCATTTGCGAACCGTAGGCGTCCACCATCACATTCTCGACCAGCGCCGGAGAGGCCTTGCCCGTGCGCACTCCGGTAAACTCGTGCAACAGAACTTGCTCCGTCTTGCCCATCTTTTCGTCCGCCTCAAGCAAAATGTCGTCGAGTGCCATAAGTGCGCGCACGCTAGCAAATCGCCCAAACCGTGTATAGGGGGAAAAAGTCACCGTTCACTGTTCAGAGCTCATTGTGAGCCGCGGCCCCATGGTTTGCGCAGCCCGAAGCGCCAATCCGCGACGGCGCTGAACAACACATCCTCCGGCAATCACAAGACCTGGGGAAGGTCCCGTGACGCGAGTGTCGTGGTCGGCGTGGCAAAGGCTTCTTTGCTGCCGGCGGCCAGATAACCGCAAAACTGGGAAATGACTGGAGCGCCAAACCGCGGGCAACCTCGCCGCGGGAAGGATGCGGCAAGGACAGGGTAGTTTTCCAGATATCAGGATGGTCTATGTTGTCCATGATCTTATCTGAAATCTGTCAACAACACGGTTGTGGGCTGGACAGGCGGCCCGGTCTTCCCAATGCTATGCGCTGCCCAGCAGCAGGATTGCACGCGACGTAGACTCGCACCAAACCGCGCGCGCGGCGTCTTGGCACGGGCCAAAACAGAAAGAAAAACCAAACGAGCCGAAACACAATGCAGCCTCGAAGTTGGAATCGTTGTCCTCACTCTCCTCACCCGCTTATGCCGCATTCAAACATCACACTCACGCTCGGCCTCGCCGCCATCGCCGCGATGACCTTTGCAACCCAAGCGCAACCCGCCGCCGCAGCCAAAGCCCCCCCGCCCAGCGCCTTCGACCAGTGGGCGGACGGGATCAAAAAGCCAACCGACTGGCTGACTTGGGGCGCGGATTTCCGGTTGCGGGACGAGTACCTTCCGGTTTCGGTCAGCCTGAGCGAGACCGCCATGTACTCCGAGCAGAACGTGGTCCGGTTTCGGAGCCGGGTGTGGGCGTCCGCGACCCCGCTGACCGACCTGAGTCTTAATGCTCGCGTGTCGGCCGAGCCACGCTATTTCACCCAGCCTGCGGGATATGGCCCCTACAGCCGCCCCACGGCCCCGGCGGTAAACCAAGATGGCTTGGAGTGGCGCTACGGAATCCTGGACAACTTGAATCTGAAATGGAGCAACATCGGCAGCCAGCCGCTCACACTCACGGTCGGACGACAGGACATCATGTTGGGTGACTTCTACGATTGGTGGCTCGTGGCGGATGGAACGCCGGGTGACGGTTCGTGGACGTTCTTTCTCGACAGCGCCCGGCTGACCTATGATGCGAAGGAAATCAAGACCAAGTTCGACCTGATTTACATCTACCAGAGCGCGCGTCCGGACGAGATGATCCCGACCATCGGTTCCGCCCGCTATTCCAATCCGCCCAAGGGATTCATGGGCACCGACCATTCCATCACGGAGCAGAACGAACAGGGGATCGTGGTTTACGCCTCGAACAAATCCATCAAGAACACGACCGTTGACGGTTACTTCATTTACAAGCGTGACGACCAGGAAACCTTGATGAGCCGGGGCGCGCTTGTGGCCTCCGGAGACAACGCCGACATTTACACCTTTGGGGCCAAGATCACCGGCACGCCGGCACCGCACTGGCAATACTCCGTTGAGGGGGCTTACCAGTTTGGTGAGAAGGAAGACCGGATCCTCGGCGTGATGGCCAAACGCGACATTAACGCGTACGGCGGCAAGGCCAAACTGACCTATCTCGCCAAGGACAAGCTAAACAACCAGGTCTTCCTGGCTGGCGAATACCTCTCCGGCGACGACCCCAACACGCCGAACAAGGACGAAATGTTTGATCTGCTGTGGGGCCGCTGGCCGCGGTGGAGCGAGCTCTACATTTACTCCTACGCTGCGGAAACCAGCGGGAAGATCGCGCAAATGAACAACATCCTGCGGTTTGGCCCTGGCTGGACATGCAGCCCGATGAAAGGCATGACTTTCAGTGCCGCCTACAACGCGATGTTTGCTCCCGAGGAAACCCCCAGCCGCTCGCTCGTGCCGGTCGCGCCTGCGGCGGGTGCCCGCTTCAGTGGCTCCGGCAACTTCCGCGGCCACTTCCTCCAAACGGTTCTGAAACACCAGTTCAACAAGCATTGGCAAGCCCACCTCTGGGCGGAGTTCGTCTGGGAGGGCGACTATTACAACCAGCGCGACACAATGATGTTCATCCGGCCCGAAATCATGTTTACGTTCTGACCCCTGAACGAATACCCGGCGCGCGTCGCCGGCCGGTTCCTCCCCGGCGACCGCGCGGCCAACCTTCCGCCGTTCGCAGTCACCCTCACCGAAAGGAACTTCACCATGAAAACATCAGTCTTCACCTGCATCGCGGCGTGCGCACTTGGTGCGCTGTCGCTTCTGCCTCCATGCGCCACGGCAGCGAGCGCGTCGCCCGTCAAGATCGGCGCCATTTTCTCAGTCACCGGCCCGGCCTCGTTCCTCGGCGCCCCCGAGGAAAAGACCGCGCGCATGCTTGTGGACCAGATCAATGCCAAGGGCGGCGTGAATGGTCAGAAGCTGGAACTCATCGTCAAAGACAGCGGCGGCAGTGCCGAGAAGGCCGTCTCGTTTGCCAAGCAGTTGATCGAGGAAGACAACGTGTTGGCCATCATCGGCCCGTCCACCAGTGGCGAAACCATGCAGATCAAGGCACTGTGCGAAGAGAACAAGATGATTCTGGTTTCCGCCGCGGCGGCCGAAACCATCGTCAATCCCGTGGCCAAGTTCGTGTTCAAGACCCCGCAAAAAGACAGTCAAGCGGCGACTTGGATTTACCGCACGATGAAGGACAAAGGTATCTCCAAGATCGCCGTCTTGACGGGCAACGATGGATTCGGCAAGGGCGGCAAGGCGCAACTCGAAAGCCTCGCGCCAGAGCACGGCATCACCATCGTGGCCAACGAAGTCTATGACGTAAAGGCGACGGACTTTTCCGACATCGTTGCGAAAGTCAAGGCGGCCAACCCACAGGCCGTCGTCAACTGGACGGTCGCCCCGGCCCAATCCATTGTGCCGAAGAACATGAAGCAACTCGGCCTTAACGTGCCGATCTTCCACAGCCACGGCTTTGGCAACCTCAAGTACGTGGAGCAAGCCGGCGCCGCCGCCGAGGGCATTCTCTTCCCCGCCGGCCGGCTGCTGGTCGCGGACACCCTGCCGGCGGACCATCCCCAAAAGCAGGTGCTGACGAGCTACAAGAAAGACTACGAGACGCTCTACAAGGAAGACGTGAGCACCTTTGGCGGCCATGCCTACGACGCGCTGATGATCGTGGTGGAAGGACTCAAGCGGGCGGGCTCGGCCGATCGCGAGAAAGTCCGCGACGCCATCGAGAACCTGAAGGGCTTTGTGGGCACGGCTGGTGTGTTCAACTTCTCCCCGACCGACCACACGGGGTTGGAGTTGGACGCCTTCGAGATGTTGACGGTCAAGGATGGCAAGTTCGCCATCTATAAGAAATAGCGGGGCACTTTCGCAGTCAGTAGGTTCCTCCACGCCCCGGGCGGGTTGACTGCCCGGGGCTTTTTCGCAAACTGAAAGCGCGATGGATAGTGGCAGCCAGGTCCTGCAGTATCTGCTCTCCGGCATTACGAAGGGCGGCATTTACGCCATTGTCGCCATCGGCTTCAACCTGATCTACAGCGCCACCGGCGTGCTGAACTTCGCCCAGGGCGAATTCGTGATGCTGGGCGGCATGGTGGCCGTGACGCTGGCGCAACTTGGCCTGCCGCTCGTCGTCGCCGTGGCCGGGGCCGTGCTCGTGGTCGGCGCGGTGGGCTGCGGACTGGAACTGGCCTTCTTCCGCAAACTCCGCCGCCACTCGATCCTCCACTTCATCATCATCACCATGGGCCTCTCCATTGTGATTCAGGAAGTCGCCCTGCACATCTGGGATGAGAAAGTCCGATCGCTCCCCTATTTCACGGGAAATGAAGTTTCCTCCATCGAAGTCCTCGGGGCTTTTGTTCAACCACAAGTCCTCTGGGTCGTTGGGACGATCTCCGTCTGCGTGATTCTGCTGCACTTGTTCCTGCGCTACACGCTCCCGGGCCGGGCCATGCGCGCCTGCGCCTCGAATCCCGAGGCGGCGATGCTTGCCGGCATCAACATTCCCAACATGCGCACGTTCTCCTTCGGCCTGAGCGCGGCCCTCGGCGCGCTGGCCGGGTGCGTCATCTCGCCGATCACCATGACGCACTATGAAATGGGCGCTCCGCTCGCCATCAAGGGCTTTGCCGCCGCGATCCTTGGCGGACTGGGCAATCCCATGGCCGCCGTGGCGGGCGGGCTGGCCGTCGGCATCCTCGAAGCCTTCGCCGTGCGCTGGCTGCCGGCCGCGTATAACGATGTCGCCGCGTTTGCCGTGCTGTTGATCGTGCTGTTCGTGCGTCCGCACGGTTTGTTTGGCCGCCCCGGCGGCGAGGCGGTGAGAGAACACTGATGAACCGCCTCCGCCCCAACCTTCCGTTCGCCGCTTTCGCCCTCGCGGCCATCGCCGCGCAGCTATCCCTGCGCGCGACGGGGACGGAGTATTGCCTCACCCAGCTCACCATGTCGCTCTACTACGCCATCGTGGTGATGGGGCTGTGCCTCGTGATGGGCTACGCCGGCCAGGTGTCGCTGGGCCACGGCGCGTTCTTCGCCATTGGCGCCTACACCTCGGCCTTCCTGACGACGCACGACTTCTCGCAGCTTCCGGTCAGCGGATGGGTGAGTTTCCTGAAGCAAGCGCGGGTGCTCGTGGCACGGCAGGACTCCGTGTTGGGCGATGTGGTCAGCGTTTCTCCCGGGGCGGCGTTCCTCATCGCACTTGCGATAACTTTCGTCATCGCGCACCTGATCGGCTCGCCGGCGTTGCGGCTGAAGGGCCACTATCTGGCGATGGCCACGCTCGGGTTTGGGCTCATCATCAACAAGATCGTTCTCGGCACGACGCTCTTTGGCGCGGCCGACGGCATCAACGGCGTGCCGGAATGGCATCTGGGCTTCGGCTTGACCGTCTCCGGCAAACGCGCGTTGCGGGTGGAGAATTACTACATCGCCTGCGGCCTCGCGCTGCTCACGCTGGCGCTGCTGCGCAACCTGGTCCGCTCGCGGGTGGGCCGCGCGCTGCTGGCGATTCACGACCGCGAAACCGCCGCCAACGCCATGGGCATCCCCACCGCCGCCTACAAACTCCGCGCGTTTGTCCTCAGCGCCCTGCTTGCCGCGCTGGCGGGCGTCTTCTTCACGCACTACACGGCGGGCGTCAATCCCTCGGAAGCCGGCGCGCTGAAATCAGTTCGCTACGTGGCGCTCGCGGCCGCCGGCGGCATGGCCAACCTCTGGGGTGTCACCGCCATGAGCGTCTTGCTCAACTACCTTTCGCTCCGCGGCCTCTTCGGCACGTATGACAACGCGGTGTTTGGCGCGGTGCTGATTCTGATCATCTCGCTGGCGCCGGACGGGCCGCTCAAACCGCTGGGCCTGTGGCTGCGCCGGCTCGCCCGCCGCGTTGCCCCGGAAAGGAGGCCCGAACATGGCGCTGCTTGAGGTCCGAGACATCCGGCGCAGTTTCGGCGGCCTCGTGGCATTGGACCGCGTGACGTTCACCGTGGCGAAGGGCCAGATCAAGGGGCTCATCGGCCCGAACGGCGCCGGCAAAACCACGTTGTTCAACATCGTCTCCGGCCTGCTCCCGCCCGACACCGGCCGGGTCGCATTCAAAGAGCAGCCAATCACCGGCCTGAAGCCTTTCCAAATCGCGCGGCTGGGCATCTCGCGCACGTTTCAGAACCCGAGTTTGTTCCTGCACATGACGGCGCTGGAGAATGTGATGGTGGGCCGGCACACCCGCAGCCGCGCGGAGTTCTTCCGCTGCAGCCTGCGCCTCCCCGGCCAACTGCGGGAAGAGCGCCAAATCCAAACCGACGCCCGGGCCCACCTCGAAAAGCTCGGCTTGGGCGCGCTGGCTGACACGCCCGCCGGTTCGCTCGCGTTCGGGCAGCGGCGCATGGTCGAGCTCGCCCGCGCGCTGGCCACCGAACCGGAGTTGCTGCTGCTCGACGAACCCGCCAGCGGCCTGAATACACGCGAGAAAGCCGATCTCGGCAAAGTGATCCGCGCGATTCGCGACCGGGGCATCACCATCCTGCTCGTCGAGCACGATATGGCGCTCGTGATGGATTTGTCCGACGACATCCTCGTCTTGCACAACGGCACGCCGCTCGCCGAAGGCCCGCCGGCGAAGATCCAGAACCACGCCGAGGTCATCAGCGTCTATCTCGGCGGCGAATTCAAGCCGTCCGAGGAAGTCGAATTGGCCCGGCTCACCCGCCGCACTTGAAATGCTTCTCCAGGTCAAAAACCTCCGCGCCAGCTACGGCAACCTTGAAGTTGTCCACGGCGTGAGCCTGCACGTCTGTGCGGGCGAGATTGTTGGCCTGCTCGGGGCGAACGGCGCAGGCAAGACCTCGCTGCTGAAGTCCATCGTCGGCCTGCTGCCACCGCGGCAGGGCGAAATCTTCATCGAAGGCCGGCCCACGCGCGGCCAGCCGCCCTGGCGGAGCGTCACCCACTCGACCGTGCTCGTGCCCGAGGGCAAGATGATCTTCGCCGACCTGACCGTGCGCGAGAATCTGCTGATCGGCGGATACCACAACCCCGACCGCCTGATGCAGCTCGACATCGTGTTTGACCGCTTCCCGCGGTTGCGCGAGCGAAGCGGCCAGTTGGGCGGCACGTTGTCGGGCGGCGAACAACAAATGCTGGCGCTGGGGCGGGCGCTGATGGCGCGGCCGAAACTGCTCCTGATGGACGAACCCTCGTTGGGCCTCGCCCCGCTCATGGTCAAGGAAGTGTTCGCGGAAATCCGCAAACTGCGGGAACTGGGCGTAACTGTGCTGCTCGTTGAACAGAACGTGACCGCCACCCTGCAGATCGCCGACCGCGCCTACGTGATGGAAACCGGCGAACTCATCCTGGAAGGAGAAGCCACAGATCTCATGCACAACCCACAAGTCAAACGCGCCTACCTGGGCAAAGGAGAAAGGGAGGTTTGGGAATGAGCATTTTCGACCGCCGCTATGAAACCATGCCCCGCGCCGAGTTGGAGCAGCTCCAGCTTGAGCGCCTGCAAGCCCTGCTCGTCCGCCTGAAACGCAACGTCCGCCGGCATCGTGAGAGACTGGGCGATACCCGGGTTGAGTCTCTAGCGGACCTCGCCCGCCTGCCGTTCACCACGCCGGAGGATCTGGCCGACAGCTTTCCCTACGGCATGTTCGCGTTTCCCATGCGTGAGATCATCCGCCTGCACACCACGGTAGGCCCGCAAGGCCGGCCCCTCGTGATGGGACACACGCGCAACGACCTGACGTTGTGGGGCCGCCTGGTCGCGCGCCAGTTGGTGGCCAGCGGCGTGACGGCGAACGACGTGATTCAGATGTGCTTCGGCGGCGGCGTGTATGGCTCGGCCGGCTATCTGTTCGGCGCCCAGGTCGTGGAGGCTTCGGTCATTGCGGAGGATCCGGCGCACGTGGATTACCAAATTGCCGTGCTTCAGAACTACCGGCCCACCGTGCTGATTACCACGCCCACCAACGCGCTCGATTTGACGCAGGAGCTGGATCGCCGCCGCTTGGACCCGCAATCCCTGCAATTGCGCACCGTGTTGCTCTCCCGCCCGGTGGACGCGGAAACCCGCGCGCAACTGGCCGCCGGCCTGTTCGCCAAAGTGCAATGCAACTTCGGCCTCGGCGAAGTCTTCGATCCCGGCCTCTGCGTCGAGTGCGAAGCCGGGCATTTCCACCTCCACGAAGACCACTACCTCGCGGAAGTTCAGGACGGCGAATTGGTGCTGACGACGCTCTGCCGCGAGGCGATGCCGCTGCTGCGTTACCGCACGCGCGTTGGGTGCGAACTCAGCCGTGACCGCTGCGCGTGCGGTCGCACCGGCGTCGTCATCGTTCCAGGGGCGCGCCTCGACCAGCGGCGCTGCGTCAACGAGATGCCGCTCTACGAGTGTCAGATCGCCACCGTGCTGGCGCAAACCAAGGCGGCGGGGCAACCCTTTCACGTGACCCTGTCCGACCGCCGCATCGTCGTCGCCATCGAGATGTCCGACGAACTGTTCGGCGACGCCGTCGGACTGATCGAAAGCAACCAACACGAGATCGAGGCGGAGTTCCTCGCCCGGCTCGGGATCGAAGCCGTGGTGCGCTTCGTCTCGCCCCAATCCAAAGCGGTCCCAGAGGCGGAAGCTTGAGCGGGCTGGAGGGCTGCACCCTGCGGGCGAGGTGAGTGGTGAATGATGTTTTGCACGGCTGCGGGATCGTCGGGCATTCATTCGTTGCGTGACGAAAGAAACCTCTTGCAAAGCCCGCCTGAAGGAGTAAAACCGATGCCGATGGAAGTCGGATAACCAAGAACAAGACAACACAACAACAATTCGCGAGCTTCAGCCGCCGTCCAGAACGAAACGGGAAATTTCACTGAAAGGACAGCGCTGTAAGCACGCCCAGCCGGGCGTGCCGAAAGCGTTCCTTTCAAGGCATTCCCGTGCCTGTTCTGGGGCGTGAGTAATCACGCCCATTTGGTTGATGGGAGGGGCCGCGCGGAGAAGGAGATGGGCAATGAGAGCAGCGAGAGGATTCGCGGTGCCGTTGGCGGTGATTCTGTCAGCAACTTCAATTTGGCTGGCCTGGGGCCAGGCGCGGCGGGCTGTTGTCTCCACCCCGCCCACGATTCAAACCGTCGACGCCATCGTGACGGCGGCGCGGGCGGCGGCGGCGCTGGAACCGATCGCGGAAAAGAT
>CAZJTM010000083.1:13846-23133 GCA_964548925.1 uncultured Verrucomicrobiota bacterium | reverse complement strand
CGCCACTTGCGACATTGACGGTCGCGCCCCATGTGATGGGGCCGGAGGGATCCGCCCAAGCACCCAGCCGCGCGAGGCACAGGGCCAGCGTCACAAGCGCCAATGAAACTCCGGAGGCCAACCGGCCAAAGCCCGGACGGCAACCCCAAGAGGACTCCTGCCAGCACTCTCGCTGAGTAGGCAACCCTCCAGCGGAACGGAATGGCGCGCGTTGCTTCATGGCGAATCCACCGGCATCGTTAACGAATTCGTGGCGGTCATGAAACCATCGGAGACTTCCGCCGTTACGCGGTGGCGGCCTTCGCGCGCGAACGTGTGCGTCGGGTTGGGTTCGGTCGAGGTCGAGCCATCGCCGAAATCCCACTGGTACTGGAAGCGCGGCTGGCCGATGAGCTCCAGCTCCGCCAATTGCACGGACCCGCCGCGCTTCCCGTCGGCCACGCGGTGGATTTGCAGCCGGTAAAGGTTCCAGGCATTGGTGTCCGCGCACTCGAACACGCGCCGCTCGAACCGCTCCTTGAAGAACTCGTTCGTGCGCGCATCCAAGGTCGCCCAGTTCGCGCCCCCGTCATTCGAGCCCAACAGCGTCCAGGCCATCGGATCGCGCGCGGGAACATCGTTGGCCGAGGTCAACGCGTAACGGGAAACCCGACCTTGCGCTCCGTCGCGGAACTGATACTGAATCCAACTGGCGCGGTTCTCCACGTCGCCACGGGCAAAATCGAGCCACTTGGTCTGCGGGTTGTCGTCGAAGGCGTTGCGCATGCCTTCGACGGGGCCGTTGTCCCCCTGCGCCGTCACCAGACCGCTCTCCTCGTCAGTAAGGTCCCGGGGTGCGTTGTCCGCGCCCGCCGATCCGCCACTCAATCGGCTTTGAAATTGAAAGGTTAGCGGCGCCGCGGTTCGACCGCTGGGCGTGGCGCTGATTGTCACTGCCAAGGGGGGAATCACGACCACCTTCACGCCGGCTTGGGCCTTCACCCCCCGTTCATCGGTCACGGTGAGCATCACGATGTGCTCGCCGGGCGTGAAATGCGCCACGGTCTGTATGCCTTTGGCAAACACCACACCGTTCTCCGACCAGTCCCACGCCACAATCCGCCCTCCGCCGGCCAGCGTGCGGCGACCATCCAACGTGACCGCGACTCCGGCATCGCCGGTGGCACGAATGCGTTGGCTTTCTCCGGCGTCGGCCCAAGGTGGTTCGCGCGTGCCGAGCGCGCCACCCGCCACAGTGGTTTCCGCCCCTGTGTTTCGGGCCAACGATGCCGCGAAAACACGGATGCCCGGCGCTCTCGGCAAGGTGAGCGTTCGGGCATTCGGCGGCAGCGCGATCCGATATTGAAACAAGTAGCAGAACCGGTAGGCGTCGTTGTTCCCCTTGGGATCGTGGCGATGGGTGCAAACCCAGGCAACCTCATCCGGCTTGAGCAGCGGCGGCTTCCACTGGCCGATGAAGCCAGTAAAATCGCCGACCCACAGCCGCGTGGTCTGGCCGTCCACGACGAAATCCCCCGCCGCATCCCCGTCCGCCGCCGCCAGCAAGTGGAGTTGGTCGTAGCCTGCGGCGTTGAGTTCGAGGGTCTGCCCCTCGCAAGCCACCGCGTTGCCCTCGCCGGGTTTCGTCGAACCGAGTCGGAATGCAACCCCGTCGCGGAGGAACGCGGCGGGCCAGAGTTCCGCCGGGTAGGAATACCCGCGCGCGAAGTTGCCGTCGGTCCGGTTCGCATCATCGGAGACAACGTCCACGTTGAAGGGCAGCGACAATGGTTTGCTCTCCGGCCGGGCCACGATGGAAGGTGGCGGCGCCAGCGTGAGCGCAAGCGTCTTGGGGGAGAACGGCCCGAGGGTTACGGCGAGCCTGCCCTGTTCCGGCGCCAGTCTCGCCAGCGGCTCCTCCGCGCCGGTCAACTCACGCGCGGCAGTAATCGCGGCGGCGCCGGTCAGTCGCGCATTCTGGGCGGTGCCGCTCAGTTCCTGAAGCCGCACCACGATCTCGTCACTGTCCTCGGCCATTTTGATCGCCTTGACCATCACGTTCGGGTTGTCGCAGGAGAGAAAACTGACGGACTTGCCGAGACGGCCCGCCTGCGGCGCGGTTTGAAACGCTTGCAACGGCTGGTTGAGCCGCGCGGCGATCCACGGGGATTGTCCCTCGCGCCAATCTCCCGCGTGGCCCGCAAGGCCAAACGCGAACCGATGCGTTCCGTAGTGAATCGCGTCCGGCTTCGGCGTGTGAAACACCGTCAGGCGTAAGGTGTGGTCGTCGGGTTTGTCCCAGCCATACTTTGAATCGGACAGGATTGTGACGCCGTAGCGGGCGCCTTCTTGCGTCAGGTCCGCCCATTGTTGCGCGGGCACTTCGTAGAGGTTCTCCCGGTTGTTGCCCCGCCCGATGACGCCCAATCCCAAGTCGTAAGTCGCCGTGGCATTCGTTACGCCCAACGGGAAGGCCACCTTCAAGAGCCGTTGACGCGTGTTCCAGTTGGCCAACACCTCCCACTCGACCCGGTCGCCGGCGCCACCCGCCGCGAGCCGGAGGCGCTCGGTGAAGGTCGAGCCGTCCTTGAACCGGGTGACGGCGAGGGTCACGCGTGCCGGACCGGATTCCTCCACCTCCACCGTCGCAGGCCCGCCCAGAAATGCCGGCGCGTTCGTGACGTCGGAATACAGGATTTCCCACGCCGGCCAGCGCTGGCTCCGGTCGGGCAGAAAATGCCAGCGCACCGGCGCGCCCAGCAGTTCGCGCTGGTGCGTCTTGTCGAATACCGATGCCACGTCGCCGCTGGCATCCAGCCGCACGCGATAGCGCGGATTCTCCAACTGGGAGGTTGTGACCGAGAGCCCTGACGCCAACTCGCACGGAGCCGCCGCCGGACGCGCCTCGAACACCGCAACGCCCACGGACGGAACGCGCGCCAAAAAGGTCACCGGCAACACTTGGCCGCGCACGCTTCCAGCCTGCGACGGAACTTCGCGCCCGTCCGGCCCATACACCCGCACCGCCGCCGGGACACCGGACGGAAAAGCCACTTCGGCCTCAACGACATCCTCACGCTCGGTGGCGAGCGGGTTGAAAACCACCAGCGGGACGCCGGTGACACGCGTGTCGAGCGCCTTGGCCACCACGCCGATCCCCTGCCCTTCCACCGCCGCAAAATCTTTCAGCGAGAGGAGGAGGTCGTTCCACGTGAAGGCGTAGGCCGCGTCAATGCTCGTGCCGGTGAGGTCGTCGTGGAATTGATGCCAAAGGAAGCGGACCCAAGCCTGGGTCAACCGCTCCCGCGGATACGTTCCCCCGCCCTGCAACCAATCGGCCATCACGGCGGCGCGCTCGGCCGCATCCGCCCACAGTTCGTTCCGGCGATTCCAAGTCTTGAGTCCGCTGTGGGACGTGTAACAGCCGTTGCCATGAATCCGCATCAGGAGTTCGCCCCGATACTCCGGCAGGCGGCTGAGGTGCCCGGGCGTCAAATCGCGGAACAGTTGGTCGGACGCGGCGCTCAAGACACGGATTGGGGCGTTGGTCGCGTTCACCGCTTGCTGGACCAACTGAACCGACGCCGTCCACGGCGCGCCGCCTGTGTCGCCGACACCGTAGTAGCGATAGTCGAGAAACAATCCCGTGTTCGTGCCCATCCGGTTGATGCGCGTGAGATACTTCTCGTCGGAAGCCGGGTCGCGATCCACGGTTGAGACGTAGGCCCCGGGCGTGAGCACGGCCACCACGCCGCGGCCATCCGGACCGATCCAGCGGCCGATGTTCTGGAACGGCACCGGGATGGCCGAACCCCAAGATAGTTTCTGCGAGGAAAACCCCGTCAGCCCGCAATGCGCCGCCACGGAAGGCAACGCGTAGCCAAACCCGAAGCAGTCCGGCAGGAAGATGTCCGTGCTGGTCCTGCCAAACTCGCGCTTCCAAAACCCGTTGCCGTAGAGAATCTGGCGCATCAACGATTCCGGCGAGGGAATGTTCACGTCGCCGGCGTCCACCACCGAGCCCGCCACCCGCCAGCGGCCTTGCGCGATGTAATTCGACAGCGTTGCGTACCACTCGGGGTAGTACTCGCGAATCAACTGGTAACGGAACGCGCCCTCAAAACTGAACGTGTAATCGGGGAACTGCTCGAAGTGCTGGAAGTTGTTGGTCAGCGTGAGCGGCAGATAGTCGTTGATGGTCTTCTGAATAGTCCAGAGCCACTGCGTATCGAGGTGCGCATTGGCGACCGTGTACAGAACCTTCTCACGCGTGGGATCGGGAGGAGTGGCCGACGCCGCCTGCCAAAGTCCCGTGCCGAGCACCCCTAGCGCGGCGGCCCATCGCGCCAATTGCAGCCCGCAACCGGCTACTGCGCCGAGGTGTCGGTCCAGTTCCATGCCCTTGCCTCAGATCAAACAATTGTTTCCACTGGCCGCCTGGGACTCCGGGGCGCGCAAACACGGGTTTGACAATTTCACGGTTCCCGCCATCGGTTCATTCAGGACTTGCGCCCGTGGTCTTCTCCGCGAGTTGTTTCTCGACGGTCGTCTTCCATTCCTCGGCCAGTTCCGCAAGCGGCTTGCCGGTGACTTCCTGCCAGAGCAGGTCGGTGGGCTTGGCCTGACGGCAGGCGGCGTTGAGTTGGGTAATGAGTTGCTTCTTTGGGTCGTGGTGCTCCACCACGTAATGCAGAAAGTTGGCGGACATGCGGTAACCGGCATCGTAGCGGAGCGACGGGTTGCGCTGCTTGCGCAGCCATGTCAGATCGGCGCCGTGGCTCTCCGGCTCGAAGAGAAACCAACGAATGTAATCGGGGATGCCTTCCACCAACCAGCCCGGCGGGCGCACGGCCTCCGGGTTGCCGCGCCGCCCGCCACCGTATTGCTGGACGACATGCACCACTTCATGCACCAGCGCGCCGAGCGCCTCGCCGGTCAGTTCGCGCTGGAGCCAGGCGGAGTTCGCGGTGATGCGCGTCCCGCCGGTCGCTGCAACGCCCTGGCCGGGGCGGATGGTCACACTGAATTGCCGGGGCGGCGTGAAGCCCTCGCTGGGCAGCAGGGCAACGATCTTCGCGTACCACGCCGCCAGCACCGGCGCGAGTTTCCGCTCCGCCCACTCCCGGAGATCCGCCGCCCGGGAAGTGTCAATGGTGATTTCGCACGAGCCATCCGCGGTCTTGATGACGAATGGAGGCGCGCTGGCCGCCAGGACCGGCTCCGCAGGCGCGTTCAATTCCACCACGTCAATCTCGCTGAAAAAGGTATTGCCGAATGGGTCGTCATCTGCGGTGCGGGAAATGTCGAATAGGAGGTAGCGGTACTTGCCCACGATCCCTTCGGGATTCACCACGCTCACGCCATGCTGGCCGCCTCCTTGGGCGCGGGTGTCCACCCGGGCCACGAGTGTCCACCCGGATTGGTCGAGCGCGTCCGCTGACTTTGGCCGGGCGTTGAACTCTGCGGCGGTACCGTCGCTGGCATAAAGCACATACACTTGCGGGCCGCGCGCTCCGGGATGCCACGAGTAGGTGTTGATCTGCTTGATCTCGACGATGCGGTCTAGGTCCACGAGCAAGCGACCACCCGGGGTGCCCGCGTTGAAAAAGAAGTTGTCCGCCGGCGCGTCGCCCTCGGAGGGCACGCGACCATCGTGAAGTTGCGCCAAGCCGCCGCTGTTAGGGTCTGCTTCGCCTTCCAAGAGCGAGAACTTGGCCGCCGTGGCGGCGTCGTTCTTGGACGGGGCGGCGAGGTTGGTGAAGGTGAAGCTCCCCTGCCCTTCGGCATGATAGCCTGTGATTATCTGGATGCCGGCGGACGAAATTGCCGCCGAAGCGAGCATGGCGAAGCCGGCGACGAGACAAAATGGGCGGTGGGGTTTCGACGAGTGGATGGCGAGTGGGAACATGGCGTTGGGTGTTCGTTGCTGGAATCAATGGTTAAGCAAGCGGAGGAAGGGGTCGGCATTCGTGGGGGAAATCGAGGCGTTCGCCGCGAGGGTGGCCGCGCTGCTGTTCCGCCAGAGCGTCAAGGTGGTATTGGTTGTCATCTGTGTTTGGCGCGGCCCGCCGCCCGCCCCATTCAACACCAGACTCGTCCAGCCGGGCAAGGCGGCAAGTCCAATCGGCGCGGCGGGCAGTACATGGGCCGTCAGAGTCGCGCAGCGGGTCAATCCGGGTTCGGCGTCACCGCCACACTTTGCGGAATTCGAACCGTTTCGAGCAACGCGGCGCTCGGCCAGGCCGCCGCAATAATGCGATGCCTTCACACCCGATCTCGCCTTCACAACCGGATGCGGTAAAACCGGGCGGCTTCTGTCAGGTCCACCGTGAAGGGCGATTGATCGGTCACGTCCTGATACGGGCCACCCACCTCCTCCGCTTCCTGCAACATCCCCCGCGGCCATTCGAGTTGCATTGTGTCGCCACTGATATGCCCCGACAGCGTCGGCGGCGGATGCACCGTGACTGCGAACGTCCGCATCGCCATCCGGCTGGGCGTGCCGTCATCGGTCACGATCACCGTGATGCTCACCGTGGCGGGCGCGGTGGTCGGCTTCCAACTGAACGCGCCGCTGAGCGAGCCGATGATCGCGCCGGGCGGAGCGCCGGCCGCCAAGCTGAAAGTGAGCCGTTGTGCCGGCACGTCGTTGTCGCTCGCGCTCACTCCAAAGTCCAGTGTCTGCCCCAAGGTCACTTCCTGGTCGGCGATGAAGGCCAGGGTCGGCGCGGTGTTGGGCAGCACGTTGGGCGCTCCCGGGGTGGGCTGCGTCATGGCCACGATGCTGGCCGAACCGTCGAGGAAACGTCCCTGGCTCACGTCGCTGGTCTGCGCGCCAAACGTGACGGCGTCAATCTGCGTGCCGTCCGCCGCGAACAGGCCGATTGCTTCACCGCCCTTGCTCAACGCAAAGTTCACGTGCAGGTCCGCCCGGTTGGTGTGGTTCTGTCCGGTTTCATTGTCGGCCCACACCAGCAGGAAGCCACCGGGTGGGATGGTGTAATGGCCGTTGGCCGGCACGCGGTACTGGAATTGGTTCGTCAGGTTGTCCGTGAGGTAATAGCCGCCCAGGTCCACCGTGTTCGTGCCGGGGTTGTAAAGTTCAAACCAGTCTTCAAAGTTGTTGTCCGCCGGATCCGCCAGCGTGCGGGTGTTGTCGGCCATCCATTCGTTGATGAACACGTTGAGCGGCGGGGAGGCACCACTGTTGGTCGCGCCGGGGGTGAAGGCGAACATCGCGCCGCGGTAGAAGGGCTGCGCGTCGGGCAGATCGCCGTAGCTCCAGTTCGCCGCCAGGTTGGTGTAAGTGAGGTAGTCCACCAGTTGCACCGCGTTGCTGATGATCCGGGAGAGCAACACCTGTCCGCCGCCGCCGGGGAGGCGGAAGCCCGCGTGCGGCGCGCCGGTCGTGGTTTGGTGCGTCTGCTGGTCGCACCACACGACCAGGAAGCCGCGGGCCGGAACGGTGGTGTTCGACGGGAACGCCCACCGGTTCAGGCTCGCGTCGCTGTCGCTCAGGAACCAGCCGCCCAGGTTGAGGTCGTTCGTGCCGGGGTTGAACAACTCGACCCACGGCTCGCGCTCGCCGAAGTTGTCGAGCGGGCCCGAGATGTTGTCCGCCTGGACTTCGTTGAGCCAGAGCGGAGAGAAGGCCGGCAGGTTGGCGGCGACGGAATTCACCACGCCCGGCGTGCCCAGCGCAAACACGTTCGAGCTGCCCGCGAAGTTCGCGGTCAAGGCCAGGCCAAAGGTGATGTCCGAACTGCTCAACTGGTTTTGATGCACCTCGACGGCAATCACGTTCGTCCCCATCTGGAACAACTCCGCGTCCAGCGTGAACAGGTCGGGGTTGATGGCGTCGCCGCCCGGCACTTGTCCGGTGGTGATCGAGGTGTTGGTCACCACCACCCCGTCGGCGTGCCGCACCCGCTTCGCCTCCCGTCCGTTCACATAAAACACCCCGCCGTCGTCCAGCCGCGCGTCCGCGTTCAGCGTGAACCCCGTCAAGTCGTTCGTCACCACCACGCGCGTCCGAAAGTAGTAGGCGTGCCCGCTCACCACGTTGTTCGTCGCCAGGGTGGGCGGGTTCAACCAGGTGTTCGTGAGCGGCATGATGGCGGCGTTGTTTTCGTATGCAAGCAGGCCGGGTCCGCTGGGCCACGCCGAGTCGTCGTAGGCGGGAGCCGTCCAGTTCACGCCGTCCAGGTTGGAAACCTGCATGAACCGCCAGACACTCGTGTAGGCCAGGAGCGGAATGGATTGCGACGGAACGACGGTGGTGCTGCCGACGGCCCAATTGGCCACCCGGCTGTTGTCTTGGGCCGGATCGCGCAATTGCAGCGCCGCGCCCGCCGCCGCCAACGGCCAGGGAGACGCCGCCTCGTAGCGCACACGATCCACGACGGTGAACACGCCGGGCATGCCTTCCGGCTGCAAGAGGCTGAGCGTTTCGCCGTCGGACTGGAGATTGCCGCCGAACACATCGAAGACGGCGATTCCCGGCCCGTAGGCCGTGCTGAACGCCGCGCGGTTCCTGGCCAGCACGAGGAAGCCGCGTGGCGCGATGATCGCGCCGTTGGGGAACGTGTAGTCCAGGCCGTTGAAACGCCAGCCCGACAGGTCGAAGGCCTGCGTGGCCGAGGTGTTGAACAGCTCCACATACTCCGCCTCCGGCCACTGCGGGTGGAACATGATCTCGTTGATGACGACCGCGTCCACCGGCGACGGCACCGTGCCGCTGTAAACCCGGGACGCGCCGTTGCTCGCGCCGGCGATCACTTGCCCCGCCACGTCCAATCCGACGACACTGAAGAAGTTGCTCCCTGTCTGGAGCGGTACGATCGCCACCCAGTTGCTCACTGTGGTCCAACGCACAGTCCAAGCCGCGCCGTTAACCGCAATGGTTTCCGCGTTCACCGGCGCGGTGCCGGTGAGGACGCCGAGGCCGTTGCTCACGGTCACGGTGGGATTGACCTTGAACGCCGCCGCCACAGTCGCCAACTGATTCTGCAAACCCGTCCGGCGCTGGCTGAACCATGTCTTCACCGCCGTCGGCGCGGTGAGGGCGCTGCCGTCGCACCACGCGACGCCGTTTTCGACGAGCGACTTGTATTTTGCGTCCATGACCGGATTGCACTTCGCCGGGTCGAGCGGGCCGTTCACGGCATCCTGAATCGTGCGCCAGTAGGCCCGGACGAAGGGCGGGTGCGCATACATCCGGGAGACGGTCGGGTCTTCCGAGTTGAACAATGGCGCGGTGAGCGGCGCGTAGCTGCTGTTGTGGTTCACGGCGGGCAGCATCAGCCAAT
>CAZJTM010000083.1:4964-13836 GCA_964548925.1 uncultured Verrucomicrobiota bacterium | reverse complement strand
GTTGCCACTTCCCCTGGCTGGGCCGGAAGCAGTACATGTTTTTGCCAATCTCGTGCCCCCAGGCGTCGAAGTTCACGATGATGTGCTCGGTGGCGAAGATGCGCATCCATTGTTCGACATCCACCTGGCCGAACGTGGCCGCGGTGTACGGCTCGGGCGCGGCGGCGTTCAACGCGTCCACGAGCGCGAAGAGATTCGTGTAGTCGTTCACCCGGGCCGCCGAGCGATACATCCAGGTCCAGCGGTACCGCTCCGTCTTCTTGGCGCCGCCGGCGGTGGTGTAGTTTTGCAGGCGCGGCTGCGGATCGGCCATTAATCCGCCGGAGTCATTGAACTCAAACGCCCGGTCAATCTTGAAGAACTGCCCCTCGGGATCGTCCGGCGACCAACCTTCGAGAAAGTCCCCGACCGGTTGCATGACGGCTTCAAAGACCGCCTGGCGCGCGGTGTCGGTCACGCCGTTCACGTGCAGGCGAATCGTGTAGCGATGGCTGTATGGCAGGTTGAGGCGCTCGGCGATCCAATAACCCATCTGCTCCTGCATCGCCGTGGTTTCGCTGCCGTGTCCGCCGGGCCAGTCCAACACGAGATCGGTGCCGCCGAGGAACGGATCGTCCTTGGGCATCTCGAGGCTGTAGCCGCACCGTCCGCTTGCCGGCCCGCTGAAACTCGGCGCGATGTAAGGGCTGCCGGCGTAGAGCGCCTTGGTGTTGTAGATCGCCCGCGCATCGCCCAGCACGAAAGTCACGTCAAACGGCGCGTTGTTCAGCTTGTTCCGGCTGGTCCAGGTGCTCAGCGTGGCCTGGGTCATCCAAAGGCGATAGACGGGGAAGTTACCGGTCGGCTGGGTTTCACCGACGCGCACCAGGCATTCGCGGGCGGGCGCGTCACTGGGAAAGAGCGTGGCGGCAGCCGGCGAGAAGCCGTCCTGTGCTTGGACGTGGAAGGCGATCATCGTACCGCTCGCCTGCCCTGGGATTCGCGCGGTGAAGACGCCATCGCCGGCAACGGCGTCGCCGGAGGTGCCCGCGTCGTTCATGGCCACGGTTGTGTAAGTCGTCGCGGGATCAAGCCGGTAGCGGAGCAACAGGGCGGCCACGTCGTCCGGGTCATGCGCCCGCGCCGTCACGAGGATGGGCTCGGACGCCGCCGGCAGCACAGGCGAATGCCGGACCTCGGTGAGAGCCGGGCCGAGGTTTGGCACGAAGCGGCTGTTCACGGCGCCGGGCGTGCCGGGGCGGACCGGCAGGGCCATTTCTCCGGCGCACTCCAGCCAGTTGCCGCGCAGCCGGAACAGCACTTGCGGGTGGCCCTTCAACCAGCGGACGGCGGCCCGGAGGGTCACGCCCGTGGTGCCCGAGGCGAGCGACGCGGTCAAAGGCGTGCGGATGCGGTTCACCTGGTTGTCGCCGCGATCCACCGCGCGGACGTGGTAACTCCGGCTGCTTTGGTAGCCCTCGGTGGTTTCCAGGCTGGAGGCGGATTCCGTGCCCTCCGCCGTCCACCCTGTCGCGCCGGTTTCAAACGTGGAGTTGGCGATGAGGTTCACGCCTGCGGACGTGAGCACTTGCACGTCGTCAATGAGACACTCGCCCGCGCCCTGGAGCAGAACCTGAAGTTGGTCCGCCGTGCTGCTGCCGTTGTCAATCGTGCCTGTGGCGGAAACCACCTTCCACGGCGCCTTCTGGGTTTCATCGCTGTCCGCCCAGTTGGAAGGAAGCCGATGGTCGGAACGCGGGTCCATCAACTCCAGACTGCTGCCGCCGCCGTCCGCCCATTGCGGCCAACGCCCGCCGGAGCCGTAAGTGACTTCGTCCACGGTGATGTGGATGAGATTGGTGGAAACCACTCCGCTGCCGTTGGTGCTGACCACCGTGTCGGGCTGGGTCAACGCCAGCCGTTCGCCCCGGTGGGAGAGCCGGCCGCTGAAGTTGCCGAACGTGTTGGCGGGGGTCAGATTCGCGTAGTTGGTCAACAACTGCCCCACGTTCCGCGCCACCACCAAGTACCCGCCCGGCGCGAGCACCGTGTTGGTCGGAAAGGTGAAGCTGATGCCGTCTTCGAGCCGCCACCCGCCGAGGTCCACCGCGCTCACGCCGCGGTTGTGGAGTTCGACATATTGATCGTCGTCGTCCTCGCTGATGGGGTGATACATCAACTCGTTGATCACCACGTTGCTGATCCGGGCGGGGGCGTTGTTCGTGCCCGGTGTCTTGGCCGCCAGCCGGGAGAACTGATCCGCGCCATCGGGCGAGCGGCCCGTGGCGACGCCGTTCTCCTGCCCCTTGAATTGCACGACGTCAAGCAGCCGCGTTCCGGCGGCGTTCTTGAAGTAGAGCGTTTCCCCGTCCGCGTTCAGGGCAAAGCCCAGATCGTTCTCGGTGAAGCAGACGAATCCACCCGCCGGCAGGCTGACCCCGGGCGCAATGACGAACTTGTTCGTGGCCGGGTCGTCCGTAAGGATGCAGCCGGCCAGGCTCACGGCTTGGGTCCCGCGGTTGTAAAGTTCGAGGTAGTCCAGTTCCGGAAAATCGGTGTGCGCCAGGAATTCGTTGATGACCACGCCGCGCAGCGGATCCGGCGTGAACGAATCCACCCGGCCCGGCGAACCGCCAATGAAATCGCTCGCCGCCCAGGCCAGCGGGTTGTTTTCTCCGTGGGAAGGCCGGGCCAGCACCAAGGAGTGGCCCGCATCGGCGGCGAGCGGCCAGGGTGCCGCATCCGAGTAATCCACCCGCAGGAAAACGCCCCCGGCCGGGTTGACCAGCTTCACCGTGCCCGCGTCGTTGGGCAGGTTGTTCGTGAACGGCCCGAGCACGCCGGAGATGCCATAGGCGGCCTCCAGCGTAGCGGGAGACTTGGCCACTACCAAAATCCCGCCGCCCGGTATGACGGTGCCCTCCGGGAAGGTGTAGTCCGCACTGCCGCGCAGCTTGAAGCCGCTGAGGTCCTGCGGCTCGCCTCGCGTATTGAGGAGTTCGACGAAGTCCAAGTTCGTGGTCGCGCCGTGATACATGATCTCGGAGAACACGAGGCTGGTCATCCGGTTGCATTGGCACGGCGGCTCGAACGGCAACGGCCCGTTGACGCCCGCGCTGGTCACGTCGCCAAAATCGCGGAACGCGGCGGCGGCGAGTTGGTTTGTGTTGTGACTCGAAACCGCGAAGCCGAGGTAGAGGGTCGTCGGCAGGCTGAGCGTCGCCGTGCCAAGTGGCGTCCAGTTCTGACCGTCCAAGCCGGCGTAACCCGTGAAGACGCCGCCCGCGCGCTTCAGCCGCAGCCAGGTGTTCGGGTAATTAACCGGGAACGAACCGGCGAGGGTCGTGGTCCCGCCGGCGACCGTGCGTGCCTGAAAATAGCAGCCGCTGATGGTGGGCGTGGCCAT
The DNA here is from genome assembly GCA_964548925.1 of uncultured Verrucomicrobiota bacterium. Taxonomy (GTDB): domain Bacteria; phylum Verrucomicrobiota; class Verrucomicrobiia; order Limisphaerales; family MWDV01; genus MWDV01. The sequence continues at coordinate 10,451 of CAZJTM010000083.1, read as the reverse complement.
TACACTCGCCGCGCGGGCGCCGGCGGTCAGGTCTTCCCGGGCGACCAAGCCCGCCTCCGACCACGCGTCCGCCAGGCTCAGCGAGGCCACCCGCACCCGCACGTCAAAATCGCCGGCGCGCTCGACCGCACTGAACTGGCATTGATCGCCGGTGCCGCCGATGTCCGCGCCACCGCCGGAGAGGTTGAAGCCGTCCGCAACCACTTGGAAACTGCCGGGCGGCGTGGCGTTGCCAAGCGTGGCCGGGGCAAAGATGCTCGCCGTAAAGGTGACTTGCGAGTTTGGGGCGATGACGTTTCCGGCGGCGGCCTGGTCCGCCAGATGGTTGACGGTAAGCGTATAGGCGCCGTCGTTGACCAGCGGGCTGACGGTGAGCACGACGTTGCTTTGTGAGGCGTCCAAAACCGCCTTTGAAATCGTCACACTCCCACTCGCGCCGGAGAGGGCGTAGTTGCCTGGGTTCGTAGCGGTCTGCACCGTGACCCTCTCGGAGAAACTCGCTTGGACTTCGTTCAAGCCCAGCGAATGCGCGCCCAGCAGCACGGGCGGGTTGGTGTCCGCCAACACCGTCAACGTCGCCACGCCGCTGGTCACGACGTGGCTGACGCTGTTCACCACGTTGGAGGCGACCAAGCGAAACGTCGCGCCGTTGTCGGCAAGGGCCGCGGCGGGAAGGGTGTGGCTGGCGTTGGTGGCGCCGGAAATCGCAATCCCGTTGCGTTGCCATTGCAGCGCGGGATACGGATAGCCGCCGACCGTCGCCTGGAACGTGGCGGGCAAGGCTTCGCCCACCGTGAGGTTGGTGGGCCCGCCGGTGATGGTCGGCGCGGTGGGCGGCGCGACTTCACCGCTGATCGCGTAGATGCCGGTGGCGGCGGCCGCCGAGGCTTTTTCAAACGTGACGCCCACGAGCGGTTTGAGAGCGACGCCGAAAAGCGCGGCGAGATCAATCGTCGTTTGATAGAACCGCGGATTGGTCGTCGCGCCGGAGGTGTCTCCGTTGCTGAGCCGAATGCGCTCCGTGCCCAGCAGGGCGGCGTTGTCGTTGTTGAACCAATCGGGCGCGTTGTAGTTTGTGGTGAAGGTCGTGCCGTCGGAGAAATGGAGGGTCAGGTTGGGCGTGCCGCCGCCGCTGGTGGAGTGCGCAATGACCGCGAGGCGGCGGTAAGGCTCGGGTGAAACCAAGTTCAACGTGCCGGCGGCCAACCCGGTGTCGCTGCTCAAGACCAGCGCGTTGTGGGCGGTGTAGGGTTGAAACTGAAAGGCCGTGCCATCGCCCAGGGCGCTGGTAAAACGACCTTCCGCCGGCAGGCCGTAGCTCTTGCCGGCCAGACCGCTCTGGTAAAACACGTTGTCCTCGGTCGGACTCAGCGGCGAAGCGTAACTGGTGTACGGCGGACCCGAAGCGGTGTTCTCGATCACCACGTCGCGGTTGAAGCCGGTGACGGCCACCGGCGACATGTCAGCGGCGCCGGCACTCGTAATGGTCCAAAGGACAAAAAGCCCCGCGATGCTTCCGCGGCAGACAGCAGCCAAAACCCTGTTCATTCCGACCTAACCTTCAAGGAGTGCCCAGTCATTGTCAAAGAGAAGGCCGGGGATTGCTCCCCGGCCTTCGTGTGATTAGTCAAGAACCAGCAGGCCCGCTGGTTGGGGAATGCCGGTTCGTCATCGCCTTAGGGCATGATCAGCAGGCGATAGAACTGATCCCCCGCCAGCGGCGTGATCGTCACCTGGGCCTCATCGCCCACCACTCGGAACAGCGCCGTGCAGTCCGACCAGACCGGGTTGGTGAGGGTCGGGGTCTGTTTGAGGAACGCGCCCGCCGAGGCCGGCCAGGAGAGCACCAGGTTGTTGCCCACCCGGCGAGACTTCATGGCGAAGGGCTGCCCCGCCAGCGAGAAGTCCGTGATGATTTGCGTGGAAGTCACGCCGCCATCCGCGCCGGTGAAGCCGACCCAGGCCGTGCTGGAGCCCAACGCTCCCGGGATGTCCACCACGAGGTTCGTCGTAAAGGTGGCGGAGGTGACCGTGTCCTTGAACGTAGCGGCGAGTACTCCACCCGAGTAGTTCAAGTTGACCTGGACCGGATTCGCGTTGCCGCCAATGAGCACCGGGGCAACCGGGAAGAAGGGCGTCGTCACCGTGCCCCCGGTGAGCCAGCGGATACCCCGCGTGTTTGGATCATAGATGTTGAGTGCCAACGCCACGCTCGGGGTGAGGCCCGAGTAGCCCAGACCACCACCGCCGCCGCCAACGGCATTGACCGCCTGATTTTGGAGGCAGAACGTGACGCCATCCGCACCGCCGGCGCCGCTGGTAAGGGTATAAACGAACGACGCGGCAAACGAACCGACGTTGATCTTGTCATTCACCCAAGCGGATCGGGCGGTACTGCCCAATCCAGAGGACAATTCCAACCGATTTGCGCTCATGACGGGCGCGCTCGGCGTGCCCTGCATGGTCCAGCCCGTGCCAGCAGCCGTGAACGGCGGCGCTGAACTGCCCGTGCTGATGCTGACCACACAGGCCGTGCTCGGCGTGTCCCCCAAGGCATTGTGGAGGACGACCTGATAATTGCCGGCGTCGGCGTTCGTTGCGTAACCGATGATCAGGACGTTGGATTGCGAACCGCTGATTCGATAGTTGTCGGTCAGGTTCACCCCGCCCTTCTTCCACTGGTAGGTGAACGGCGCTGTGCCACCCGGTTGGACTTCCAGTCGAATAACGTGCCCCAGACCAAACGTGCTTTCGGCCGGCACGTCCACGAGGAAGGTCGGCGGACCGCTGGCCACGTTCAACTGAGCGGCGGAACTAATGGCCGTGCCGTATTGGTTGGTCACAACAAGCTGGTAGTAGAAGCCGTTCTGCGCGGCTGTGGTGATGAAGGTCAGGTTCGGCGAAGTCTGACCCGCCAAGCGCGTGACCGGATTGACACCGTCGGAAATGTACCACTGATAGCCCAGGTTGCCCGAGCCATAGGCGGCCGAGTAGAACGTGACCGCCACGCCTTCGGGCGTGGTGGTGTTTGTGGGTTGCAGGGTGATCGCCGGCGGCAGTTGCGCGCCGTAGTAGTGGTTGAGCACCTGGCTGGGACTCAGCGCCGCATTGTAGAGCGCCACGTCGTCAATCAGCCCCGACCACTGCTGGTTGAATTGCGACAGGTCGTTTTGCTTCCGGGCGCCGATGGTCATGGGCATCGGTTGAGCCAGGATGCCCACGTTCACTCCGATGTTCGCGCTCGCCGCCAGCAAGCCGTCCACGTAGAGATACACCTTGCCGTTGGGCTGGTCGCACACGCCCACCAAGTGATGCCATACGGGCGTGAAAGTGTTCGGATCGTAAGGCGGTACCGAACTCTGCGCGACGGTCGCGTTCCCCGCCGCATCGCGGACGAGAAAACGGAAGGTCCGCGGCGGTCCGCCGACGACGTCCAACGCAAACTGTTCGGTCCCCGTGCCGGTGCCGGCGGTGAGGATGCCGTTGTAACCCTTGGTGACGATCGCGGCGTCGGTCTCCTGGCTTCCGCCGGCGGCCCAAGCCTCGACGGAGAACGCGCGGCCTCCCGTCCCGGCCGGGATCGAGAAGTCCACGTCCTTGATGTCCGCCACGTAGCTGTTCGGCGTCACGACGTACTGGCCAAACCGGGCGGCGGTGTCCGGGTCGGCGAGCGGATTGAAGCCTTGGTAGGCCAGTTCGGCGTTGGTGTAGTACCCGTTGTGCCCGCCGCGATAGTCATGGGCGAGAACGCCCAGGTTCCCGGCGCCGTTGTCCGGCGTCTCATTCAAACGCCAATAACCCACCGGCGCGTCGGCCAGCACGGCGGTTGGATAGGCCTCCGTGGGCGCGGCCACGACGGTCAGGAAGGCGCTGCTGCTGGTGATCTTGCCGAAGCGGTTGCTGGCCTGGCAACTGATGGCCGAGCCGGAGTGCGCCAACTGGGCATTCGGGAAGGTGTAGGATGTGCCGGTGGCGCCCGGGATCAGCGTCGCGCCCGCATACCACTGGTAAGTGGCCGGCGGATACCCGCTCGCGATGGCCGTGAAAGTCGGCGAGGCGCCCGCATAAACGGTGCTGGCGGGTTCGGGCTGACGGACCCACACCGGCGGATTCGCCACAAGCGTGCCCAGCAAATCAATTTCGGCGATTTGGAACAAGGGCGCGCGCAGGCGGTCAATCGTGTTGGTGATCGTGACCCGGTAGGACTTGTAACCCACGGTGTTGGCAAAGTTCACCTCCACGCAATTGGTCACACTCGCGCCAGCGACGTCGGCCAGCGGCGCAAGCACCGCCGCACCGGTGGTGTTGCGCGTGGTGGGCAGCGACAGCGTGCCGATCAATCGGCCGCCCGTGATGGGCGTCCAACTGGCCCCGTTGTCATTCGAACCTTCCAGGCCGTAATCCATTGGATCACGACCCTGCGCATCGTTGGCCGTGTAGAACCGCATGGCCGTCACCACAGTCCCGCCGGAAACCGGCGTAACGACATAGCCAATCGGTCCGACGAAGGGCAGGATCTGCGTCGCCGTGCTCGGGCTGTTCAGGCCGCAGCTCAACCACTTCTGCGCCACGCGATCAATCACGTGGTCAATGCTCTCGCCCGCTGTCGAGGCGTCGCTCGTATAACTCGCGATCAAGTCACCCCCCGGCGCCCCCACAAAGATGCTCTGGTTGGTGGTGAGGATCATCACCGTCGCCACAGTGCTCGTGGCCGCTCCGTAGGGGTTTGAGGCCACGCAAAGATAATCCGCCGAATCGGACGTGAGGGCATTGGCGATGACCAGGACACTCGAATTGGCGCCGGAGATGCGACCGCCATCCACGACGTTGGCAAACGTGCTGTAGTCGAAGCTGTACATCTTGTCCCGCAAGCCGCCGCCTCGCGGGGCTTTCTTCCACTGGTAGGAAACCGACGTGCCCGCGATATTCGTCACCGCGAGGACGATGTTGGTGCTACCTTCCCAAGCCTTGAGCAATGCCACGCCGTTGACCGGCGCGTTGTAGGGCATGCCGGGCACGGCACTACCGCGGGCGCCGAAGATCGGCGGCACATTGTCCGGCGCGGCGCCGCTCACGGCGAAGATGGAGACGTTCTGGCCGGCCCCGGTGCTCGGCAGCGTGAGCGAGATATTGGTCACCGCGCTGACGGTGTTGGTGAGGTTGATCACCGCGTCATACAGCCGGGGAGCGGGGAGCGCGAGCCCGCGGAAATCAAATTGGAAGGGATACTCGGGGTTGACGAACGGATCCACGAATTCAGGAAGACTGTTGTTGATCGAGCGGGTGGTCGGGGCCATCCGCCCAAACGCCAGATACGCCCACGGGATCTCCCGGTTGAACCAGTCCGGCACAAAGAGCGTGCCGGCTTCCGTCGTGCCGTCGGCGAAACTGACGACGTACGGCAGGTTCTTGTTGCCGCCGCCCGCGCCGCAAAGGAAGGACAACGCGCCGTAGGGGGCGGGCGTGGCGAGAGAGATGTTCACATTG
>CAZJTM010000083.1:0-4954 GCA_964548925.1 uncultured Verrucomicrobiota bacterium | reverse complement strand
ATTGCTGGTCTGGCAGAGGAAGACGGAGCAGTTGCCGGCGTAGCTCGGTGGCAGGTCGTACACCGCGTCGTAGCTGGCGCTCTTGATAGTGGAGCCAGCCGCCGGGAGGCCAGTGGTGGGGAAGGCCGCGTAATAGCCCTGTTCATACCAGGTGCTGCCCGTTTCCGCGATGCCGCCGTCCATGGAGACCGTGATGCTGTTGGTCAACACGCCGGCGTCCGCCACGCCGGTTCCCGTGGTCGGCGGGCCGTCCGCTTCCACCACCGCGTCGTGGTTGAAACCGGCGACGGGCACCGGATTGAAGGTGACGCCGTCGGTGGAACCAGCAATGGCGAACACCACGGCGCGTCCGTTGTTGTTCGTGTTGCCGTTGTTGCCCGAGCCCGCATAAGAAAACTCCACCTTCGCGACATTGACCGAGGGGTTACCCACCGGGATGTCCACTTGGTAGGCGCGACAGGCAGGCGTGGCGTCAATGTTCGCCAAGCCACCACCCATATTCACCCGGCCTGCGGCGTTAAACACGAACGTCTCGGAGGCATCGAACCAGTTGAAGGACTGGAAAGAACCGTATTCAGTCGTCGTGTCCGCGTAGTGGATCGTGTAGTTGACCAGAAACCGGTTGTCCGTCGCGCCGCCGGAAGCGGTGAGGAAGGACAGCGCGGTGAACTTTGCGGGTGAGGTCAGGGTGAGGGCTCCATCCATCACCGGCGTCTGGCCGCCGTTGTTGTGGCCGATCATGAGGACGTTGTTGGCGTGATAGTCCGGCGGCATCCGCCACGTGTGAGTGCCCGCCGCGTTGGAAACCAGCGAGTCGTGGGCCGGAATGCCGTTGGTGTGGCCGGGGTAATAACCGACCTCGAACCACGTGTTGCCGTTCTTGTTTGTGCCGCCGTCCATTGTGGCGGTCACGGCGTCGTTCACCGAGGGCGGCGCGGTCTTCTCCACGACAGGATCGTGGTTGTAACTGGCCGGATTGAGCGCGATGGGAGTGAACCCGGCGAAAGCGGCGTGAGCCACTGCCAAGCCCGCTCCCAAGAGGATGAGTCTTGATTTCATGGGTTGTTGGGGATGGGTCGTTGAGGTGGTTGTTTGGTTGAGTCTGTCAGCAGTCTGCTGAGGGAAACCGGCTTTACCCATGGCCAGCAAGCGGAGCGGCCACCGGGGTCGGCCAGGTTGGGCGGGTCACGCCCGCGCCCGCTGACGCTGCCTGAAAGGGCAAGGTTGACTGCATGGTTCTTCTGGACAGGTTCGCTCGGTTTGCGGAGCTGACTGCGAAACCATCATCCTTCCGATGTGCGAATGCGTTCAATAGGAAAGATGTTTCATTTATGGGATTATTGTAACCGCCCCGAGAATTCGATCGAAGAACCGCAGTTCAACCACGGTTAAATCCGGATGGACACGAACGCCAAGGGCCTGCGCAAGACGAGGTCTTCACCCGACGGATTAAGAAGATCCAAGCTTCAATACCCTTGCTACAACCACGCAACTGTTTGCCATTCCATCAGACAAACGCAGAGATACCGAGGACGCAGAGTCTTGCAGGGCTGAGTCTGCTCCACGTTTCTCCCCACTCTCTGCGTTTCGTCTGGCTTTCTGCGGTTGCGGCTTCTTCGCCCTGGGTTCTCCGTGTGTATCCGGTGGCGTGAATCCACTCCCCCAGTCCCAACCGCGTAATCTGGGATCAGAATTCGGGTTGCACGGCTTGGCAACGCCTTCTTCTGCTCACCGATAGCTCTCCCACTCCGGCTCGTTCTCGAACACCCAGCGGTAGTATTCCCGCTCCTTCAAGTTCGCGCTGGCCTCCTCGTCCACAACCACCGTGCAACGCGGGTGCCACTGGAGTGCCGTGCCCGTCACCATGCTGGTGATCGGGCCTTCCACTGCCTGTGCCAGGATGCCGGCCTTGCCCGCGCCCGTGACAAGCAGCAGGCAGCGGCGGGCCTCCATGATCGTGCCCACACCCATCGTGATGGCGCGCCGCGGCATCTTGTCTTCCCCGCCAAACAGCGGCCCGTTCTGCTTGAGGGTCGTGGGTGTGAGCGCTTTCACCCGCGTGCGCGAACGCAGCGCGGAGAGCGGTTCATTGAAGCCAATATGCCCGGCCCGCCCCAAGCCCAGGAGTTGCAAGTCAATACCGCCACACCGCTGAATCGCCATCTCGTAGCGGCGGCATTCCGCGTCCAGATCGCTCGCGAGGCCGTTGGGCAGGTGCGTGTTGCGCATGTCAATGTTCACCCACTGAAACAGGTGGTGGTTCATGTAGTGGCGGTAGGAATTCGGGTCGCTGGGAAACAGGCCCACGTACTCGTCCAAGTTGAACGTGCGGCACAAGGAGAAGTCGAGTCGCTCCTCCCGGTGCATGCGCGCAAGCTGGCCATAGACGCGCTCCATCGTCTTGCCCGTCGCCAAGCCGAGAACCAGATGCGGATTGGCCCGCAGTTCGCGGGCGATGATCCGCGCCGCCAAGGCCGCCGCCGCTTCGGCGGTCGGTTGAATGATGACTTCCATGGGGCGATTGAACCATGATCGGCCCGGGTTGGACACCCCGAAAAGCGTCAGTCCGGGCTAGCAAGCCGCTTCGACCAGTCCCGGCGACCAGAGTTCGTAGCCACCCCCAAGCGCAAACCCGACAAAAGAAGCGGGCGCTCCCCAATGGAGAGCGCCCGTTGGTTGAGGCCGGCTCCCGACTACGGACTGCGCAGACGGAAGAACCGGACTGGTTCCGCGGCATTCACGGGAATGGAGTTGGAAAACGCCCCGGCGGCGTCGAACGTCCCCGTGCTGACAGGAGTCCACTCGGCGGCCGGCGCGGCGACGTTGGTTGACGTCAGCCAGGAGTATCCGGCGTGGGCGATGCCGCCCGTGCCGGTGAGGATCAGTTGGCCGTCAACCAGCGTTGGCGGATTGACGGTCGGCGGCTCGCTGACAACGCCCGTGACACGGATGGTGCCGTCCACCGTCAACTGGCTGGTATCCCACGTGTAGCCCGCCGGCAGGTTGATCTTGGCGAAGGTGCCGCCGCGCGTGCCCCAGTCGAACAGGTTGAATGTATCGTTGACCGCGAGCGCATTGGTGCTGTTGACGACAACATTGAGCACCCCGCCGAACTGGAGGTTGCCGATGACCGTAACGAGATCGCTCGCCGCCACATCGCCATCCTTGCTGACTTCCATAACGGTCGTGCCGTTCAAGGTCAGGCTGTTGTTGATGGTCAGCGTGCCGACGGATGTGCCCGGGGCGAGCGTGCCGTTCGCGCTGACAACCACCGGACCGGCAATCGTGCCGGAACCGCCGAGCGTGCCGGCGCTGACCGTGGTCGTCCCGGTGTAGGTGTTCGCGCCGTTGAGATACAGCGCGCCGCTGCCCTGCTTGGTCAGGCCGCCGGCGCCGGTGCCGGCGAGGAGCGGTTGCGTGATGCCAATGCTGTTTGCACCCGTATCAATCACCGCTCCGCCCGCGTTGATGTTGGCGGCGGTCAAGCCGGTCATGAAGTCGGCGTTGGCATTCGGGCCGGCGCGCAACACGCCGCCGTTGAGGTTCAGCGTGCCCGCTCCCGGGCCGCCAACGATCCGGCGCGCCTGGAGCAGTCCGCCGTTCAGGTTGATGGTCCCTTCGCCGGTCGCGAGATTTCCAAGGGTGAGCGCGTCGGCGCTGGTTTGCACAGCCCCGGTGCCGCTGATGTTGAGCGTGCCTGAGCCTTCCTCGCCAACGCGAAACAGTCTGCCCGCCTCGGTGGCCCCGTGCAGGACTGTTCCACCGGTGACATTCAACACGCCAGGGCCATCCTGATAGCGGCCGATGACCAACCAGTGGCTGGGGATCACAAGGCTGCCGCCGCTCAAGTCGTAGGTGGCGGCGCCGTGGAAACCAATGTGGATTTCACGAGCGCCGTGCCCCAGCATGGTACCGCCGGTCTGGCTCACGCGTGCCGTGCTGCCAGCCCCCTTGCCCACGAAGAGGCTACCCCACTCCACCTGCGCGTTGTCCTGCACTGTCATGTCTCCATAGCCCGTACCCACATCCGTGATGTTCAAGTCCCAGAGCACCCAAACGCTGCCGTTGTCCTTCACGGTGAGCGCGCCCGTGCCGCCTTCATTGCCGACGGAGACCCAGGCGTTGACCGCGAAGGCCGCCGACTGGGCCACCGTGACCATGCCCGTGCCCGCACCCGCATCGCTTGCGTTCCAACCGATATGCACGCGACCACCGGAATAGAGCCGCGAACTGCCATTCAGGAAAACTTCCGCCAACGATCCGCCGCTCTCGCCGAGGTTCAACTCGAAGTCGTTGGTGAACGTCGAGCCGCCATGAAGGGTGAGAATCGAGCGCGCCTGGTTGCCGTAAACGCTGTTGTCGTAACCCATGGAGGCCCGGGCCGAGCGCAGGTGCGAATCATACAGGTTGGCCGTGGACAAATGCCCCACCGTCCCGTTGCCGCGCCCGAGGGCAAACCAACTCGCCACGTTGAGCACCGTGTTGGACAGGATCAGGTGCGCCGGGGCGGCTTCGGTGCTGCCCACCCAGAATTCATTCTGGTTCTGGTTGACCTGCTGGCCGCCAGTGCCGTCGAATACCAGCGTGCCTTCCAGGACGTTGTAGCCGGGGAACGCGCCACCGGACAGTTGCTTCACGCCCGCGCCCCGATAGACGAGCCGGCCGGCGCCGGTCTTGCGAGAGCTGCTGTCAATCGTCGCGGTCACCGGTCCGCTCAAGGAGAGATCGCTGATTGTCTCGATGGTTGAACCCGCACCTTGAACCGAATACCCGCGATCAATCTCGACCGCCGGCCCCGCGTAGCTCAGCGTGCCACCCGCCAGCACCAGATTTGCGGCCGCCGCCCCGGAACTCCCGATGGCGCTGGGCTGGCCGCCGTTGGCGAGATTCGTCACGACCAGACGACCGCCGCTGATCACGGTCGGGCCGGTGTAATCATTGCCGCCCGTATTGG
>CAZJTM010000082.1:0-23836 GCA_964548925.1 uncultured Verrucomicrobiota bacterium | reverse complement strand
CACTTTCACCGCGGCGGTGTTGGTCGCCTTCAAAGGTTGCGTGGCGGGAAGCTGCGAGCCGCTGTGGGCTTCCGCTTGTGCCACGCTGCCGGTTCCGGGAGTCTCCGACGGGGCCGCGGGGGCGAAGGTAACCGCTTCCGTGATTTTCGCCGCACTGCCCGCCATGAGGAGGTCGGCATTCTTGGGGGCAGACTCCAGCAAAAGGGAATGACCATCGGGCACCGAGGAGGCTGGCGTGGATTCCGTTCCCCTCACGAGCGGGCCAAGGAGACAACCCAGCGCCAACCACGCCGCACAAGCGACGCGGTGGAAACAGGTGGTGGCAGGCGAGAAATGGCGGATCATTGGGTGCGATAGGTCGCCTGGCTGGAGGGCAAGCCAACCGGCGTCGGCGGCGTGAACCCGACGGGCACGAAAACCGCCGGGCTCGACGCGTTCGATGATGTCCCAACGGTGGGGCTGACTCTGAAATACTCGGCCAACATCTGTGGCGTAACAACAAGCAGGTTGCTTGCCGGGGCTTCCAGGCTTGGCTTCGGTGCAGGCTGAGGCGCGGGAATGGCGTACGGGTTGGCGTAGGCGCTCGAACCGTCACCGCCGTAGAGCTGGTCAAGCAAGGTCGCCGCCGACTCTGGAGCCGGGGTGACCACAGCGGGCTCGGCAGCCTCCGTGACAGGCGCCGCGTTGGTTTCAGCGGCAGGAGTTGCCGCAACTTCTGGAGGCGGAGTCTTGTCCGCTGTCGCCGGGGCGGGCGGCTCGTCCTGAACCAAAGCGGGAAGCACGAGCGGCTTGGGGGGTGGTTTTTCCGTTTCAAAACGCAGCGGCACCGGCCCGGTCACGGGTAGATAGCCAGCCGCCACGGCCTCGAGCCCAAGCAGGCCGCCGCCGACCACGGCGCATACCGCGCCGAAGAGCCTGCGGGCCTTGAAAGTTTGTTTGCCCATGCGTCAAATCGCTGCTGCGAGCCAAGTCCATCATCCCGCCCACCGCCGGCGGGCGGACACCAAATCCGTTCATCGCTACATCGGCAGTCCCGGCGGTCACTTGAGCGAAAAACGGGCGGCGCACCACATTTGAATTCAAGTTCTTGCGCCGATGGCCGATGACGGAGCGGAACATCAAGTTGAACTATGATCGAAGTGCTCACGCCCCAATGCGCAGGCCGCTTGAGCCGCAAGGAAATCTCCCTGCGGCTGGCCACGTGCCCGTACCTGCCTTCGCTGAGCAGCATCAACAAGGCGCTGCAAGGTTTGCTCATGGCCGAACAGCGCTACTCGGCACAAATTTCCGAGATCGTCCGGCGCGACCCTAGTCTCACCGCCCGTCTCCTCCGCTTGGTCAACTCCGTCTATTACGGTCTGACCACGCCGGTCAACAGCATCGAGGAGGCTGTCTTCTACCTGGGCGTCCGGCAAATCCGCCAACTCACGATGGTCACGCCGATCATTGAGGACTTCCAGCGCCTGACCCGCCACTGCGCCTTTCCGTGGCGCGAGTTTTGGCAGCATTGCATCGGCACCGCCATCCTCACCCGCGAAGTCGTCAGCGCCGTCCAATCGCCGACGGACGAATCCGACTACGTCGCCGGTCTGGTGCATGACATGGGCAAAATCGTCATGGCTTGGACGGCCCCGGAGCACTTCACCGAGATTCACCGGCTCGCCTCCCAAGGCACCCAGGACCTGATTGCCATCGAGAACGAAGTCTTCGGCATGGACCATTGCGAACTTGGCGCCCTCTACTTGGAGCGGCATCGCCTGCCCGACCTGATGATCAAGTCCGCCCGCTTCCATCACGAACCGGAAAAGGCCGACGCCCACGAAGCCATCATCGCCTCGGTGCAGATTGCCGATTTGCTGATGCGCAATGCGGAGATCGGGTGCAGTGGGAATTTTGTCCCCGTCTCCCGCGAGCAATACATGGCCGCGTCTGGCTGGACCGTGTTGTTTCCCAACCACGCCGACGCCGAAAACGCCATCGCCCGCGCCTCGCTTCATCGCAGCTTGGAGCGCCTCCCGCAAGTGCTGGAAGGCCTGGTGTGAGCCCGGCCCGCGCGCCGTTCCCTTCCGGTTGATCGCTTCATCGCGGACTTGGGCCGGAGCGAGGCCCGCTCAGCCCCGCTTCAGGAATGCCTCATGGAGCAGCTTCAACGTCAGCGCCACGACCACCACCAAAAACGCCGGGCGGATGAGGTTTGTGCCGCGTTTCAACACCAGCCGCGAGCCCAATCGCGCGCCGAGCAACTGGCCCGCGCCCATCACCAGGCCCGCCAAGAAGTGAACCTGGCCGGCTCGCAGGAAGAACAACAGCGACGCGGCGTTGCTGGCGAAGTTCATCGCCTTGGTCTGCGCGGTGGCTTTCGTCAAGTTGAACCCCAACCCCAGCACGAACGCCATCGCCCAAAACGTGCCCGTGCCTGGCCCGAAGAAACCATCGTAAAAGCCCAACCCCAAACCGAACCACACGTCGAATGCGCCGCGCCGCAGCCGGGGCGGAACGTCCGTGAAGCCGAGTGCTGGTTTGAAGAACAGGTAAACCGCCACGCCCAGCAACAGGGCCGGAAGGAACCGCTTCAGAAAGGCCGGGTCGAGTTGCTGCACGGCCAGCGTGCCCAACACCGCACCGGAGAACGTGAAGAGCAGCCCGCGCCGGCACTCTGCCCAGTTCACCAGACCACCCCGCGCGAAATGCCACGTCGCGCTTCCCGAACCGCAGGTCGCCTGAAGCTTGTTCGTCCCCAGGGCGAGACGCGGCTCCACGCCGCAGTTCAGGAGCACTGGAATGGTGATTAACCCGCCGCCGCCGGCGATGGAATCCACGAATCCCGCCACCAAGCCAGTGGCGAAGAGCAGCGGCAGTTGCCAGAATTCCATCACGCGCGGATGCTAGGCGTGCCAAGCCCGCGGCTGAAGCGGAAAGACGCGACGCGCGAACGGCTCTGGCAACCCTGGCACGTTTGCGGCATGTTGCCGCCATGCGCTCCGCTGGTATCCGTACCCTGTTGGCCTTGGTGGCCAGCCCGCTGGTGTTTCCCTGGCCGCACCTCCGCGCGGTCTCCTGCGATCCGATCGCGACTTTCGCCGACGGCAAGCAACCCAGCCGTGAGATTTTCGTCTCACCCACCGGAAACAACTCGACCGGCGACGGCTCGCTGACGAAGCCCTACCAAACCATCAGCCGTGCCGCGCAGGGGCTTCAACCGGGCGACGCCATCCGCCTGCTGCCCGGCACACACGCCGCCGGCACGTTTCTCTCGAATCTCACCGGCACCTCGAATGCCCCGATCTGGCTGGGCGGGCTTCCGGGACAACCCCGGCCGGTCATCAGCGGCGGCAGCACGGCCCTCCAACTCTCGCGCACCCGTTACGTGGTCGTGGAGAACCTCGAAATCTCGGGCGCGACGGCCAACGGCATCAATTGCGACGACGGCGGCGACTACGCAAACAGCAACGCCACGCGTCACGTCCTCTTCCGCAACCTCTTCATCCACGACATCGGCACGGGCGGCAACCAGGACGGCCTGAAGCTCTCCGGGCTTTACGATTACGCCGTGCTCGATTGCGAATTCGCGCGGCTCAGCGCGGGCGGCAGTGGCATTGACCACGTGGGCTGCCATCGCGGCCTGATCGCGCGCTGCGCGTTCACGGACGCCGGAAGCAACGCCATTCAGTGCAAGGGCGGCAGCGCGGACATCGAAATCCGCTGGAATCGCATCACGAACGGCGGCGCCCGCGCCATCAACATCGGCGGCTCGACCGGGTTCGAGTTCTTCCGCCCGCCGCTCTCCACCAACACGCCGAACGCCGAGTCGCGCAACATCCGCGTCATCGCGAATCTCTTTCAAGGCGCGGACACCCCCGTGGCATTCGTTGGCACCGTGAATTCGCTGGTCGCAAACAACACGATCGTCCAGCCGACGCGCTGGCTGTTCCGCATCCTGCAGGAAACGGTTTCCAGTGGCGGCTACCTCTTCCTGCCGTGCGGCAACAACGAGTTCATCAACAACCTCGTCTATTTCGACCGCTCGCAGATCAGCACGTATGTCAACGTCGGCGCGAACACCGACGCGGCCTCGTTCCGTTTCGCCAACAACCTCTGGTACGCCTTCAACCAGCCCAACCAGTCAAAGCCCTCGTTGCCCGCCAGCGAAACCAATGGCGTGTACGCATTGAACCCGCTCTTCGCCAACGCTGCGGGCGGCGATTTCTCGGTGCCGACGAACAGCCCGGCGGCGGGCAAGGGCCAGCGGTTGCCACGCGTGTGGGCCGATCTTCAAGAGCGCTGCTTCGCCACTCCACCCACCATCGGCGCCTTTGAGGCCAAGCCGCCGCCGCCGGACCGCGCGGACGCGGACGGCGACCTCATGCCGGACCTTTGGGAAGCGGCGAACGGTTTGGACCGCGATGATCCCGCCGACGCCCTGCTGGACGCCGATGGCGATCAATTGACCAACCTCGGCGAGTACGTGGCGGGCACGGACCCGAATGACGCCAGATCGGTTTTCACCCTGCGCTCACCGGAGGCGGACGCCTCGGGTTTCTCCTTCCGTTATCCCACGATGACCGGTCGCATCTATCGCGTGGAATCCCAGGAACTGGCTTCGGCCGCCTCTTGGGCGGAGGCTGGCGTCGCGAACGGCACCGGCCAGGAGATCGTCTTCCACCAATCCGCGCTCGACGCCACCGGGCGTTTGTTCCGGGTGCGGTCGCAACTCGCTCCGTAGCGGCGGCTCGGCAGAGCGCCGCCATTCTCCTCGTCCAAGAGTTTGCGGCGCTGTGCCGAGGCGCCGCTACGCCAAGGCTCATGGGGCGGGCGACTGGCCCAACTCGCGCCCGCCGCGATCCCGTTTCGAGCTTTCCGTTTCGCGCCCCGGTCTTTAGATTCCGCCTCCACATGTCGCGCACCGCCAAACTGCTTGCCGAGTTGATCGCCCTGCCGAGCGTGAACCCCGCGTTCGCCGCCGAGGCGGGGCCGCTCACTGGCGAACAACGCGTGGCGGAGTTTCTGGCCGCCACCGCGGCGAAGGCGGGCTTGGACGTGGGGTTGAGGCCGGTCACACCGGGCCGCCCCAACCTGCTGACGGTGCTGTCGCCCACCGGCAAGGTTCGGCAACGCCTCTTGCTCGCGCCTCATCTCGACACCGTCAGTCCCGCCAGCGGCGCCCAACTCATCCCCGCGCGCCGCCAAGGTCGCCTCTACGGTCGCGGCGCGTGCGATACGAAGGGCTCCGCGGCGGCCATGTTCACGGCGCTGTGTGAAGTAGCGCGTGCCAAGACGCGTCCGCGGCACACGGAGATCGTGTTCGCGGGTTTGATGGATGAGGAACACGCACAGACCGGTTCGCGGGCGCTGGCCGAGAGCGGCTTCCGGGCGAACCTCGCCATCGTCGGCGAGCCAACGCGCCTGCAAGTCGTGACGGCCCACAAAGGCAGCTTGTGGTTGCGGGTGGAAACGCGGGGCCGGGCCGCCCACGGCGCCACGCCGCACCTTGGGCGCAACGCGGTCCACACGATGGCGCGCGTGGTGGAGTTTCTCCAAACGGCCTACGCCGCGCGGCTGCGCCGCCAATTGCATCCCCTACTGGGGCACGCCACGGTGAGCGTTGGGCGCATCGGCGGGGGCGGCCAGCCGAACATCGTGCCGGATCGTTGCCACATCGAGGTGGACCGGCGCATGTTGCCGGGCGAGACGGAGGCGGGCGTCTGCCGCGAATTGGCCGCGCTGCTGCGGGCGCAAGGCCTGAGCGCGAAGGTCAGCAGCGTGAAAGGCGCGCCGTGCGCGCCGTTGGAAACCGACCCAACGCTCCCGCTGGTGAGGCAATTCCTCGCCAGCATCGGCCAACGGCGACCGGTGGGGGTGCATTACTTTTGCGACGCCGCCGTGTTGGCGGAGGCAGGCATTCCCAGCGTGGTGTTCGGGCCGGGCGACATTGCCCAGGCGCACACGGCGGACGAGTGGATTTCGCTGGCCCAGCTTGAACGCGGGAAGGAAATGCTGGTCCACTTCCTCAAGGCGCTGCCGTAAACCGGATTTCGCAAAGGCACTTTTCATGGCTGCAGAATCTTCCGTGGCTCAACCTCCGCCCGCATCGGCGGCGCACCCGCGCACCGCGTTCTTTCGCCAGAGCGGCTGGCTGATGTTCGTCAACATCGCCGCCGGCGTCATGATGTGGGCGGTGCATCTCCTCTCGAAGCGCATCTCGACCGACGAGTATGGGACCTTGGTGACTTTGTTCACCTTGACGATTCTGATCCCGGCAATCCCGCTGCAAATGGTGTACGCGCAACAGACCGCCGCAGGGTTGGCGCGGGGCGAGCGGCGGCAACTGGCGCGGAAGATTCGCACGGCCTGGCTGGCTTCGTTGCTCGTTTGGCTGGCGGTGGCCGCGCCGGTTTTGGCGATGCAGGATTTCGTGTTGCGGAAGCTGCACATCGCCAATCCCGCCGCCCTGTGGATGACCCTGCTGCTGGCGCTCGGCTACCTCTGGCTGCCGCTTGCGTGGGGTCTGCTGCAAGGGGCGCAGAATTTCCTGATGCTCGGTGTCTCCATGTTGCTGAACGGCGTGGGGCGCATCGGCCTGGCCGCGCTGCTGGTGCTGGCCTTCCAAGGGCAGGCGGCGAGCATTGTGGCCGGGGCGACGGTGGGCGTGGCGGTGGCCTTTGGCCTGGGCATGTGGCAGACGCGCGAGTTGTGGACCGGGCCGGGCGAGGCGTTTGAGTGGCGCGGGTTGTTGCGGCAGATTGTCCCCCTGCTGCTGGGGTTCGGGGCAACTCTGTTCCTGTTCTCGGCGGACACGGTCTTCGTCAAAATCTGGTTTCCGGATCAAACGGCCTTCTACGGCAGCGCGGGCACGCTCTCGCGCGGATTGATCTGGCTCGTCGGGCCGTTGGCCGCCGTGATGTTCCCGAAGGTGGTCCACAGCACGGCGCGGGCGGAGAAGTCGAATCTCCTGACGGTGACACTGGGGGCGACGGCTTTGCTGGCGGCGGGCGGTGTGGGCGGGCTGTGGTTGCTCGGGCCGTGGGTGGTGAAACTGGTTTACACGCCGGAGTACGTCGCGCCCACCACCACGATTCTCCTCTGGTACGCGGCGGCCATGGTGCCGCTGGCGCTGGCCAATGTGCTCGTGAATCATCTCTTGGCGAGAGCGGATTTCCGGATTGTGCCGTGGCTGCTGGGCCTGGCCTTGGGATACGTGCTCGCGCTGCTCCGGTTTCACGCCAGCCCGGTGCAGGTGCTGCAAGTTCTCGGCGTGGCCTGCATGGTGTTGTTCGCCATCTGCGCCTGGTTCACCTCCCGACCATCGCCGGCGCGGCAAGCGCCAACCACCGCCTAGCCAGGCCGTTCGGTGGACTGTCTCCGCGGTGAATCCGGTCCGGGCAGAGGCTGCGGCGCGCGGAGCTTCCTATAGACCCACGCTTCCAACGGATTCAACGGGCGCAGCCACTTGTAGAACGGCGAGTAAATCAGCCGGATGCGGAGCGCCGAGAGAAACATCGTCAGCGACGTGCGGAACAGCGTGACCTTCGAGCCCATCTGGTCGGTCCATTCCGTGGGCACTTCGAGGGTGCGGCAGCCCGCGCGCTTGAGCGAGTAAAGCAGGTTGATGTCGAACGCCATGTCGGCGATGCGCAGGTTGGCGTGGACTTTCTCCACCGCCTCCCGCCGCAGGACCTTCGCCCCGCATTGCGTGTCGCGGATGTTCATCCAGAAGAGCCCCTGCACGATGGCGTGGAAGACGCGGCTGGCGAACTGCCGTTTGCTGCTTTGCGCCTGATGCAGCACCGCGCCTGGCAACCACCGCGAGCCGATCACGCAATCCGCCTCGCTCAGATGCTTTACCAGATCATGAAACGCGCGCGGCGGCGTGGCTCCATCCGCGTCCACGTAACCGATGGCCTCCGCGCGCGAGGCCAGCTTCAGACCTTCGATTAACGCGCCGCCCTTGCCAATGGGCTCCGGGAAATCCAGCAAGCTCACCGCCGGGAAGTCGCGCGCCACCCGCTCGACCACGCCGCGGGTGTTGTCGCGGCAGCCGTTCAGGACCACGACGAGTTGGAACCGCCCGCCGTAATGCTCCTGGAAATAGCGCCCGTAGTCGCGCAACACCGGTTCGATGCGGCGCTCCTCGTTGTAAGCCGGGATGAGCAACAACAGGCTGGGCTCGGTCACGTGCTATTCAGTACCAGAGAAACCGCGAAAAGCAATCGCGCTCAGCCGACTTCCCAGCCGTGCCGCGCCAACCGCGCCGTGGCAAGCGGCAAACACGGCTTGAATTCGCGCCGACGGGGTGTTCTAATCGCCAGCGGTTGGACAGGCTGCATCGTCCCACCATCAGAGAAAGTCGAGCGAGCAAAACCAAATCCAGAACAAAGGCGTCGCCATGACGAAGTCCGTCGCGCTTCCCCGTGTTCTGTTCCTGTTCTGCCTGGGATTCCAGGTCGCACAGGCACAGATTTCCTCCAACAACGGTCCCGCCCTCACGGCACGTCCCGCCGGACCGGCTGAACTCCAACTAACGTGGCTGAACACCAACGGCACGTTCGTGCCCGAGACGCTGGAACGCCTCGGGGATGCCAGTCAGTGGCAGGCGGTCGCCGGCTGGCCACAGCTCGAAGGCGAGGAATACTCGATCGCCGTAACGATCACCAACGCGCAGCAGTTCTTCCGGTTGCGGCAGGTCGCCACCAACACGCTGCCGCCCAATCCGGTTTCCATCGCCCCGCCGGTCGACCCGACAATTCCCACCACGGTCAGCGCGAGCACCGAATTCCTCTACACCGGGGCCAACGCCATACAGACCGGCGTGACCTCCAACGCCATCGCGCCCCACCAGGCGGGAGTGTTGCGCGGGCGTGTGTTGGACCGCCAAGGCGCGGCGCTGCCGGGCGTGGCGATTACCGTGCTGGGCCACCCGGAGTTGGGCCGGACTTGGAGCCGGCTCGACGGTTGGTTTGATCTCGCGGTGAACGGGGGCGGTTACTTGACCGTGAAGTACGAGAAAGGGGGTTACATCCCCGCGCAACGCCAGGTCTCCGCTTCCTGGCAGGACTACGCTCAAGTGCCGGACGTGACGCTGTTGGTGCGCGACGCCCAAGTCACGACGATTGACCTGTCCTCCAGCGCGCCGATCCAGGTCGCTCAAGGCAGCGTGAGTTCGGACCAGGACGGCCCGCGCCGCGCGACGTTGATGTTCGCGCAAGGCACCGAGGCCAGCATCTTCCTTCCCGACGGCACGCCGCAACCGGTGACGAACCTGAGCATTCGCGCCACGGAATACACCGTGGGCACGAACGGCCCGCGCGCCATGCCTGCCGCGCTGCCATCAGACATCGGCTACACCTACTGCGTGGAGTTGAGCGCGGACGAAGCCGTGGCCAACGGCATCAAGGTCGGCGGCAAGGACGTGGTCTTCAACAAGCCGGTGGTGTTATATGTGGAGAACTTCCTCGGCTTCCCGGTCGGCGGCATCGTGCCGGTGGGTTACTACGATGCCGACCGCGCCGCCTGGGTACCGCACGACAACGGTCACATCATCAAAATCCTCAGTGTCACCGGCGGCCTGGCCGAGGTTGACATTGATGGCGACGGCACGGCGAACGACACGACGAGATTGGCCGCGTTGGGCATCAGTGACACCGAGCGGGCGAAGCTGGCCAGCTTGTATGCCGCCGGGCAAAGCCTGTGGCGCATGACGCTGCCGCATCTCTCGACGTGGGACTGCAATTGGGGTTGGGGGCCGCCGCTGGATGCCGTCGCGGCGGGAATCTCTTTGGCGTCACTGGTTGGCGGAAACGACTCGCTTGCCCCGCGCAACGAGTGCGAGGCCTCCGGCTCGGTGATCGGGATTCAGAGCCAGACGCTCGGCGAATCCGTCGGCATCGCCGGCACACCGTTCCGGCTGCACTACGCGAGCAACCGCACACCGGGACGCAGCGGAGCGTATTCGCTCAACATCCCCGTGAGCCGTGACACGTTGCCGGCCTCACTGAAGCGGATTGACCTGGAAGTCGGCGTGGCCGGGCAGGTCTTCAAGCAACCCCTGCCAGCGCAGCCCAACCAGTTCTACCGCTTCATCTGGGATGGGCGCGATGTTTATGGACGGCAAGTGCAAGGCCAGCAGACGGTCACGGTCAGGATTGGCTACGTCTATGACGGCTACTACCAGCAGCCCGCCGCACTCGATCGGGCGTTTGGCCACACTGGCAACGGCGTGCCCATCACGGCGTCGCCATCCCGAACCGAAGTAACGCTTTGGCAGGAGTTGAAGACGCGCTTGGCCGTCTGGGACGCCCGCGCTCAAAGTCTGGGCGGGTGGACCTTGAACACCCATCACGCGTATGTTCCAGAACAGCGGCTGCTCTTTCCCGGCGATGGCCGCGCGCCGCGGGTCTTGGAGGACTTCGTGGAAACCGTCGCGGGAAACCTCAACGGCGCGTACTACTTCGATGACAACGTCCCGGCGATCTCGGCCTACATCGGCCATCCGAAGTCCGTGGCTTTCTTGCCGGACGGCTCTTACTACCTCGCCACCAGTCGCGCCCGCGTCTATCAAATCACCACGAACGGGTTGATCCGGGTGGTTGCCGGCACCGGTTCCGGGGGAGGCCTGGGGGACGGCGCGCCAGCCACGAATGCTGTCGTCTTCCCGCTTGGAGTGGCGGTCGGACCGGACAACACGCTCTACATTTCGGAAGGCGAACGCGTCCGTCGAGTCACTGCGGATGGCATCATCCACACCATCGCCGGCGTGGCCGGGCAGTACGGTTTCAACGGTGAGACTGGTCCAGCCAAACAGATGCTGTTGAACACGGTCAATGCTCTTGTAGTGGCGCCGGACGGCAGCGTCTATCTTAACGACTCGCTGAACAACCGCATCCGCCGAATCGCGCCCGACGGTACGCTGGCGACGGTCGCCGGAGGCGGGACGAACGAGGCTAATGGAATCCCCGCCACCCAGGCAGTGTTGTCCACCCCTTCCGATGTTTGCCTGGGACCGGACGGCAGTCTCTACATCAGCGAGCGCGGCGCTGGTCGCGTGCGCCGTGTCGGCACTGATGGACGCATCAGCACGTTTGCGGGCGGCAGATGCGGCGCCGTCTCCTATTTCCAAAACGACATCCCGGCCAAGGAAGCGTGTCTGTTTTCGCCCGAGGCCATCACCTTCGCGCGCGACGGCACCCTCTACATCATGGAGGGCATGTCGCGGATTCGCCGGGTTGGGAGTGATGGCATTCTCAGCCACTACGCTGGTCCGAGTGATCTCAATGGCGGCTATGAAGGTGATGGTGACCCGCCGCTCCAAGCCCGGTTCTTTGCACCCGTGGACCTGGCGTTCGGGCCCGACGGCAGCCTCTACCTGCCCGATCAGGGCAATCTGGTGGTCCGGCGCATCGGTCCCAATCTCCCCGGCTTCGGTCCTTCAGCGTTGGGCATTGCCTCCGAAGACGGCAGCGAGGTCTTCTTCTTCGACGCCAACGGGCGCCATCTCCGAACGGCCAACGCTCTGAACGGTGTGACATTGCTTTCGTTCGAATACGACCCCGCGGGCCGGCTCATCGCACTGGAGGACGCGGACGGCGACCGGACGATCATCGAACGGCTGCCGGACGGAACGCCCACAGCCATCGTCGCTCCGTTCGGTCAACGCACGGTTCTCGAGGTAAACACCAACGGCTGGTTGACCGGCGTCACCGATCCTGCCAGCCAAAGCTACGCATTCGATTACACCGCGGGCGGCCTGCTCACCGCGTTGACTGATCCACGCACGAACCAGTTCGCGTTCACCTACGATGACAACGGCAGGCTCATCAAAGACGAAAACCAGTCGTGTTGCTTCAGCGAGTTGGCGCGCACCGAAAGCACGAACGGCTACACCGTGACGCTCATCAGTCCGGAAGGGCGGCAGAGCATCTACCGGACGGACTTCCCGCGGTCCGGCGGGCAGCGTTTCGTGAACACCTTCCCTGACGCCACGCGCGCCGAGTTGCTCACGCCCGTTCCGAGCACGCGAACGCTCACCAACACCGATCTCTCGGTCAGCGCCGAGCAGGACGGCGGTGATCCGCGCTTCAAGATGCAGGCGCCGTTCACCAAGAGCAGCACCAGCACCACCCCCGGCGGCTTGAAGCTCCAAGTGTCGGCCGGACGTGGCGCCGGGTTGACCAACGCGGCAGACCTGTTCAGCCTGCAAGGCCTGACGAACACCGTGACCGTCAATGGCCGGGCCTTCACGACCCGTTACGACGCGACTACGCTGACCCTCACGAGTGCGTCGCCCGAGGGCCGGCAGTCATTCACGACCTTGGACGAACAGGCTCGCCCAGCGGTCATGCGGATGCCCGGCGTGGCGCCGCTCCTGACGACCTATGATGCTCACGGTCGGCTCGCCCAGACCGCGCAAGGCGACCGTCAATCCAGCCTCGGCTACGATCCGGTCAGCGGCTTCCTGGCCGCGACCACCAACGCCCTCGGCGATGTCACCAGCTACCAGCGCGACGCCGTGGGCCGGGTGACGACGCTGACACTGCCTGACGGTTCAAGTTGGGCGCACGCCTGGGACGCGAAGGACAACTTGACCACGCTCACGGAGCCGAATGGGACGAACCACCACCAGTTTACTTACACGCCGCAGGATCTGATGGAAACCTACCGCAGCCCGCTCGGCGCGACGGAGACGTTCACCTACAACAAGGACAAGGAACTCATCCGCCGCCAGTTCCCGTCCGGCCAGGCGATTCAATGGAACTACGCGACCAACGGCCAGATCGCGAGCATCCAAACGCCGGAAGGCAGCCACACGTTCACCTACCACGCAGCCAACGGCCAACTCGCCAGCGCCGCTTCGCGAGATGGCCAGCAAATCGGATACACCTACGACGGCAGCCTGCTCACCAGCGCGACCTGGAGCGGCGTCATCAATGGAACGGTGAGCTACACCTACAACAACGACTTCCGCGTGTCGCGACTGGCCTACGCCGGCCTGAGCCTGCCACTTCGCTACGACGGTGACGGGTTGTTGACGAACGCCGGCCCGATCAGTCTGAACTACAACCGCACCAACGGTTTCCTTGAGCGCATTGCCGAAGGCGCGTTCACCATCGCCTACCAGCGGAACGAGTTCGGCGAGATTACCAATGCCATCGCGGCGCACGGCGCGGAGCTTTATCGCGTGGACCGGAGCTACGACGCGCTGGGCCGCATTACGCGCAAGGTCGAAACCATCGCCGGCACGACCGTGACTTGGGATTACGCTTACGACATCGTCGGCCAACTCGTGGAAGTGAAACGCGACGGCGCTACGGTGGAAGCCTACGCCTACGACGCTGTTGGCAACCGCATTGGCATGACCAATACGCTAACCGGCGAGACGCTCACGGCCAGCGATTACCATTACGACGCGGACAACAAACTTCTCCAGGCCGGCGTCCGCACCTTCGCCTACGACGCCGACGGCCGCCTCCAAAGCGCGCGGCTCTTAGGCGTCATGACCACGTTCCACTACAGCACCGACGGCACGCTGGCCGGCGTGGATCTGCCGGATGGTCGAATGATCACCTACCTCCACGATAACCGGGGCCGGCGCATTGCCCGCGCCGTGAACGGCGTCCGCACCCACGCCTGGCTCTACGGCGACGGCTTGATGCCGCTGGCCGAGTACGACGGCAATGGCGCGCTGCGCACCACGTTCATCTACGGCGGACGCTGGACCCCGGTGGCCTTCATCCGCGACGGTGCGACTAACCACATCATCACCGACCAACTCGGCAGCCCGCGCCTAGTGGTGGATGCCAGTGGCGCCGTCATCAAACGCGTGGACTACGATGCCTTCGGGAACGTGGTGCTCGACACCGCGTCGGCGATTGACCTGCCTTTTGGCTTTGCCGGCGGCATGGCGGGCCCGGACCACGAATTGGTCCGCTTCGGCGCGCGGGATTACCAGCCGTCGGGCGGACGATGGACGGCCAAAGACCCTATTCACGTTCGCGGAGGCAGGAATATGTTTGGCTACACTGGGAATGATCCCGTGAACCGTTTGGATCGCGTCGGTTTGCAGACGGCAGACGTGTGTTTCAGCCGATCCGGACAAGGAGGAGGTGGCGGCGGCGGCGAAGGGCAAGAAGGCGACGCAGAGACTGAACAGATCGCGATCGACTTGAGGAAAGACAGGGTGCTGTTGGGTGGCACTACCGCCGGAGTGGGAGGCCGTCAACCTCCGAAGCCAACGGAGGTCGCGATCAATTTGAAGAAAGACAAGGGGTATCTGGGCGGCTCCACCGCCGGAGTGGGAGGGTACCAGCCCCCGAAGCCAGCACAGGTCGCGATCGATTTGAGGAAAGACAAAGGGTATCTGGGTGGCTCCACCGCCGGAGTGCAAGGCCGCCAGCCGCCGAAGCCGGAGAACATTGCCATCGATCTGAAGAAGGATAAGGCATATCTGGGGGGCACCACTGCTGGGGTAGGGTGTTGATCCGCCTCCAAGCCGTTTCGATGGACGCACATGCTACTGATTTGGTGAAAAGAATCGGACCAATCCTGCTTTGTGAGACGCACTCCAACCGGATCAGGTGGCCACTCGTGTTGGTCCCCGCATTGATGATGTTCGGTTGTCTTGGATTAGTGGCTCAGACTCTGCCCACGCCCGACTGGCTGGCCCGCGCATTGACGAACCGGTCGCAATTCGTGCCGGCGACAACCGCGCCTGCTTTGCCGCCAGCGACAGACCCGGCTCGAACCAGTTCCGCCGGAGCAACGAGCGGCCACGTCGGTGGTTTGTCCGAACAAGACGTAGCGATGGCCAACGCCGTCATCGCCGAGAACACGCTCACGCTGAGCCTGCCGGGAATCGGCACTTCGGTGGACGGCCCCGGCCCGTTGACGGGGGCCGACCGTCTCGTGCTGCTGGCGCTGAAGTTCCATCACGGGCGCAAGGCCCTCGTGCCCTTTGGCGAGTTCCGCCAGCGCCTCGAAGCGTTGGAGACGCGCGAGCGTTATCGGCGGGTGGCGGAGGAATTCTGGGCGTGGTATCGCGAGGCGGCGCAAAAGGGGCAGGCGGATCAGTTGGGCGGTTTCAAGTCGGAGTTTAGCACCTACATCGCCATGAAAAACACCGCCAAGCGGAAGGCCGCGAATCGCGTGCTGGCCGGGCAGGTGGCCAGCGAAGCCGCCTGGCATCAGGCGATGGAGTCTGACCGGAGCTTCCGCGAAAAGGTCGCCTCGCGGGCGGCAGACGCTGCTCAGGCGCGGGCGCAATACCTCGACGAATGGCATGCCACGGCAGCCGAAGAGGCAGAAGCGGCGGACCAGGAATGGAAGGCCGCCATGCAGGCTCTCGGCAGCCACATGCGCGGCCCCTGAACCACGGCGGAGGACACATGGCCAGCCATTGATCTGACATCGGAAAGGCGCTCCATCATGAACCCACGTTATCTACATTCGCCTGTCTCCCGGGACTGGTCTGCTGGGTGCGGAATGACCGGGGACTCAATCCAACCGGGCGACGCGCCGACGAAGTCGAAACGCGGTTCAACTCAGAAAGCCAACGCTGAACCACAACCAGCCAGACGATTTCCCGAAATGCACTTCGGGTCCACACCAACAACTCAAACGAGACCATGAAAACTGCATCCTTGCTCACCACCCTCGCGCTGGTGCTTCCATTCGCCGGCACCGTCTTCGCGGGAAGCTATAGTTGGAACGCCGGCACCGGCTATTGGACGAACGCCGCCAATTGGCTGCCGGTCGGCGTGCCGACAGAAACCGACACTGTCATCGTTGGCACGGGGAGGGTTTATCTTCCCACCGACCCCACGCTGGCGCTGGATGATTTCCATCTTCACGGCGGCGAAATCCGGGGCACGTTCGACGTGCGCGGCCTTTGCGAGTGGACCAATGGCGTCATTGCCCTCGGCACCAATACGGTGCGCACCAACGCCGTTCTGCGTCTGGTCGGCGATGCCACGAAGACGTTCGCCGCTGTGATTCTAAACAACGAGGGCTGGGTCGCCTGGGCCAACGACGGTCGCATTGATCCCCAGGGCAACTGCGAGATCAACAACCATTCGGGGGGCATCTTCGAGGCACGGGGGGATGGCTCGGTGTACAAGACTTCGGCCGGGGTCAGTTCGTTCAACAACTACGGGCTTTTCCGGAAGACAGGAGGAACCAACAGCACGTGGTTCACCAGTGTACCCTTCAACAACAGTGGCGCCGTGGAGATTCAGACGGGCACGCTCCGGCTGAACAGCGGCGGGACGTTGTCGGGGAGTCTGGTGGCCTGGCCCGACAGCCAAATCGAACTGGCGGGCGGCAACTTCTTGCTCGACGGCGAAGTAACCGCAATTCGGGTGAAGGTGTCGGGCGGCACCGTCAAGGGCACTAACGCGCTGCACGGACAAGTCAACTGGACCAGCGGAGGTTTCTCCAGCGGCGTTACAACCGTGGCGACCAACGGCACGCTGCGGCTGTGGGATGACACCGAGAAATTCCTGTCCTCCCATGGGCTCAACAACGAGGGTTGGCTCGTCTGGAGCAACAACTGCCGGCTCACTCCGGCGGGCAACTGTCTCATGAGCAACCTGCCGAGTGGCACGTTTGAAGTGCAGGGAGACGGCTCGATCGACCGGAGTGGATCTGCCGGCTCCTGCACCTTCCACAACCTCGGCACGTTCCGCAAGAGCGGCGGCACGGGCCAGACTCGGATCGTGGCTGTGCCTTTCGTCAACAGCGGTGCGACCGAGGTCTTGACTGGCGCGCTGGTGTTGAGCAGCGGTGGGAGCTTGGGTGGCACCATCGTCGCCACAAACGGTGCGGAAGTCCTTCTGACGGGCGGCACCTTTGCGCTCGGCGATGAACTGACCGCCGTCAATCTGAGGCTGGCAGGCGGCACGATGGGTGGCACGGGCGCACTGCATGGACAAGTCAATTGGACCAGCGGGAGTCTCGCCAACGGAGTGACCACCGTGGCGACCAATTGCACCCTCCGGCTGTGGGATGACACGGAGAAGGCTCTGGCGTCTCACGTCCTGAACAACGAAGGTTGGTTGATCTGGAGCAACTCCTGTCGCTTGACTCCGGCGGGGACTTGCGTCATCAGCAATCAACCAGGTGGCACCTTCGAAGTCTGGGGCGATGGCTCGATTGACCGAAGTGGGTATGCCGGTTCTTGCACCTTCTACAATCTCGGCACGTTTCGGAAAAGCGGCGGCGCCGGCCAGACTCGGATCGTGGCTGTGCCTTTCGTCAACAGCGGTGCGACCGAGGTCTTGACTGGCGCGCTGGTGTTGAGCAGCGGTGGGAGCTTGGGTGGCACCATCGTCGCCACAAACGGTGCGGAAGTCCTTCTGACGGGCGGCACCTTTGCGCTCGGCGATGAACTGACCGCCGTCAATCTGAGGCTGGCAGGCGGCACGATTGGCGGCATCGGCACGCTGCACGGGCAGGTGGATTGGACGAGCGGGAATCTCTCCAGCGGCGCCACAACCGTGGCGACCAACTGCACGCTGCGGCTGTGGGATGACACCGAGAAGTTCCTGTTGTCGCATGGGCTCAACAACGAAGGTTGGCTCGTCTGGAGCAACAACTGCCGTTTCACTCCGGCGGGGACCGGCGTGATCAGCAACTTCCCCAGCGGCACCTTCGAGGTCTGGGGCGATGGCTCGATTGACCGGAGTGGGTATGCCGGGTCTTGCACCTTCTACAATCTCGGCACGTTTCGGAAAAGCGGCGGCACGGGACAGACGCGGATCGTCGCCCTGCCCTTTGTCAACAGCGGCACGGTCGAGGTTCAGACTGGGGCACTGGTCCTGAGCAACGGTGGGGTCCTCGGTGGCACTATCGTCGCGACGAACGGGGCTGAAGTGTTGCTGACGGGCGGCACGTTTGCGCTGGGTGGCGACGTCACCGCCGTCAACCTGAAGCTGGCCGGAGGCGCGATCGGTGGTACCGGCACGCTGCACGGCCTGGTGGACTGGACGAGCGGCACGCTCCTAGGCGGCGTCACCACCGTGGCGACCAATTGCACACTGCGTCTGTGGGATGACACGGAGAAATCTCTGGCTTCGCACGTCCTGAACAACGAGGGTTGGTTGATCTGGAGCAACTCCTGTCGCTTGACTCCGGCGGGGACTTGCGTCATCAGCAATCAACCAGGTGGCACCTTCGAAGTCTGGGGCGATGGCTCGATTGACCGAAGTGGGTATGCCGGTTCTTGCACCTTCCACAACCTCGGCACGTTTCGGAAAAGGGGTGGCGCCGGCCAAACGCGCGTGACGGCGCTGCCGTTCATCAATCAGGGGCACGTCGAAGCTCGTGTCGGCACGTTGCGCTTTGACACTGGCTATACGCAAACCAGCGGCACCACCTGGCTGGCGGGCGGCGGCGTCTCGGCGGCGACGCCACTTGATATTCAAGGCGGCAGCGTGACCGGATCCGGGGATATCGCGGCCAGCTTGAAGAACGGCGGCCTCGTCAGCCCCGGTAATTCCGTCGGGCAGATCAACGTCCTGACCGACTACACCCAAACCGCAGCCGGCACGCTGCGGATCGAAATCGCCGGACGCAATCCGGGCCAGTTCGATCAGGTGAACGTGTCCGGCAGCGCCGCGCTGGACGGCACGCTGACCGTGACGCTGACCAATGGCTTCACGCCCGCTCCCGGAGACACGTTCCCGATCCTGACGTGCTCGTCGCGCACCGGAAGCTTCGCCGTGACGAACGGACTGGCGCTGGGCAACGGCACCTCGCTCGCAGTGGAATACCGCGCCGACGGTGTGTTTCTTGTCGCGACCGGGCAAGTGGCAGGCGTGACGATCGCCTCGCCCACGGTCTCGGGGACGAACTTCGGCTTCTCGCTTTCAACCATCGCCGACAAGACCTACACGATCCAGGCCACCGAGGCGATTGGCTCCGGGGACTGGACCAACGTGATGACGATCATCGGGGACGGAACTGTCCAGGAGGCTTTGCTTCCGTTGCTGATGCATTCGCAACGGTTCTACCGTGTGCGGGTCAGCGATTGAACCGAGTCAATCCAAGCACTTGGAATGCGTCACAGGAAGCCCGGAGCAGCGGTTATGGCCAAGCCCTTGGTGCGGTTTGTCCCGACTTGCGGAATGCAGGTTCAACGGCGCAGCGCCCGGCTCACTTCTCCGCCTTCTTCCCGAAGTTCGGGTCCACCTTCCGCCACAGCAGCATGGCGATGCAGAAGCCCGGCACCGCGGAGCAAATGACCCACACGAAAAAGTGTTTGTAGCCAACGATGTCCGCCACCCAGCCGCTCCACATGCCGGGCAACATCATCCCCAGCGCCATGAAGCCGGTGCAAATCGCATAGTGCGCCGTCTTGTGCGGACCGTCGGCGAAGAACAGCAGGTAAAGCATGAACGCCGTGAAGCCGAACCCGTAGCCGAATTGCTCCACCGCCACGGCCCCGCAGGCGGCGAGGAAGTTCTCGGGTTGCGCGAAGCTCAGGTAGATGAACGCCAGCTTCGGCAGATACATGCTCGCCACCATGATCGGCATCACCTTCTTCAGTCCGTGCTTCGCCGCGATGAAGCCGCCCAGCAAACCGCCGCAGGTCAGCGCGAGAATGCCGAATGTGCCATAGACCAAGCCCACCTGGCTGGTCGTCAGGCCGAGTCCACCCTGCTCGCGCGCATCGAGGAGAAATGGCGAGATCACCTTCACCAGTTGCGCTTCATCGAAGCGGTAGAGGAGGATGAAGGCCATCGCCATCAGCACGCCGGGCTTCTGGAAGAACGAGCCGAGGGTGGTGAAGAAATCGCCGAGCAGACTCTTGCCCGTGACGACCGGGCCGTCGTTGGGTGGGTGCGGCAGCACGACACTGTGCCAGCAACTGAACGCGAGGAACAATCCCGCCACAACGAACAGCGTGATGGACCACGCCAGCGGGATGTTGCCGGCGCTGGTGAGGAACGTGACGGCGGTGGCGGTCTTCAACTTCGGATCAAGCTGGACCACGGCCATGGCCGGCTGATTCCAGTTCTGTGCGTTGAAGACGAACCGCTCGCCCTCGACGAGCTTGAAGCCCTTGTCGCCTTTGCCCAAACCGATGTATTCGATGCCGCGCAGCTTGCGGCTGAAAGTGACGGCGACTTCTTTGCCAGCCTCCGGCGCTTGCGAGAGGGAAAGCTGGAACACAGCCACATTGCCGGCGGCGCTGGCGGGGGCGGCGTTCGTGGCGCTTTGCTTCGGGAACTTCGCGCCCAGGAAGTTGCCGAGCGGTTCGGAGATTGTCTTCGACCACCAACCTTTCTCCGTTGGTTTCTTCTCCACCGGCTTTTCCTCGGCGATGAAACCATGCCGGCGATTCCACGCTTTGGCGTCGGCGATGATTTGTTTGACTCCCGCCGCGTTGGCCGCCGTGCCGAGTGCGATCTCGGCCGTGGCCGGTTGCACGAGCACCCGCAGGCCGCCGTCGGCTTCCGTTGGGGCGAGGGCGGCGGGTTCAAACTTCGCGACTATCGGCGCGCCAGCCTTCGCCTCCGCCGTGACCGCGACCGGGGGCAGGCCATTCTTGCTTTCCAACACCCCGGCCAGCACGACCAGCAACCCGCTGCCCACGATCATCGCCGTCCGGTAAAACGTGCTGCGCAGCCCGACCCACCACGCCTGCTCGTGCTTCGAGAGGCTGAGCATGTAAAAGCCGTCCGCCGCGATGTCGTGCGTGGCGGAGGCGAAGGCCATGATCCAAAACAAGAACAGTGACCACTTGAAGAACGCGCTGCCTTGGACCGAGAAAGCCACCAGCGCCAGCCCGAACGACACGAGGAACTGCATCGTCACAACCCAAAACCGTTTCGTGCGCGTGATGTCCACGAGCGGACTCCAAAGGGGTTTGATCACCCACGGCAGGTAGAGCCAGCTCGTGTAGAGGGCGATGTCCGTGTTCGAGATGCCAAGGCGCTTGTACATCACCACGGACATCGTCATCACGATCACATAGGGAATGCCTTGGGAAAAATAGAGCGACGGCACCCAAAACCACGGGCTGCGCTGCGGGACGGCGGACTGGGCCGGTTTGGTTTCTGACATGCAACTGGTTGACGAAACGAGCGACACGCGCGTTGTGCGTCGGAGGAAGGTTTAACAGCAAAGGTTTCTTCGGGGCAAGGCGCGAATCCTCGTGTGTTGTGTCGTTTTGGAAGCCGGGAAAGCGTGTGCGAACAAAACCGGACAGGGGTTGGCAGACGGGGACGTGAAGTCAGACGATGGGTTGGGTCTTTGGGTCTGGGGCGGAGTGGGTAGTCCACGCGGAGCGCCAGGGGCAGGCCATGAGCTTCGCAAGACCCGGGAAAGGAAGTCGAAGTGGGCGAGCCGGGTGGCGGCGGGGGGTGAGCCGGACGCCGGGGTTAAGCCGGGTGGCGTCGGATGGCCGGAGCGCGCCGGAGTCTCGGGCTTGCCCGCGTTTGCCGGGGAGATGACCGTGGAAGGGGTGGCGGATCAGGGCCGCGGGCAGACGGTGGAGGAGTTGCGTTTTTTTCATGCGGGGAAATCTGCCGCAGAAGAAGGGATTACGGAGGGAATGTTCGCTTTGGACCTGCCCCCCCGGCAGGGGCATGCCCGGCCGCGCGCAGAGCGACCCAACTGGCCGTTTAGCAGACTTCCATCGGCGCTCCGATTGCGTCCCCGCAGAGCCGGTACCTTTCAACCCGTCCAGTTGTGAAGCTGGAACCAACCTGATAGGCTGGCAGCTGGTTACAGCTTCACAACTGGGGCGCGGCCAAATAGCGAAAACGCCAGTGCGTTACCACTGACGGTTTCTGGCCGGGGTTAACGGCGGTGACCTCGATCTGGACGCAAACCAGCAAAAACGACTCGACGCTTTGGTCCGCTCCGGCAAGACCCCGCAGAAGATTGTGCTGCGGGCTCGCATCGTGTTGCTCGCCGGTCAAGGCCGGCCCAACCACGCGATTGCCCGCCAGCTCGACACTTCGCGTCCCACCGTGCTGCTGTGGCGTGCGCGCTTCCGCCAGGCCGGCGTGCCGGGGCTGCTGCAGGACGCCAAACGCCCCGGCCGCAAACGGGCTTTGAGGGCGGACCAAGTCCAAGCGGTGGTCGAAGCCACCCTCCACACCACACCCCGCAACGCTACCCATTGGAGTCTGCGTACCATGGCCAAAACCCAAGGGCTCAGTCGCATGGCGGTGCAACGGATTTGGAAGGCACACAAGCTGCAGCCATACGGGGTGGAAACCTTCAAACTCTCCCGCGACCCGCACTTTGTGGAGAAGGTGCGTGACGTGGTGGGTCTCTACTTGAACCCACCGGACAAGGCGTTGGGGTTCTCGGGGGACGAGAAGAGCCAGATTCAAGCGCTGGACCGCACGGCCCCGCTATTGCCCTTGCGTCCGGGCATCCCGGCCCGCCAATCGCACGACTCCAAGCGGCACGGCACGACCACGCTGTTTGCCGCCCTGAGCCTGCTGGATGGCAAGGTCATCGGAGAATGCTTGCCGCGCTATCGCAGCCAGGAGTTCATCCGGTTTCTGAACAAGATGGATCAAGAGACGCCGGCCGAACTGGATCTGCATCTGATTGTGGACAACTACAGCACGCACAAAAGTCCGCCGGTCCAACGCTGGCTCAAACGCCATCAGCGCTTTCACCTGCACTTAATTCCGACCCGCAGTTCGTGGCTCAATCTGGTGGAGCGGTGGTTTGGGGAAATCACGCGTAAGCGGATTCACCGCGACACCTTCAAAAGCGTCAAAGCGTTGGTCGTGGCCATTGAATCTGACCTGAATGAACACAACCAAGACCCCAAGAAATGCGTCTGGACCAAAGACGCCGAGACCATCCTGGCGAAGGTCAATCGTTGTAAAGAAGCGTTAGGGACATGACAGTAGGGCCGCAAGGGCCACCAGCCCGACGGCACGGCCAAGACCCGCAGGCCTATCTGGGCTGCGTCTTCACCCAGCATCGCCGCGATGACCAAGGGCATCCGATCCGCGATCACGCCTTCACCACCTCCGTTGCCAGCTTCGACTCCAGCGACGCCTTTAGCCCCCGGCTGCGGCAAGAGGCCATCCGGCGGGGCTTGGGCCTGGCTGCGCGGGTGGTGTTCCTGGTGGACGGCGCGGCCGGGTTGGCGCGGCTGGACCGGCTCTGCTTTCCCACAGCCCTGGAGATCGTGGACTAACACCACGCCCTGGAACACGCCAGGGAAGTGCTGAAGGCGCTGCTGGGGAGCAAGGAGCACCTGAACTACCAGCGACGGCGCTCGCGGTGGGCACGGCGACTCCTGCGCAACGGCGTGCGCGGGCTGATCGCCCAGACGCGGGCCGAGGCGGCGTCGGTGGAAGCGGCCTTGGGCTACTTCAAGAACAACGTGGAGCGGATGCAGTATGGGAGTTTCCGCAAGGAGGGATGGTTCATTGGTTCAGGCGTGGTCAAATCGGTTTGCAAACACCTGATCGGGGGGCGGTGCAAGCGGCCGGGATGTTCTGGGGGCGGGCGGGGGCGGAGCATGTGCTGGCGCTGCGGTGTGTGGAGCGTGGCGGGCAGACAAACGCCTTCTGGCAGGCGCGGCTCAACGCGCACGCCACCCGCAACGACTCCCTCGCCCTCACCGCCTGACACCGTGGAGAATCCTGTCTTGTGCCCGGCGAGGCCCCGCGAGCGATTGGATTACGCGGACGCGCGGGCGTGGGACGAACCGCAGGGCAGTGGGGCGATGAAGTCGGCCTGCCGGCAGTGTGAATGCCGCTTTCATCCTACTTTCCGCAGTTGCAGGAGGTCCGTGAGTAGGATTGCGCGGGGAAGTCGTTGCCGTTAAACCGTCGGCATGAACTCCACCAGCACGAGCGTGCTTCAC
>CAZJTM010000081.1:0-24251 GCA_964548925.1 uncultured Verrucomicrobiota bacterium | reverse complement strand
GCCGCACCCACGTTGCCGGCACCGAAGATGCCCAGCGCCAGCCCCTGGCGGCCCATCGGAAACCAGCGCGAGACATAGGCCACGCCGACCGAGAACGCACCGCCGGCGATGCCCACGCCCACCGGCGCATGCAGCGGACTGAAGTTCAACCGCGCATAGTTCGACACGCCCGCCACGCCGGTCGTCAGCCGGACCAGCGCCAGGTCGTTGCCGAGCAGATACTGCTCCTTCGTCCAGCCCGGATGATTGGTGAAACTGTCCACCAGCAACACCTGGCCGTCGTCGGTTTCCACGCGGAGGTTGGCCGGCGACACGCCGCCGCCCGCGCCGTTCGTGCCCTGAAGCGCGTGCGCGCAGGTGAGCACCCAGTTCGAGGCCAGCAACGTGCCGGACCAGGTGAGGAAATCCGGCGAACCATTGCCGTCCACATCCACCGGCGTGAGGTTGCGCAGGCGGACGACGACCTGGTTGACAGCGGGATTGCCCGGCTCGCGGCCCATAAGGGTGAGCACATCCTGGCCGGCGGCGTTCGTGCCGAACGCGCGGTCGGGGGCGGGAGTAATGATGGCCGGTGCCGACCCGGCAGCCAGCACGGCGATGACGAAGGCAAGAAGGGGACGGATCATGGGTTGGAGTTTGGCTGGGTTGGTTGGATGGGATTCTCTACGGTTTGAACAGTCGGTGAAACTTTGCAGGCAGCGTGCTCGGGAGGACGATCGGATTGGTCGCGCCGCTGGGCGCGCTGGTCCAGGCAGCGGGCGAAAGAGTCAGCGTCTCTTGCAGCACAAAACCCGGCGTGTTCGGTGACCAGGAGATTTCGATCTGTCCCGCGCCCAACTCGCGTACGGCGAGCCGCGGCGCGGGCGTCACACCCGCTGGCTGTGCCACGGTGGCCAGGCAGAGGTTCACGCAGTCCTGGGTGTTGGTGGTGCGGTTCGAGGTGAACAGCAGTTGATTCGTTCCGGGGAGAAGTTGCGGCGCAAGGTCGAACTCGACCACATCCCAGAGCGCAAGAGCCAGGCTGGACACTTTGGGGACGCTCAGGCCATCGAAGAGGTTGGTTTGCGTCTGCCACGGGAGTCCGTTGATGGCGATGGGCGCTTCGGGCAACGCCTCGCCGTAAGCCACATGCAGCCCCAGCGCCGCGGCTCCGCCCGCATACACCACGTCACTCAACAGCGCCTGCCAGCCGGTCGGGTCATACAGGCCGTCCTCATTGCTGTCGTTGCCGTGATAGAGCGCGATGTCGAAGTTGTTCGAGTCATCGCCGTCGTCGTAGAACACCAGCAACGACACCCCGTTGACGGTGCGAAAGACCTCCCCGGCGGCGCCCTCAAACAGATTCCCCAGGAAGTAAACGCCGTTGGAGTGAACCAGATCGGTCACGTCAAAGCGGGTCAGAAAGCTGCGATTGGTGGTTTCGCAACTGTCCGCCGCCACGCCCACCACTTCAGCGATGCGCCCGCTCGCGCCGAGATTCGTCCCCTGCAAAGTCGGGAAGGTAGGCATGATGGCGGAGTGAACGTAGAGCCAGCTCTGTCGCACTTGGCCGACCAGGCCGGTCACGGTCAGCGGCGTGCCCGAGATGAAATCCCGCAAGCCGGCCAGCGCAAAAACCCGGTAGTCGGTGTTGGTCACGTTCATCGCCGGGCGGATGCCGGTCGGCATGACCTGGAAATAGATCGGGATGCCGTTGCTGCGTCCGGTCTCGTCGGTGGCCCAGATCCATACTCCCTGCTCGTAGCAAAATCGTTCGGCGGGCACTTCGAACACCATCTGAAAATTCGTGCCGGCGGGCAGCACGAACATGCGGTCGGTCGGCAAGTTCACCGGGTCGCTCGTCTCAAACGTGAAGGCCAGCGGCGTCGGGTGCTGGTCCGGGTCCATCGCCGAGAAATAGTTCGTCAGGCGAATCGGTCGCGCGTCCACGTGGAGGGGAGGCACCAGGACTCGCGACTGGCTCCTCACGCCTTCGTGCTGGCTCAAGTAGGTGACGATGGGCCAGTCGTCGTCCACGGGCAGCACCGTCGCGGTCAGGAAGTTGGTCGCGCGTTCGCCGATGTTGTTCGTGGTCAGAAAGGTCAGGGTGGCGGTGCCAAACTGATCCGGCCGCGGGTTCAGCGTGAACTGGAACGTGCCGGCGGTCTCATTCCCAAAGAACCCACCCCCGGCGATGTTCACGGCGTTGGTGGGCAATAACGCGGAATTGGATGAGTGGACGACCCGCAACCAGGTGAGGCCGGCGTTTTCCCGCTGGCTGAAGCTGCCGAAGACGTTGGTGGAGGCGGTGTCCTCGAACTGTGTGACTTCCGAAGGCAGCGTAACGGCAAGCGGGGGAGGCGGCGGGAACTCATCGCTTTGGTCCCACGTCGCGTCCGCGTATCCGATGGTTTCCGAGGCCGAGCCGAGCCAACTGGTTTCCGTGCTGAAATACCAGCGTTTGCGCGAGGGCGAGAAAGCGATCTTGGTGTTGCGGGGCATATCGCTGAACGTGGCCACAGTGGTGCGGGCGAAGTTCGACAAACGCACGCGTTCGAACTTGCCGCCGCTGAACGGTTGGCAGGCTACCAAGTAAAGCTCATCCCCAAAAAACTCCGCGACGCCCGTGAGCGGCTCGGCCGGATCGCAGAACTGGTCGAACGGATTGCCGGCCGCCAGCGCGGTGACCTGCCCGGCCGGCAGTGCGATGTCGAACAACTGCGAGCGCCCCACCACCACCCGCCCCCAGCCGCAAAAGATGCCGAACTCCGGCGAGCAACTGTCTTCCACCGGCACGCTTTGCGACAGCGGGATGACCACGCCGTTGGTCTGGCCGGTGGCGGGGTTTAGCTCGTGCAACGCCGTGGCCGGGCCGCTACCGGTCATCGTGCCCGCCGCGTTCGCGAAGGCATACACCTTCTCGGTGCGCAGGTCCGACACGACGATGAAGCCCGGCTCGAGGTTCGTGGGATTGGCCAGCCCGGTGGCGTCCCACCGTCGGAAGTCTGACGAGCCAACGCGGCTGGCGAACAGATGGTCCGCTGACGCGGCAAGGTTGCCCGCCAGGCCGGCATCGGTCAGCACAGCGTTGTTGGATGTCAGCGAGACAATCTTGAACCAGTTGGTGTTGGTGGCCGCGAGGCCGGGCAGCGCTGCGGCCGCCAACAGACCGGCGGCAAGCAGCCAAGGCAGGGGTTCCGACGTAGATGGCTTTTTCGTGAGGTTTCTTGGGTGTTTCATGTGTTGTGAGTAGGGCACGGAGACAATCGGGTTAAGGTTTGAACAGGCGGTAGAACTTCGTGGGCAACGTGGCCGGGACGACGATCGGATTCGTCCAGCCGCTGGGCGAGTTGGTCCAACTGCCCGCGCTCAAGCTCAGGCGCTCCTGGAGAATCCAGTTCGTGCCGGTGGCAGGCGACCAGGAGATGGTGGCAAGGCCCGGCGCGACGGTGAACCGGCCATTGCTGACGGCGGTGGCGGAGTTGATCAGCGGCCCGGCGAGCGGCGCGCCGCCGCTGGCAGCATCGAAGATGGCAAACTGCAGATCGAAGATGCCATTGGCCGGGCTGCCGCCGGTGTCCAGCCGGCCCTGGTAGGCGAAGGACGTGCCCTGGGCGGACACAAAAGGGGCACAGCCAAGTTGCAGCAAGATGCAACAGACCACGTTCCTGAGCTTGGTTTTCATACAATTCCGGATGCGTGTTGGATTCTGGTGACTCGCCGCAAAACGCTCATTCTACTATCCGATAAAACCGGGAGTTGGCTGGGGTGGGTGACGTTTCCACGTACTCGATCACGCCGTCAGGGCCGACGATGAACGTGGCGAGGTGAGACCAAGGTCGGACGAGGTCTGACGCGACTTCGATTCGGAAGGTTCTGTCTGGCGGCAATCCCTCGAAGCGCACGCGCACCTGATCCAGCGGCAGCATCTGCACCGGAGCGCCATTCGATGGCGGCAGCGGCGGGGGAGCGGGCGCCACGCGCACCGCGCCGACCGCGGAACTGCCGTCGGCGGCCTGGACGGTGTAAGTGAAACCGTCGGGCGCGTCTGGTCCGGCGGGTGGGTCGTAACGATACTGACCGCCGCCCAAGTCTGTGATCGTTCCTCCGCCGATGCTCGTGGAGGCAACGGCGATTACGTTCAACGGGTTCAAGCCCAGATCGTTCACCGTGAGGGTGGCCGCGGAGAAAACCAGACTTTGTCCGGCGGGTCGTGAGAGCACGTCCTCCACCGCCCGCGCCGGGAGCGGCGGATAAGGCGTGACGGGCGTCAGCAGGAACCCGGGCGTGTCGCCGGTGCCGCGGACGCGGCTGGTGCTGCCGACAATTTGTCCGGCGTCGTTGATGTCGTTGGCCAGCAGCAGCACAAAGTCGCCGGTGCCGCCAATCACCAGGTCGTTGAGGTCGAGCAGGGCGAAGTTGTTGAAACTGGTCGGCGTCCCGCCGGGCGGCGAGTTTCGGTCGCGCATCAGCGCGGCCCGCTGCCCCTCGGCTACATGGTAATAGCCGACCATCTCACGCCGGTTGTTCAG
Organism: uncultured Verrucomicrobiota bacterium; assembly: GCA_964548925.1. Taxonomy (GTDB): domain Bacteria; phylum Verrucomicrobiota; class Verrucomicrobiia; order Limisphaerales; family MWDV01; genus MWDV01. Next base: position 19,740 of record CAZJTM010000081.1, on the reverse strand, counting down.
GGCGTCCACGTTGAAGCTTTCGCCGTCAAAGGCCGGTGAGACGGGCAGTTCGAGCAGTTTGTCCACCTGGCCGGTGGCGCGGCGGAGATACAGCTTCGTGGGGGCGTTGGTCGCCCAGCGCCGTCCGACCACGTCGCCCAAGTCGTTTACGGCGTCGAGCCAGCCCCAGGGTTGGGCGGGAGTGAGGGCGAGCGGCGCGCCCAGTGTGTCCATAGCGGTGCGTTGGCGCGGCGTGGTCGCGGGATCAAAGAACCAACCCGTGGCTTGCGTCGGCAGGAAGTTGGGCTGCTGGAAGTAGCTCAACCCGACGATGACGCCGGCATTGTTGATGTCCAGCGCGGTGGACCAGCCCTGTTCCAGCGCGCCGCCCAATGGCGTGGTGCCGACGATCGGCCCGAGGGGTTCCCATCCGCCAGTTGCGGTGTAGCGGAACGAAAAGCGCGGCTGGCCGAACAGGCCGGCGCCCGTCTCGGTGGTGACGATTTCGCCACGATTGTTAATGCGGGCGGTTTCAACGAAGGGATGTCCCACCGGCGCGCCGAGGTCGGTGAAGCTGGCTGGCGAGTAGGGCGGCGACCAGCGCCGCATGGCGTTCGGGTCTTGAAGCCAGTTGGTGCCGAACTGAACGCCCACGATGTCGCCGGCGTCATTGATGGAGTAGGACCAACTGAACGGCGCGCCCGGCGGTGTCAGCCGCAAGGGTGATGCATTGGTCCACACGGTCACGGCGCCGCCGCTCGTCGGTCCCCAGGCGTAACCGGCCACCACGCCGCTGTTGTTGACGGAATAGGGCGTGGCCACGCCGTTGGTTTCGTAGGACCACAGCCAGGTCACGTTGTAAAGGAGCGGCGAAACGGTCACCCGGGCTTCGCTCGCGACCGTGTAGTAGGGATCGGACACCTCAACACGGTAAAGTCCGGAGTCGGCACTGGTGACGCCGGTCCGCTGGAAGCTCGTGCCGCCGTTTTGGACCAGCGTCGAGTTGCGATACCAGCGATAGGCAAGCGCGCCGTTGCCGCTGCTCGCGGCCGCTTCCAAGAAGAGGTTTTGTCCGGGCTGCAACCACTGCGGCTGGAGCGGCTGAGTGATTTGTGGTCGCGGCCCGGTGACCGTGACCGTGACCGTGGCGCTGGGCGTGGTACCAAAGGCGTTGATGACCTGCACAAGGTATTGTCCGGCGTCACCCACTGCGGCAGGAGCGAACGCCAAAGTGGCGTTTGTCTGACCGACCAATGCTCCTGTGCCGAGCTTGAACCATTGATAAGTCAGCGGCACAGGACTGGTGGCCAAGACGCTCAGGGCATTCGTTTCACCCGCCGGGATGAACAAGTTGGCCGGTTGCTGTGTGATTTCGGGAGGCGTGGCTGGGGTCAACTCAATCAAGCCCAAGTAGCCGACCACGCCGTTGGTTTGAGCAAGAACTTCCCATTGAATTTCCGAGAATCCGGCGGCGAGGTTCACTTCATAGCCGGACCAAGTGTCACCGCTGGTGCCGGGTTGGGTGCCGATTGCGTTGGGCGTCACCAACGCGCCGTTCACCGCCAGCCCAAACACATCGCTGGGGGACGCGCCCGCGAGCTTCATCCAGAACCGCAGCCGCATGGGCGATGGCTCGTCCAGTTCCATCACCACGGCTGCCAGTTCGCCGGTTTGCAGGACTGGCGTGCGCACGCAACGGTCGCGGCCGGCCGGCACGCCGTCGGCGCGTGTCCGATACCAGGCCTTGACAGGAGGATGGCTCGTGTTGTCGAGGACGGAGTAATCCGTGTAGTGCCACGTCTGGGTGCGCTGATTCACGGCCGTGGCGAGGTTGATCAAACTGCCGAAATCGCCATCCACTGAAATCACCGCGTCATCGCTGGCTGCGGTCTGGTTGGCCGCGTCCACCACTTCGATCCAGTAAGCGCCGGGGGAACCAGCGCCCAGAAGCAAGTCAAAGGAGTGACTCGAACTGGGTTCGCCAGAAACGGTTTGCAGGAGCGTTTCGTCCTTGAACAGCCGATAGGTGAATGGCCCGACACCCGTCACACTGACCGAGAGGCTGACGGTGTCACCGAAGTTGAAATTCCCGCCTTGGGGGTGGCTGAGGATGGCCAGGTTGCCCCCGCCTCCGGTGATTTGAAATTCGTCCAAGTAAGCCTCGGCCGTGGGGTTGCCAAGCGATTGCGTCTGCCACTCCAACTCATGCCAACCCGGGCCAAGCGTCCGCGTCACTTGTTGCCAGCCCGAATCGCCGCCGGAGGCGGTTAACGTCTCCTCCAGTATGTTGTCCAAGGAAAAGGCCAGTCCACCATCCACCACCCGCCACCAAAACGACACCACACCGGGACCTTGGACAGCGGTACGCAACGGCGTGGGAGATTGATTGAAAATGCCGACAGCGTCCACGCCGTCGTGCGTGACGTTGGTCTGCTTTGACCAACCGTTGACGACATCTTGATACCGCCACCCGACCGTTCGGTTGTCCATCGCCTCGGCGATCTCCACGCCGTCACCCACCTGGACGATCATCGGGTTGCTCTGAACCTTGCCCAAGCCGTTGGTGATCGTGACAACGTAAATGCCAGGATCGTTCTCCGGGTGTCCATACAGGTAGAAGCTCGCGTCTTGGTAATACAACTCCGACTCCGTGATTACCTGTCCGTCCCGCTCCCACTTGACCCAAAACGGCGGTGTGCCGTCAAAGTTCACTTCCAACACTCCCCAATCGTACAGGGTCAGGTTCAGGTTGGTGGACTGGGAGAGAATGGACGGGGCGAGGCTGCCCAACACAATCGTGTGCGGCGGGCTCTCCGCGAAGCCCAGGGCGTTGGAGACGACGACCGTGAATTCGCCGGCGTCGGCAGCGGAGAAGTTTGCGAGGACGAGCGTTTGATTGGTTGCGCCGACGAGAGGACTGCCGGACTTCTCCCACTGGTAAGTGAACGGCGCCGTGCCGCGTGTGTTGGCGGTGAGGGTGACCGTCGCACCAGCCCAAGCTGCAATGGGGCCGTCAATGTAAATGGAGTGGGGCGCCGCGGGAGTAATCGTCACCGAGAACGTGTTGGTCACCACGCCCACGGCATTGGAGGCAACGATCGTCCATGTCCCAGCGAGGTTGGTTGCCGCCGTGAAGCCATAAGGAAGGCCGGATAAGACCGGCGGTGCGTTGGTTTGCAGCGCGGGCACGGTGTGCTGATAGAAGAAACTCTGGCCGGGGAGGCCCAAGAGCAGGAGCATAGGTTTCTCTCCCAGAACCGGTGTGGACACTTGGATCGTGTACCCTTCAGCAACTGTCAGGCTTGGGGGTGGGTTGGGAAAAAACGTGGGGGCACCGGTGGTCGAATGAAATGCCACCTCGTCCACGTAGGCGAAGTTGTCAGCCGCCAGCCCGCTCACGTCGGTGTTGTACCAACTGAAGTCGAGCGTGGCCGGGCCCGGCGGCAGATCTATCGCCACGGGTTGCCAGGCGCCGCCCGGCAGGAACAGACCCAGCCAGTATCCGTTGGCGTACATGGCGAAGGGATTGCTCCCGCCGGAGAGGCCGTGCCGCCGCCAGAGCGTGACCGTGCCCGGTCCGACGAAGCTTTCCGTGCGCAGCCGGCTCGTATGAAAGAGCGTCAAAACCCCGGAGCGGGCTGCGTCCACCCCGTCGTGGGTCACAGCGGTTTGCCCTGTCCACTCACCACCCGGAGCAGGCTGGCCGGAGCTGTCCACCACCGAGGTCGTCCACACAACACCCGTCGCGTCGAGTGCCTCGGAAAGAGACTGGGGCCGTGCGTCCGGTGTGGCCAGCCACATTCCCAACCCCAATCCCGCAGCCATCACGCCACGCGCCATGGGATTTCGTCTCATTCTAAAACCCTGCGCAGCGGCACGCAGTTGAACCGATCTGTGATTTGGATTGGTTGGCATTGTCATTGTGTTTGTTGGTCTTGTTGAATCACGGGTCTCTCCTCCAATGCTAGCGCATCGCGTTTGGGCTGCCGTTCGGGTCAGGGACAGAGGGGAGCCCCGAGGAACCATGAGCTGTATATTTGATGTTCTCATGCAGCATTCCTTATTTAAGCGCGGGTCAAGAAAGGCGTCAAATGGCACGCGAACGAGGCAGATATTCAGCGATTATGCGCCGGCAACGTGGCCGGAAAGGCGACGTGGTTGGACTCACCGCCCCGTGAAACCTGGTTTGCCGAACTCCCGATGCGGGGCGGCAATTCTGGCGATGGTTTACTTGGGTTCGACCTTCTTTCCAGAATTTCTGGCGGGTGGCTCTGCGGGTGCATCCTTCGACGCCAGTTGGCGGCAGCTTTCCCACTGTTTTTCCCAGAGCCCACTCAAGTCGCGGACTTTGTCGGGATGTTGCGCGACCAAGTTGTGCATTTCGCCACGATCAGTCTTCAGGTTGTAGAGTTCCCAAGCGGCGTTCTTGTCGGCGACGAGTTTCCAGTCGCCCACGCGGATGGCGCGGTTGCCTTCATGGGCCCACCAAAGCTGATCGCGATGCAGGTCGGTGTCCTTCGCAAAAAGCGGCACGAGGCTGCGGCCGGGCAGTGGTTCGAGCGGATACCCGTTCCGCTGCGTGGGATGCTTGCCCCCAGCGAGTTCGAGGAACGTGGGGAGGAAATCAATCACGTGGCCGGGCGTACTGCGCAGTTCGCCGCGAGCCTTGATGCCTTTGGGCCAGTGGGCAATCAGAGGCGTGCTGATGCCCCCTTCCTGCACCCAGGTCTTGTGCCGGCGGAACGGGGTGTTGGCCGCGCTTGACCAACCTGGCCCCAGGCAAAGGTGCGTGGCGGCGGAACCGGGTGGGGCGCTGGGATCGTGGCCGTCATCACGGACCATCATCTCAGCGCTCGCGCCGTTGTCGGAGAGGAATAGGATGAGCGTGTTGTCGAGGGCGTTCATCGCGCGGAGTTGCTCAACCACGCGCCCAATCTCACGGTCCATCCGATCCACCATCGCCGCATGGATGGCCATCTTGGTGGCTTGGAATTCGCGCTGCGTGGCATTTAGTTCCGACCACGGCACGGGCCGATTGGTTTCGCCCGCACCGAGCGCCGCCAGCGCGTTGGGGAAAGGGTAGGGCGGGCCAACTTCGCGCTCGAGCGGCGGCAGTTCGTGGTGGGTCAACCCCAACCGCTTCAGGCGTTCCGAACGCTCCTGCCGGACCGCGTCCCAGCCTGCGAGATAGCGGCTCCGATACTTCGCAATATCGTCAGGCAACGCCTGTAGCGGGAAGTGCGGCACGGCGAAGCAGAAATAGCCGAAGAACGGCGCCCCAGCGTGTTGCTGCTGGTGCTGTTGCAGGAACTTGATGGCATGGTCGGCAATGGCCACAGTCGAGTAGTAGCCGGAGCCGCGCTCGACTGGCGGCAGCTTCTGGTCATCCAAGAAATGAGTGCGCGGGCTGAAATTCCGGCCGCAATCTTCGAGATAGTAGGACCGGTCGAAACCGCTGGCGACGGGCATGCCATCCACATGCCACTTGCCGGAGTGATAGGATCGGTAGCCCATCGGCTTGAGCAGCTGCGGCAGGAGTCGCGCCCATTCGGGCCGCACACCCCCGCTGCCGCTCTTGACACCCGGTACGGTATCGCGCCGGACCTGTTGCGGGTAGTAACCGGTGAGGAGGGAGGCGCGCGTGGGCCAGCAGCGGGTGGTGTTGTAAAACTGCGTGAAGCGAAGGCCATTGGCTGCGAGCCGGTCCAGATTCGGGGTTTCGATCTCGCTGCCGTAGCAACCAATGTCCGAGTAGCCCATGTCGTCGGCGAGGAAGATGAGGATGTTGGGCGGCTTGGTGCCCGTCTCGGGACGTGGTTTGGAGCAGCCGAGGAAAGCCACCAACAGCACGCCAACGCAAACCAGCAGGGCCGGATTTCTCGCGATCATTTCTGCGATTCTGGCGGGGACATCCCGAGATGAAAAGTCGGGAATGAACCGTCCCCTTAATCGGTGGGTGCGTGCGGTGAACCGTGGTTGACGAACAAAACTTGTGGATTGATGGGTCGAACGCTTGTCGCTTGCGGTCGTTAATCGCGATGGGAAGTCGGAATTATAGTTTCGGCGCGCGCCGCGGCGCGCTTGACAGAATTGCGGGCCGGTGGTTTGGATGGTGGGCATGACAACTCGCCGCCGCCTCGCCGTGGTCTTGGTCTTCGTCTTCACGCTGAACTCCCTTCCCGCTGTGGATGCCGTCTGGCGCGCGGACTCTGGCGTCTTGCCCGACCAAGTCTGGCCCAACTGGAATCCAAATATCGTCAACGGTGTGTCCACACCGGTTTACCTCACCTTCACCAACGACTGTCTTCTCGTGGACACCTCGGGTGGCGGCGACCACAACAAGGCGGCGTATTGGCTCCAAGACCACGCCACGCTGACGATTCCCACCAACTACGTCATCGAAGCCCGCGTGCGCTACGTGTCCGGGGGAAGACTCTCGCCCGCTCGCACCCACTGCTGCATCTCGTGGGAAACCACGAACTACGTCGGCAACGCCCTGAACATCATTGACGGGGAAATCTTCATCTGGCTTTCCAACAGCGCGAAAGGCCCGAGCGTCGCCGTGGATACCGCGAGCGCCCCGCATACCTATCGCATCGAGTTCAACGGCACCGCCGCGAACAGTCCGTTCAACATCTATCAGGATGGCGTTCCAGTCTTGTCGGGAACCAACGCCTACAACCCCTCTTTCTTCACGGCGTACCCGCGCCTCTGGTTTGGCGACGGCTCGTCGCAAGCCTACGGGGTGGCTGAGTGGTACAGCTTCCGGCACAACGCGCTGACGCCGGCAACCGCGGGCTTGGGCAAAGGCCTTTACTGCGCGGCGAGCAAGTACGTGGGAGTCATCAACCCGACAAACGCCCAGGCGGCCTTCGTCTGCGTCAATACGAACGTGCCGGGCGATCCAAATAATCTGGTCTATGGCTTGGCTGCGGACCTGAACTCGCAGTGGCTATACAGCATCCTGTCTCCTGGCGGAAGTCTGCCGCAGCTCTTCCGCCTGAATCCAGTCACCGGAGATCAAGCGATCATGGGCACACTCCAGACCACGAACAACCTCATCAAGAGCACGAAGGCGCTGGCGTTCAATCCGGTGACCGGTGTGCTCTACGCCAGCGTGCGCACGAACCTCACCGGCTCGCACGCCCCGGTCGTTGTGACCGTGAATCCTCAAACCGCCCAAGCCACCATCGTTAACACGATCACCGGCACGGCGCGCGATGATCTCGACGCCCTGGGCTTCATCGGCAACACGCTCTACGCGCTGGACATTGACCCGATGGTCACCTTCCTCACCTACCTCTACACGATCAACCTGGAAACCGGCCAGGCCACGCTCGTCGGCTCGACCGGCATCGGAGCGCTCTACGGGCTCGCCTACAATTCGGACGACGGCTTCTTCTACAGCTCGGAGACTGCGGCGCGGAAGTTGTATCGCGTGTCGCCGGCAACGGGCGCGGCCACGCTGGTCGGCACGACGCACACCGCCAGCGAACTTGGCGGCCATGTGATTTACGCACTGGCCTTCGCCACGCCGCCCGGACCACCCCCCGCGATTCAGCCGGTGGCCAACGGCATGGAGATCGCCTGGCCCTCCGTGGCCGGTGCTTACTACTGGGTCCAGACCGCGCCCGCCCTCGCGCCGGGCACGGTGTGGACGAACCTCGCCGGCCCCTTCACCGGCAGCGGCGCGGTGGACCGCTGCGCCGATCCAGGCGCTGGCGAGCCAAGCCGATTTTATCGGATTCGGGTGGGGTGGTAAGTGCTTGTGCGCTCCCCGCCGACTTGTCGCGGAAGCCGGACCCGTCGGCGGATCAACAAGACGAGCCTTAAACCTCCCGGGGGTTTGTTCTGGCCGGTAAGTGCCGGCCCGTTTTTTGAGCAACCGACCAGTTGGTGATGCCATGAGATTGATACCAGTTTCCCTTGGGGCAGTGTTTCTTTGTTCGGTGGGCCACTTCAGCGGGATTGCTCAAGCCCAAGTGTTCCGCGTGGGTGGGGCGCTAACTGACGCGGCGGAAACACCTTTGACCAATGCGGTTCTGCGCACCGAGTCGGGCATTATGGCGTTGAGTGACGGGCAAGGGCGTTACCAGTTCAGCGTGCCTGTGGGCTGGAGCGGGACGGTGACGGTGGAGCAGGCGGGGTGGGCGTTCACGCCGGCGACACGCAGCTACACGAACCTGACCGGGGACTTGAGCGGACAGGATTTCACGGGCACGCCCGACCGGCCGGCGCTGGGGGTGAGTCTTTCCAACGGCGTGCCGTGGCTGAGTTGGATGGCGCAGACCGGCCAGACCTACCGGGTGGAAGTGTCGCGGGATTTGCAGCGGTGGGATGTGCTGGGCGAACCGATGCAGGTGACCACCAATCCGGCGATGCGGGCGGTGGAGCTGGAAGGGTATGGCCGGTGGTTTGCGCGGCTGGCCCAGCCGGGTCGGACGTATCACGTGGCGACGGGGCAGGTGGTGCTGCCGCCGGGCAGCGGGTGGGATCTCGGCAGTCTGCAAGTGCTGGGCGGGCAGAACGCGAGCGGGGTGACGGCGGCGGGCGGGTTCAGCGTGTTCCAGCCGGGGAGCGGGCCGGCGTTGGTGGCGTTGGTGGCGTCGAACCAGCCGGTGTTGTTGGGGTATGTGGGCGCGCCGGGCGGCGGGGTGAGTGCGGGGAGCACGGCCAACTGGCTGTTGTTTCAGGCGGTGGGCGGGTATCGGCTGCCGCCGTCCACGTGGGCACAGGTGTTGGGGTTGATTGACGCCAGTCCGGAGGCGCAAGGGCTGGCGGGCGTGATCCGCGAGTGCGTGGCGACCAATCCGCTGGCGCTGATGCAGGGTGAGGCGGCAATCAGCAACGCGTTGTGGGTGGCGGCGGAGACGCTGGTGAAAACCAACGGGTCGCCGGTGCCGCCGGGGCGATCGCCGAAGCATGATCCAGAGGAGTTGCAGGCGGGGAGCTTGGTGATCGAGGGGCCGTATCCGGGGGCGCAGACGGGGCTGCGGTGCGAGCACAACCCGGAGGGGGCGGGGCTGGTGCTGGTGAACGACTACCGGCGGCATCTGATGTATTTCGTGTATCGGGTGGGCTACGAGGATGCGCAGGGGGTGGTGCATGAGTTGCCGGCGTGGGAGCGGGTGAAAGGGATCAACGGTTATCTGCCCGGGGTGAACGCGGTGGAAGGGGTGTTGTCGTCGTTGGCGGGGGTGATGATGGGCCAGGTGGCGTATGGGCCGTCGGTGAGTGCGGAAATTCGGCTGACGGTCAAGCCGGAGGACGCAAAGAAGGTGTTCTACCGGATCGTGGCGACGGGGCCGGCGGGGGAGGTGTCTGTGCCGGACGTGTTGCGGACGCATCCGTTGCGGGCCGGCGAATGGAGGCCGGCGTACCAGCGGATGCAGATGCTGGAGTTTGTGAAGGAGTATTTCGTGCCGTGGTTCTTCGCGGCCGTGCCGGCGGAGGCGGTGGGGCAGCGCTGGGGCGACCCGGCGGAACTGGGCTTCGAGTTGGTGGACGCGGCGGCCGGGGTGGGGTTGGACGTGGGGACCAGCATTGCGGCGAACGATTACGGGGCGGCGGGGTGGTCGTTGTTCTCGGCGCTGGTGAACGACGCGGGGTTGCGGGAAGACGTGTTGGACGTGGCGCGGAAGTATGGGCTGGTGACGGTGGGGGAGGCGGGGGTGGAACAGTTGGCGAAGTTGATGCCCTCGCTGTTGAGCGGGCTGGGGATTGTGGATCGGCTGATCCGGCAGATGGACCTGGCGCTGGTGAGCGATCACATCCTGCGGTCGTATCCGTTGGTGTATTGGGACGTGACGGTGCTGCCGCCGCGGGTGAAGTTGGAAGCGAGCGGGCGGGCGGCCAACGCGCAGGAGCCGGTGAGTCTGACGGCGACGGTGACGCCGATGCCGGACCTGACGAACTCGTTTGTGAAGTTCCGCTGGCAGACGAGCGGGCAGGGCAAGCTGCGGTATCAGGCCGGGGCGATGGTGAAGGAAGGGACGGACATTGAGGTGGTGGTGACCAATGGGAGTTGCACGGTGAGCTACCAGAACCGGAGCAACGCGACGCACGGGGCGACGGAGGCGGTGCGGGTGGCGGTGAAGCGGGTGGACATCAGTGCCGAGGGCACGCGGGAGGTGCTGGTGGGGGAAGCGACCAACGAACTGTTCGTGATCAACGTGCAGGCCAGCCTGAAGCCGACGGAGACGAACCTGCTGACGGGGGAAGCGGCGGTGCTGACGCTGACGCTGAACCCGGGGACGCCGCCGGGCCTGTCGAATCTGGTGTACACGTGGACGCTGGACGGGAGCAGCGGGAGTTTGAGCGGGGCGGAGGATTTGCGGCGGACCTACACAGCGAACGCGACCGGCTGGGATGTGTTGAAGGCGAAGTTGAAGGGAGATTTTGGGGGGAAGACCTACGATTTGGCGGAGGCGAAGGCGGACCTGAAGGTGGTGCCGGTGCGGGTGAGCGTGCGGCCGCAAGGGCAGGTGATGGGGCAGGACCGGGTGCTGACGCTGACGGCGAAGGTGGAGCCTGAGCCGGCGGAGGGGCAGGTGGTGTATCGGTGGGTGAACGTCGGTCCGGCGGGCGAGTTGATCGGCGGTTACGACCAGGAAACGACCTGGCCGACGAACCAGTTCCGGAGCAGCGCCACGGTTGAAGGCACGAATCGGATCACTGTCACCGCCTACCTCGTCACTGCCACCGAAACGAATCAACTGGGGCAGGCTACAACCGACATCATGGTTCAAAGATCTTTGGCGATTCCGGGAATTATTGACGCCTTTGTCGTCGTTGGCGGCAGGGACAGCACGGGAGCGCCGGCCTTGGTTTTCTCGTCGCACTGGGATCGCCTCAACTACGATCTTTTCCCGGGTGATGGAACAGTGACGGGGCCTTTTCCGTTGTCCTCGCGCAACTTTGCCTCTCTGATCGCTGGCGACTGGAACTCGGATGGCCGGGAAGACTTCGCCGGAGTTTCCTGGGACGGCCACTTGAGATTTGAGTGTTGGAATCGCACGGCGGAGGGTGGATTCACCCTGGGCTCGGTCGTTGAGGGCACCGATCCGGGCACAGGTATCGTTGCGGTGGGCGACCTTGATGGGGATGGCGACACTGACCTGTGCGGGGTTTCCAAGCGCATGATGTGGGATGCAGAATGGGAAGACTGGTTCGTCGAGCACATGTGTTTGGCCAGGTTCTTCAACAACGGGCAGGGCCAGTTCACCCAGGCTCCCGACATCGAATTGCCCTGGCAGTATTTGTCCTGGCAGGGGTACGGTATCCGTGGGCTGGTTTTGGCGGATGCCAATCGGGACGGCAGATTGGACATCATTCTCGGTTGCAGCGTGAACTGGCAACCGCCGTACGACCAATACAACGGCCACCACCTGCTCCTCTTCACCAACACCGGCGGAGGGAACTTCTCCGGCCCGATTCGACAATCATTGGCCGAACCGTGGGGCGCGAATATTCTGCAAGCCGCGGACCTGAACGGCGACGCCGCGCCGGATCTGTTGGTCAGAGCGGGCTTCATGTCCAATGATGGTCGAGGCCATTATTCAACTCTGATTCCTTACGACGCAGACCTCCCGCCGCCTCACGAAGGGTGGCCCGAGATGGTGAACTCGGTTTCCGTGGGGGACCTGGACGGAGATGGCCATCCGGACTTGCTGTTGGGCCGTGGGGACGGAGGCTGTATGGATCCTCCGGAATGTCCATACGCTTGGATACTAGTTCGCCGAAATCAGGGCGACGGAAGTTTCGGCCCACCCCAGAAGTTTCTGGAGAACCAACTTTATCGTCCGAGCGCCAGGCTGCTTGACGTGGACCGAGACGGCGACCTCGACGCGCTCGTTTTCGACGAACTGGGCAATCGCATCCTGCTGAACAACGGCGACGGAGCATTCTGAAGCCTCACCTCGCCAAACATTCCCGAAATGCTGAACTGAGCGACCTTCATGACCATGCACCTCAAGCAAATTCTCCTTGCGGCCCTCGCGTTGGCACTGCCCCTGGCTGGCGCGCGAGCGGTTCTGTTCAGTTCCAACACCACCATCGCGGAGGGCAACACCACTTACGATGAGCAACCGATCGTCGTGAGCAATTGCACGCTCACGGTCAACGGGCCGCATCGTTTCGCGTCACTCCTGCTGACCAACAACGCGGTGCTCACCCATTCCGCCGCGCCCAACGGCGAAACGAACAACCGTCTCGATCTTTCCATCACCGGCGATGTCACGGTGCCTGTGGGCTGCCGGATAGACGCCGATGGCCGAGGCTACACCGCAACGAACGCACCGGGCGCAGGCGTTGGCGCCAAACCCGGTGGGGGCGGCGGCGGGCATGGCGGAGTCGGCGGCGTCGCGTCGGGCGGGGTGGCTGGTGGAGACAATTACGGTGACGTGTTGAATCCTCTCAGCCCGGGCAGCCCCGGCGGGAACAGCGGCAGCCGTCTGGGCGGTGCCGGAGGCGGTTTGATCCGGTTGGCCGTGGGAGGGACGATGCGCGTGGACGGGGCGGTGCGGGCGGAAGGACTGACCCCGGGCTCCGGCCTCAATGAGTATCCCGGCGGGGGTGCCGGGGGCGGCGTCTGTTTGTCGGTAGGGACACTCAGTGGTGGCGGCTCGATCAGTGCCAATGGCGCACCCAGTCCGAACACCTTGGCCGGAGGCGGCGCCGGCGGGCGCATTGCGCTCTATTTCGACACGAATGCTTTCACGGGGACGGTTTCTGCCGTCGGCGGCAGCGGCAGCCAGTACGGCGGTGCCGGCACGATCTACTTCAAGACCAACAGTGCGGCGGCGGGCGAGTTGCTTGTGGCCAACACTGCCGCCGGGGCAGTCACACCGATGGCGAGTTTGACAGCCTGCGCTTTACGCGTGCGCCAGTTCGCCAACGTGCGTGTGACCACGCCGTTGAACCTGGCGCGCCTGACGGTGGAGACGAACGGCTTGATGAGCAACCTGGCGGCCGATACCCCCGCGCGGGTCGCCGTCGCCGGGAATGTGCTCATCGGCGCGACGGCTTCGCTGCGAGGCAACTGGCGGTTGGAGGTGGACGGTGATTTGATCGTGTCGAGCGGCGGGGAGATTTCGGCGGATGGACACGGTTATTCGCAGGATGATAATTCCGGCCCTGGCGTCGGGAGCAGCGCCAGCGATTTCGGCGGCGGCGGGGGCCATGGCGGCTTGGGCGGCGTGGCCTCCGGCGGAGCGACCGGGGGCGGCAGCTACGGCGACATGCTCGCGCCTGTCGCGCTGGGCAGTGCCGGAGGGGATGGTGGTAGTCGCCGGGGTGGAGCCGGCGGTGGGGCGATCCAGTTGCTCGTGGCCGGCACCTTGCGCGTGGACGGTTTCTTGCGGGCGGACGGGTTGACTCCCGAGGTTTCCTACAACCGGTATCCGGGGGGTGGCGCGGGCGGCAGTGTGTATCTCACGGCCGGCACGCTTACCGGCAGCGGCGCGATCAGCGCCAACGGGGCGAATGCTCCGAACAACCTCGCGGGCGGCGGCGCGGGAGGGCGCGTGGCGCTTTACTGCGACGCCAGCACGTTTACCGGAACCGTCTCCGCGAACGGTGGCAACGGAAATCAATACGGCGGGGCGGGCACGATCTATTTCAAGACCAACACCGCGTCCGTGGGCACGCTGCTTCTGGACAACAACCGCAACGCGGGCAACTGGACGCCGTTGAAATCGCCCGTGCCTTTCCAACTTGTCGTTTCCACCAACGTGCTGGCTTACGCGGAGCAGGATTTGAACGTGAGTTCGCTGCGCGTGGCGCAAAACGCTGTGCTCGCGCAACTGGGCGGCACGCCGCGACTGGACCTGGTTGTCCTGAACGATGCACTGGTGGAGTCTGGAGCGAGGCTGACGGCCAGCGGCACCGGCTATCCCCAAGGCACGAATTCAGGGCCGGGCGCGGGCGTGGCGGGAAGTAGCGGCGGCGGCGCGGGCCACGGCGGCGCCGGCGGACGCAGCCAGTCGGGCGCGGCGGGCGGCGCGATCTACGGCGATGCGTTGGCGCCGGTGGACCTGGGTAGTCGGGGCGGTGCTGGCAGTGGCGGGGCGGGGGGCGCGGGCGGCGGCGCGATTCGCCTGGAAGTGGGCGGCACGCTCGCCTTGGCCGGCTCGATTCAAGCGAACGGCAACGACGGCGCGGGCAACAACTCCGGCGGCGGCTCCGGGGGGAGCGTGTTCCTGGTCGCCAGCAACCTGACCGGCACGGGCACGATTTCGGCAGCGGGTGGCAAAGGCAAGACACAGACCGTTGGCGGCGGCGGCGGCGGCGGACGCATCGCGGTCTGTGCGTTCGCCACGCCGGGCTTTAACCCGGCCGCTCAGATCATGGCGCCGGGTGGGGCGGGCTATGTCGCGGGCGACGCCGGCACGGTATTCGTGACCAACGCGCTTGCGCCGCTGCGGATTGCCTCGCATGCACCCGCCGGCGTGGCGGGTTCGCCGTTGGCGCACCTCGATCTCACCTTCAGCGCTGCGATCCAACCCAAATCCTTTTCCGGAGAAGACGTGGCGATCACCCGACCCGGTGGCGTGATTCCCCAGGAACAGATCACTGTGCGCGCGGTGGCAGGGCACGCCTGGCGCATCACGTTCCCGTCGCAACCCAATCAGGCATTGGAAGACGTGTGGCAGTTCCGGATCGGGCCGGACATCACCGGGTTGCTGGGCCAACCGATGTTGAGCGCCTACGCCTTCACCCTGCTCGTGCGTGAAATCACACTCACCGCGACGGCCTCGGGTGACGCGCTCCGTGTCACTTGGCCGTCAGGGGAGGGTTTGCAGTATCAAGCGCAGGTCTCCGAAGACCTGCGCACCTGGACGAACTACGGCGTGCCGTTGCACGGCGACGGTGGTCTGCTGGAATTGGAATTTCCGTGGACGAACGCGCCACGGCAGTTCTTCCGCGTCAAGCAGCCGTGAACCGATTTCCAAGCCTTCGAGAACGAGTAGTAACAACGAAACCTCCAGACTGATGAATAACCGACGAACACCCCTCGGCGCCCTGGCGTGGCTATTGCCCGTGGGCGATGGCAGTCCCGTTTGCAGCCGCCCGATCCCACACGGCACAAGGTGGCGACCTTTCCTCTGGCTGACGATTGGCTTGATTGCTCTGTTGTTCCGGGCCGCTGCGGCCGGGGATTTCGTGGTCCAGCCCGTCGGCGCCACCTCTTCCGGCTCGCATTCGGTAGTGACGCTTGAGGTTTTCGCTTGGAACGGAGCCGGCCTCCTCGGTGGCGGTACGGACTGGGTCACAAGCGGAAAGCCCGTCCCCACCGCATGGCCAGCGCATGCCAATGGCAACGGGAACGAGCATTGGCACGCTCCGCTGTACCCGCCCAACCCGGCTTGGATTCGTTTCGACCTTGGCCATAACTACCTGCTGCAAGGCATGCGTCTTTGGAATCACAACCAGGCGACCGATCCCGGTCGGGGCGTCCGATCCGCCACCATTGGTCTCTCGCTCGATGGTACGAACTTCGCCCCCGTGACAGTGCAGGGGTTGAACGCCGATGGTTACTTCCATTGCGCACCGGGCGCGGAAAGCTACACCGGTGAGCTATATTCCTTCACCGGCCTTGCCCGCCATGTTCAGTTCACCATCACGAACAACTGGAACGGCGGCCTTGCCTATGTGGGAATGTCGGAAGTGCGTTTCATCGCGGCACTTTCGGTGCCCGTCACTTCCGGGCTGGTGAGCTGGTGGCGGGCCGAGGGCAACGCGACCGACAGCACGGGGGTTAATCACGGCAACTTTGTCGGCGGCGCGACCACTTCGCTCGGCCAAGTCGGCTCGGCCTTCGTGTTCGATGGCCAGACCAGCTACGTCCAAGTGCCGGATGATCCAACGCTCGATCCGCGCACCAACTCCTTCACGCTCACGGCTTGGATTCAGACCACCAATCTCTCGGGCACAATCGTGAGCAAGTACGATTGCGGCGGAGCTTGTCCTTCCTGCGTCTCAGCCTCCCTTTACAACCTGTCCCTTTCGGAAGGGCAACCGGTCGCGTACCTTCGCAACCAGAACCCCGAGTGCCTTGACGCCGTCCCGCTGACCGCGCGCGGCGTCGTGGTCGCCGACGGCCTGTTTCATCAGCTTGCGATGATGCGCGATGTGGCCGACCACCAACTTCGCCTGTACGTGGACGGCCAGTTGGTGGCTTCGACGAATCTGGATATCACCACGGACGGGGATATCACGAACGGGGATGGGGAACCGGACCCGCTGCTCATCGGCGCCGTGATCCGGGGCGGATCGCAAGTGCGTCAGGGTTTTTTTCAGGGGCTGATTGACGAAGTGCGCCTCTTCAACCGCAGCCTCTCGCAAGGCGAAGTGGAGAATCTCCATGTGGCCGAGGGCGGGCGGCCCCACTTGCGGGGCGTTTTATCCAATTCGACGCTGACCCTTTCCTGGCCAGCCGCTGTGCTTAACCCGGTGCTCGAAAGCTGCTCTGTTTTGAATGACGGCTTGTGGGAGACGGTGACTAACACGGTCATCGTGCTGGAGGGAGACCGCGCTACAGTCGCGCTTCCTGCGGGGCACACCCCGCACTTCTTCCGGCTGCGCATCGGTGACGGATTCCTCATCCACAAACAACAACAACAAATCACAAAACAGATCATCCCGTGAATATACCGAAACCCACGCTTCCGCGTCTGGTTTTCTCAGGCGCCCTTGCGGCTGCGTTTGTCGCAGCCTCCACCTCCATGTTCGCCGTGGAGTTGTTGCAGAATAACTCGTTCGACCAGGGATCCAACCACTGGCAGGTCACCGCGGCAGCCGGCGGCCTCGACCTGTTCGCGGTGCCGGGGCAGGTGAACCTCCACATTTCCGGTTACTACGGGAATGTGATCAACCAAGACTTGAACACCTCGAACGCCGCCAATGCCGCGGTGAGCGCCAGCTTGACGCTCACGCGCAACTCGCCCATCGCTGGCAATACCATCGCGGCCTACCTCGTTTACACCGACACCAGCGGCGCCACCAACCGCCTGTTGTTGCTGCGACCGGACAACCTGTCCATTAGCAACGCCACGCTGGTCTCCACGAATCTCACGTTACCCGGCAATGCGAAGCGGATCGTGCGGTTCGACGTGGACAAGGAGGCCAACGGCAACTTTGATCTGCTGGAAGCCAGCCTGAATGTCACGCTGGCGTTGCCGGTCAACCCCGTCGTGTCGAAGTGGTGGCAGATTATCTCCACCAACGCGCCGGGCGACCCGGTGCGCTGGAAGGACGGCTATCAGCAGATTGTGACCGTGGGGGACACGGTGCATATCGCGTGGGTGCGCATTAACGACGCCGCATCGCCCTACCCCGAGCAGTTTTGTTATCGGCGTTCGCTCGATGGCGGCCGGACCTTCGAGTCAAAGATCGTGCTGGAGGAAGCGATCAGCACATCCCCGCAGTTCTGGGAAGGTGTCCACACCACGCCGTATCTGGCGGTGGATGGCGCGACCGTTCATGTGGTGGCGGTCGCGAATCTGTCGGGCAGCACCGGCGTTTATTACTACCGCTCGACCAATGGCGGGGCGAGTTTCCAGCCCCGCCGGTTGCTGGCCGGCGTGAACTTCGATCAGGCGGCGGGGCCGGGTTGTTGGGTCACCGCTGGCGGCGGCAAGGTGACCATCGTGTTCCCGTTCACTTGGACCTACTACTTCACCGACCCTTGGCCAGGCTCCATTCTCCGGACCGCCCCCGCGACGCTGAATTCGCAGGACAACGGCGACACTTTCAGCGTGAAGACCGTTCTGCCCTTCGTGGAATTCATGGGCGTCTCCATCGGCGACGTGCAACAATCCGGTGACACCGTGGCGGTGGCGTGGCGGCATCCGGATCCCTTGTCCTTCCAGCATGGTTCGTATATGAGGCTGGCGGTGTCCACCAACGGCGGCGCCAATTTCGCCTACATCCATGATCCCTTCGGAGACCACGAGCCGGAGTTCGCCTGCGAGAATATGCGCCTGGCGGTGGACGGCCCGAACATCTACGCGGCATGGGGCGCCCTGATCACCAACCTGACGCCCGAATTGTACAGCCTCTGTTTCGTCCGCTCCACGAATTCGGGCGCTTCGTTCGATCCCATGATCAACTTGTCCACTCCCGATCAGCCGTACACAGCCAGTTGCGGGGTGTGGGCGGCGGTCGCCGCGCGCGGCAGCAATGTCTATGTCCTGAGCCATTCCGGGAACCAGGCACTGTTCCGCGCCTCGCAGGACTTCGGCGCCACGTTCGCTCCACCGCGCGACCTGGCGGCGGGCAGTGCCACGCTCAAACCGTCCGGGTGGGAGAAGCCGATCCTGATCATTGACCCGCTGAGCGTGGACGGGCGGGCGGTGCATGTGTCCTGGTGTGGCGATCTATACACGCGTTCCAGTGATGGCGGCCAGACCTTCCACCCCGCCATCCATCTGGGCACCTTTTGGTCGCTGCCCTACTGGCATTCTCCCCCGCAAGCTGCTGTGGCCAACGAGCACGCCTTCTTGCTCACGTGGAGTGCCAGCTACTACCAGAATGATACCGACATACTGCTCCGCCGCCACGGCGCGCCGCCGGCACCCGCTGCGACCAACCTGGGGCTGCACATGGAATACCGCTGGGATT
Organism: uncultured Verrucomicrobiota bacterium; assembly: GCA_964548925.1. Classification (GTDB taxonomy): domain Bacteria; phylum Verrucomicrobiota; class Verrucomicrobiia; order Limisphaerales; family MWDV01; genus MWDV01. The sequence continues at coordinate 1,140 of CAZJTM010000081.1, read as the reverse complement.
ACCCCGACAGTCCGGTGGACCAGCAGCGCTGCGACAGCCTTCAGGTGCCGGCTGCTCCCGCGCTCCAGTTCTCCAGTGCCTGCACGGTTGAAATGTGGGTGCGGTTCAGCGGCGGACCGGTTTCATCCTACTTTCTCCTGCAGGATGTCGAGTCCGGTTATGCCCCCATCACCCTCCAAGTGGACGGCGACGGTTCGTATGGCCGGCGCTGGTTTTCGGCCACGGTGGGCATGGAGAACACCAACACCTTCACGCTGACAGGCAGCGGCGACGGCATCCGTGACGGCGTCTGGCATCATGTTGCCTTGACCTACGACGCCGCAGGCGGCGAGAGCAATCTCTGCCTCTATGTGGACGGGCAATTGAACGCGGCTGCTACTGCCACGGGTTTACTCGCGCGGGCCAACGGCCCCATCTGGGTCGGATTCGTCGGCGGGGGCTATCCGCCGTTCAACGGCGACATTGACGACCTCCGGTTCTGGAACCGGGCCCGCACGGCGCAGGAAATTCCGGACAGCTTCACTGGACCGTTGGTGGGCAATGAACCGGGCCTGGTCGCTTACTATCCGCTGGATGGCACCACCGCCGAGATGACGGGCAACGGACGCGACGGCGTGCTGATGTTCAAGGAGTCCTTTGTCGCCGGCGCTGACGTGCCACCGGCACTGAGAGTGGATGCCGTGGCTGGGGCAACGGTCACGCTGAGTTGGATGACCTTTGGCGCGAGTTACAGACTCCAGGTCAGCGGTGGCCTTGAAACATCGAATTGGCAGCCGGCCTCGGGTTCCGCCATCTCGTTCAACGGACGTTGGACGCAGACCGTCACGGGGAGCGGCAGCAAGCAGTTCTTCCGGCTCGAGCGACATTAGGCTCGAGCTCAGGTGCCAAGCGGGGCGGCTCTCGCCAAGCCGCTCCGCCATCGCGTAGTGCGCCAGAAGTAACTGTTACCCGGCAGCGGAGCGAAGCGCGCTTCCTTGCGCCCAAAGTCCTGTTACCCAAGCCCCCTGGGAAACGAAGGAACCCAAGGGCGTGTCGCCACGCGGCCTGGCCCCCCTCGTCCCGTTTCTGGGGGCATTTCTCTAACTGATTCTTCCCAGCGTCTCAAGCGGCGAGTTGCCGTTGCGCCGCGATCCCCTGCTG